>NZ_JBEZDY010000019.1:0-180747 GCF_040648555.1 Actinoplanes sp. NPDC049118
ACCAATCCACCAAAGCAGACCAGCCACAGTCAAAAACCTATTGGCACTGGCTTATCTAGCACCCTGTTGAGTTCTCAAAGAACAACCACACACCGAACCAAATCTCCTCTTCAGGAGACCCGCTCGGGGCAACCGCTCTAACTTACCCGGTCGACTTCGCCAGCGCAAGACCCGAGTCTTGGAAGATCCGAAGATCTTCGTAGCATCGCCCGAATGTTTTCCCGCGCTGACGCTCACCCCAACTCGGGGTGTTCGTCGATGCGGATGGCCTCTGCAGACCGGCCGATGATCGCTTAACGATCCATCCGCCCGGCTCCTGCTGGCCGTTGTACTCTACCCGGTCGTTCTCGCTGGCGCAAATCCGGTTTCCCGGCACCCGCTTCGCCCGGTCGCTGAGGTCAGCATAACGCTTCCCTTCAGCCGCCTCCGCGTCCCCTTCAGATCGGTCACTTTCGTGCCGCTCCGTCCGGTTCCCCTCGGGCAAAGAGAAAGTTACGCGACGCCCCACCCGAAACGCAAATCGACAGCCGTCCCCGTGCCGCCATCGCGTGCCCGCCCGTGCCAGAGTGGCAGTCATGGCCGCTTCCCCGGTGCTTGCCGCCGACGCACTGTTCAGTCTGCTGACGCCGCTGACACAGCTGCTCATCGGCGTTCTGGTGCTGGCCGCGGTGGTGGTCTCCGTCCACCGCCTGATCATGCGCGGCCCCACCCGGATGGGCGGAGCAATGCTCATAGTCGGCGGCGCCCTGGTGTGCGTCGCGGTCCTGAGCTACCTCGTGCAAAGCCTGTAGAAGCTCCGCCCGGCCCAGGCCGCTGCCCTTCAATCGGTTCGTCCGGCAGCGAATCGCGCGGGCGCCCGTCTCAGCTCTGGTCGACCCACCCGCAGCCTCGCCCGCATCGCCAGACTTCGGGTCGCCGATCGCGTGCCTCGCCCCGCCTCCGTCCGGGCAAATGCCGAGCGGGTTCTCGTGTGCCCGGACCCGCCGCTCGATCACCGCACAACGGACCAGCAGCGCCGTCGGCCGGGCTGTACCGGACTGTCGTGACAACGGCGGCCGAGGCGCACCAGCGTGACATCCGACCGACCGACAACCCGCGCAAACACCGATCCCGCCTGCACCGAACCCCCGCCAGCGCCCGAACCTAGGTCGCCGTCACACACCACCCGTCCCCGGCGACACCACACGAATACCCAGCGCCCAGATCGGCGCTCGATCACCGCACAACGGACCAGCAGCACCGACACCAGCGCGACCGACAACCCGCGCAATGCCGATTTCGCCTGCACCGAACCCCGCCAGCGCCCCGAACCCAGGTCGCCGTCACACGCCACCCGCGCCCGGCAACACCACACGAATACCCAGCGCCCAGATCGGCGCTCGATCACCGCACAACGGACCAGCAGCACCGACACCAGCGCGACCGCCCGACCGACAACCCGCGCAACACCGACCCCACCTGCACCCGCCCGCCTCCCCTCCCCTGCGACTGCGACTGCGCAGGCGGCGATGAAGCGAGGTGGCCCGCCTACAGGCGGCGATTGGTCAGGCTCGGCAGCTCGCTGCGGATCTCCTCCAGCCGGCCCAGATCGATGTCCGCGGTCACGATGCCGACGACGTCCGGCGCCTGCGCCACCACGGTCCCCCAGGGATCGATGATCATGCTGCGGCCGAAGCAGGTGCGGTCGGGGTCGTGGTCGCCGATCTGGCCGGCGGCCACCACGTAGCACTGGTTCTCGATCGCCCGCGCGCGGAGCAGGACCTCCCAGTGGTCACGGCCCGTGTGCATCATGAACGCCGCCGGCACCACGATCATCCTGGCTTCGCCGTCGACGGCCAGGCGGCGGTACAGCTCGGGGAAGCGGAGGTCGTAGCAGATCGACAGGCCCGTGCGTACGCCTTCGATGTCTGTCACCACGGTCTGGTCGCCCGGCGCCACCGAGCGGGACTCCTGGTAGGAGACCCGGCCCGGGATCTCCACGTCGTACAGGTGGATCTTGCGGTAGGTCGCGGCGAGCTCGCCGGAGCGGTCGAAGACCAGCGACGTGTTGTAGGCCCGCGTCTCGTCCGGGCCGGTCTCGTGGAACGAGCCGGCGTGCACCCAGATGCCGAGCTCGCGGGCCGCCGTGGAGAAGAACTCGGCGAATTCGCCGTCGATCGGCTCGGGCTTCGGCAGGCCGGCGGACCTGCCCAGGTAGTCGACGTACTCGGGCAGGACCGCGAGGTCGGCGCCGGCCGAGGCCGCGCGGCCCAGCAATTCGCGGGCGGCGGCCAGATTGGCCGCCCGATCGTCGCGGGCATTCAGTTGGCATACGGCGACGCGCATGACTGCCAGCGTACGGCCGGCAGCACGCGCCCGCCGCTCCGAAAGCCGTTCCGTCGGCCGAACTCAGTCCGGCGCCGGCATGAGGAGCGCCTCGGCGCCGACGGGCTCGTAGCCGGCCGCCAGGAAGGCGCGCAGGCTTGCTGCGTTGCCCGGAGCGACCTGGGCCCACACCGGCCGACCCTGCGGCACCAGATGCCGGGCCGCGGCCGCCAGCGAGCGCCCCAGCCCCTCGTTGCGTGCGCCCTGCGCCACCTCGACGGCGGCCTCCCACCGCCCGGCCAGCCCGCGGCCCAGGACGAGCACCGCCGGGCCGCATGTCCACGCCCGGACGTCCTCGCGGTATCGGCGCGCGCGGACCACCCGGGGATGATCACTGTCCGTGATCGGTGTGAGCGGGATCGTCGGCTCGCCCGCGGCGGGCTGAGCGAGCAGCACCGCGTCGATGTTGCCGGCGGTCATGCGCAGCCGCTGTTCGAGGGCGCCGAGGAATCTCGGCGAGAGCGGCGCGCTGAGGTCGTCGTCGGTGCCCATCCACGATTCGACCCACGGGCGGTCGACGTCGGCGGCCACGACCACATGGCCGGGAAACGACGCCACCGCCGCCCGATGGGGCGACGGTGGCGGCACCAGTTCGAGCCAGGGGTCCGTCGGGAGTCGTTCGCGGTGCTCGACTCGGGCCAGGACCTCCGGAAGACCGTGCGGTGCGGTCAGGCCGACTTCTCCTCGCGTTCGCGACGAGCCCGCCGGCCCACGAATTCGCGGGGGACGATCGTCGGGATGACGTTCTCCACGACCACCTCGCGGGTGATGAGCACCCGGGCGGCGTCGGGGTTGCTGGGTACCTCGTACATCACGGAGAGGAGGACCTCCTCCATGATGGCCCGCAGGCCGCGGGCGCCGGTGCCCCGGAGCATCGCCTGGTCGGCGATCGCCTCGAGGGCGCCGGTGTCGAACTCCAGCTCGACGCCGTCCAGCTCGAAGAGCCGCTGGTACTGCTTCACGTACGCGTTGCGGGGCTCGGTGAGGATCTTGATAAGCGCCTCGCGGTCGAGGTTGCGCACGGTGGTGATGACCGGCAGCCGGCCGATGAACTCGGGGATCAGGCCGAACTTCAGCATGTCCTCGGGCATGACCTTGCTGAAGATGTCGTCCGTGTCGCGTTCCGAGATCGAGCGCAGGTGGGCGCCGAAGCCGACCCCGCCCTGTCCGACCCGGGACTCGATGATCCGGTCCAGACCCGCGAACGCCCCACCGACGATGAACAGCACGTTGGTGGTGTCGATCTGGATGAACTCCTGGTGCGGGTGCTTGCGACCGCCCTGCGGCGGCACGTTCGCCACCGTGCCCTCGAGGATCTTCAGCAGGGCCTGCTGAACGCCCTCGCCGGAGACGTCGCGGGTGATCGACGGGTTCTCGCTCTTGCGGGCGATCTTGTCGACCTCGTCGATGTAGATAATGCCCTGCTCGGCGCGCTTGACGTCGTAGTCGGCGGCCTGTATCAGCTTGAGCAGGATGTTCTCGACATCCTCGCCGACGTAGCCCGCCTCGGTCAGCGCCGTGGCGTCCGCGATCGCGAACGGAACGTTGAGCATCCGGGCCAGTGTCTGCGCCAGGTGGGTCTTACCGCAGCCGGTGGGGCCGATGAGCATGATGTTGGACTTGGCCACCTCGACGTCGCTGCCACCTCCGGGCGCGCCGGCCGACTCGGCCTGAATCCGCTTGTAGTGGTTGTAGACAGCAACCGAGAGGGCCTTCTTGGCCTGCTCCTGCCCGACCACGTAGTTGTCGAGGAACTGGCAGATCTCCATCGGCTTGGGAAGCTCTTCCCACTTCACCTCGCCGGTTTCGGCCAGCTCTTCCTCGATGATCTCGTTACAGAGGTCGATGCACTCGTCGCAGATATAAACACCAGGGCCCGCGATGAGCTTCTTGACCTGCTTCTGGGACTTCCCACAGAAGGAGCACTTCAGTAGGTCGCCACCGTCGCCGATCCGTGCCACCTACGTTCTCCCTGCGCTCATCGGCCGGCTCGTGCCGGCCCCTGGCCTGAGGATGGTTTCCTCGTCGCCAAACAACGTCCTACAGAGTTCATCGTCTGCCGACCCGCGTTACTGAGGTTGCTGGCTCGACGTTACCCGCTGACGGGCAGTTCTCCGACCCCCCAAAACGGGCGTGTCAGGGGTCAGTCAGTCTAGCGTGCGCTGACCGACCCCCGACATGACACGTTGGGGCTCAGACGCCGGCTTTCTGCAGGCTCTTCTTACGCGTGGCAAGGACCGTGTCGACGAGGCCGTACTCCTTGGCCTCACTGGCCGTCATGATCTTGTCGCGGTCGATGTCCTTGCGGACCTTCTCCACCGTCTGGTTGGAGTGCTTCGCGAGCATCTCCTCGAGCTGGGTGCGCATGCGCATGATCTCGCGGGCCTGGATCTCGATGTCCGAGCCCTGACCGTAGCCGCCCTCGGTGGCCGGCTGGTGGATGATGATCCGCGAGTGCGGGAGCGCCATCCGCTTGCCGGGGGTGCCGCCGGAGAGCAGCACCGCGGCCGCGCTGGCCGCCTGGCCGAGGCAGACCGTGCTGATGTCCGGACGGACGTACTGCATCGTGTCGTAGATCGCCGTCATCGCGGTGAACGACCCACCGGGCGAGTTGATGTACATCAGGATGTCGCGGTCCGGGTCGGCGCTCTCCAGCGTGAGCAGCTGGGCCATCACGTCGTTGGCCGACGCGTCGTCCACCTGGACGCCGAGGAAGATGATCCGGTCCTCGAACATCTTGTTGTACGGGTTCGACTCCTTCACGCCGTACGACGTGCGCTCGACGAACGAGGGCAGGACGTAGCGGTTGTGCACCGGAGCGAACCCGGGAGGCATCGTCAGGTCGGTCATTGTCAGCTCCTCAGTTCAGCGTTCCGGCGCCCTCGGGGACCTGAGTGGCACCCGTGATCACCTTGTCGATGAAGCCGTAGTTCTTGGCCTCCTCAGCCGTGAACCAGCGGTCCCGGTCGGAGTCGGCCTCGATCTGCGCCTGGTCCTGGCCGGTGTGGAAGGCCACCCGGTCCTGGAACATGCGCTTGGTGTAGAGCATCTGCTCGGCCTGGATGGCGATGTCGGCGGCCGTGCCGCCCATGCCGCCCGACGGCTGGTGCATCATGATCCGCGCATGCGGCAGCGCGTAGCGCTTGCCCGCCGTGCCGGCACAGAGCAGCAACTGCCCCATCGACGCGGCCATGCCCATGGCCACGGTGGAGACGTCGTTGTCGATGAACTGCATGGTGTCGTAGATCGCCATGCCGGAGTAGACGGAACCACCCGGCGAGTTGATCCACAGGTTGATGTCGCGCTCGGGGTCCTCCGCGGAGAGCAGGAGCAGCTGCGCGCAGATGCGGTTGGCAACCTGGTCGGTCACCTCGCTGCCGAGGAAGATGATCCGCTCGCGCAGCAGGCGGTTGTAGACCGAGTCGTCCAGGTTGCCACTGAGGGAGTCACCACGCAGCGTGGGACTTGCAGGGATGTGCAGATCGGTCATGGCAGCCCTTCACAGCTGACTGTGTCGGCCGAGGGATCCGGCCGACAGGTTGTCCGTCGTAGCACCAACCTAACCGGTCGCATCCGCATCAGCTTCCCGCTCGGGCAGGTGTTCGCTGACAGCGCATCAGCTCCCCCCGTACCCGGAAAAAGGCGTGGGCCGCCGCGTGCCGCAAGGGGCGCGCGGCGGCCGACCCGTCCGGATATCAGTGGTTGTGCCCGGCGTGCTCGTCCCCGGAGGCCTCGCGGAGGTCGTCGAGGCTGAGCGTGTTGCCGGCGGTGTCCTTCATCGTGACCTGCTCCATGACGTTGGCCAGGGCCTTGCCGCGGCGCACGTCGCCGAAGACGGCCGCGGCCGCCCCCGACTGCACGAGCTGGTCGTAGTACTGCTGGGGCTGCATCTGCGCGCGCTGCGCCCGGTGCACGATCTCGTGACCGAACTCGTCGTCGGAGACCTGGATGTCCTCGGCGTCCGCGATCGTGTCGAGCAGCAGCTGGATCCGGACGCCCTCGGTGGCCGCCTCGGTCAGCTCGGTGTCGATCTGCTCCTCGGTCTTCTCCTCCGAGGTCAGGTAGTCCTCGAGGCTGGCGCCGATGCGCTCCAGCTGGTCGGTCATCGCCTGCTTGCGGCCCTCGACCTCGTCCTTGACGATGCCCTCGGGCGCGGGGATGTCGGCGGCCTCGACGAGCTGCTTGAGCGCCTCGTCGCGGGCGGCGTAGATCTGCTCGACCTTCTTGACCTTGCCCAGCCGCTCCTTGAGATCGGCCTTGAGCTCGTCGAGGGTGTCGAACTCGCTCGCCAGCTGGGCGAACTCGTCGTCGACCTCGGGCAGCTGCTTGTCCTTGACGCTGCGCACCGTCACGGCCACCTCGGCGTCACGGCCGGCGAAGTCGCCGCCGACCAGCTGCGTGGTGAACGTGGCGTCGGCGCCGGTGACCAGGCCGACGAGGACGTCGTCGAGGCCGGGGAGAAGCTGCTTGCTGCCGACCTCGTGCGAGATGTTCGTCGCGGAGCCGCCGGGCACCTCCTCGCCGTCGACGGTCGCCCGGAGGTCGAGCTGGACGTAGTCGCCCTCCGCGGCCGGACGGTCAACGGTCTTGAGGGTGGCGAAACGCTCGCGCAGGCCGGAGATCTGCTCGTCGATCTCGTTGTCGCCGATCTCGACGACCGGGACCTCGACGGTGATGCCCGACAGGTCCGGAATGGTGATCTCCGGGCGGACATCGACCTCGGCGGTGAACTTCAGCGGCTCGTTGTCGGCGAACTCGGTGATCTCCACCTCGGGGCGGCCGAGCGTCTTGACGTCGTGCTCGCGAACCGCGGCCAGGATCTGCTGCGGGATGGCCTCCTGCACGGCCTCGTTGAGGACCGTGCCCCGGCCGACGCGCTGGTCGATGACCGCGGCGGGGATCTTACCCCGGCGGAAGCCTGGGATCTGGACCTGAGAACCGATTTCACGGTACGCCTTCAGCAGGCTGGGCTTCAGCTCGTCGAACGGCACCTCGATGGCGAGCCGCACCCGAGTCGGACTCAGAGTCTCGACGGTGCTCTTCACAGGCGTACTCCTTGATGGATCTCTTCGTGTGTTGGTGAAGTCGGGGTGGCGGGATTTGAACCCACGGCCCCTCGCTCCCAAAGCGAGTGCGCTACCAAGCTGCGCCACACCCCGTGGCGACGGCAAGTGTATGCGGTCCACCGCGTGTCGTGTGCCGCGGCGTCACCCCGGTGCGCCACGCGGGGGATATCGGGTTCGCGTGCGGCGGCCGCATTCAGTAGGCTGACCCCGGCACCGCACGCCAGTGGGGTGTCACGCGGGCGTAGCTCAATGGTAGAGCCTCAGTCTTCCAAACTGATTACGCGAGTTCGATTCTCGTCGCCCGCTCCGAGCACGAAGGCCCAGGTCAGGGAGCATATCCCGAGCCTGGGCCTTCATCGTTCCAACCACCTAGATGATCTTGCGTGTCATTGGCGTGCCATTAGGCGTCTACGAGGCTCCGCGCGCTCGCTTGCCAGCCTTTCCCTTCTTCGCGGCTTTCGCACCCTTGCTGATCCGCTTGTCCATGCTCGTCGCGATCTCGCGATCTCGCGATCTCGCTCGCTGGTCGCGTGCTGGTAGATGAGTGCCGCTCGCATGCTGGCGTGTCCCATCCGACGCATCAGCTCCCGCGTGCTGGCCCCGCTCGACGCCGCCAGGTGGTTACCCGTGTGGCGCAGGTCGTGGAAGTGGAACCCGGGCGGGCATCCCGGCGTCCTCCAGCGCCGTCGACCACTTGACCGCTCGACGGAAGTTCCCGGTCCGCAGCGCCGTCCCCTTGTCGCCGGTGAAGACCAAGGCCTCCGGCTCGGCGTCGGTGAACCCGCCCAGGTGCCCGGCGAGTGCCGTGCGCGCCACCACCGGGAGCGCCACTACCCGAATTCCCGCCGCCGACTTCGGCGGACCGAACTCCATCCCGCTCTTGAGCGCAGCCAGCTTGCGAGGCACCCGCACCGTGCCGACCTCCTGGTCAACATCGCAGCGCCGCAGCGCGGCCAATTCTCCCCAGCGCAGCCCGGAGAACGCGGCGACCAAAATCAGCGCTGTGTAACGAGGCGACATCTGCTCGGCGAGCGCGAGCACCTGGACGATGGTGGCCACCGGACGTTCAGGAGTGTGGTATCGGTCATAGCCAGGGACGAGCGACAGATTCCCCAGGAAGGGCTCGAGGTGCAGACGGAACAGGTCTTCATAGTTCTCCCGGGTGCGCGGCTGGAGCCTCCGGTGCGCGATCCACTCCTTGCCGTACTCGGCCAGTCGCACGTCTCCCGCTTCCGGCGCCTGCCAATCGCCCCGGATGATCTCGGACTCGACCAGGGTGAGCCACTTGCCTGCCAACCGTTCCGTGTCGAAGGTGTTCGGTGCCGTCCGCTCGATCCCGTCCGGCCCGAGGTAACGGGCCTGGAACCGACCCGAGGGCAGCTTGCGGACATTGCCGAAACGGCGGCGTCCCTTCCGGTTGGCCATCAGTGCGCTCCCCCGACGTAGGCACGAATCGCCGCCCGGTCCGTCGGTACGACGCGGTTGTTCTCGATGTAGCCGGTGACGGCGGCCGGCTCGAAGCGGACCAGGCGACCGACCTTGACGTACTCGATGCGCCGCTCGGAGACGAGCCGGCGCACGAATCTCGGTGTGGCACGTAGGCGAGCGGCGACCTCATCGGCGGTCATCAGCCCGTCATCCATGTGGTTTCCCCTCTGCACGGCTGGCGTTGCACGATCAGGCCGCGCGGGCGGCCGGGACAGTTGCCGAAAGAGCGCCGTGTTGTCGGCGGGCAGCGTCGAGCTGGTTGCGCCACCGGATCCGGGCTGAGACGGCCCGCAGGATCCGGTGTTCCAACGGCAGAACTCTCTCTCGCCGCTGAGCTAGGAGGTCGAGGCAAGCCGGCGACATCCTGCGCCGACTCCACGCTGCCGCCCCAGCACGCAGCGAGCCGAACATGACCGACTGGCCGGCCGACCGCGGCGAACACTGGCTCGCCATCGCCAGGAGCATCCTGCCTGCCACACGACGCGCGGAGATCCGCGCTCACCTCCGCGCCCTCACCGGCCTTGACCGCCAGATCATCGAACACTGCGCACATCTCGATGCGCTCACAAGCGCCGTGCGCGGCGAGCCGTTTCAACACGCGGAGGAGCGGCGCTAGTCCCCTGCCAGGCCAGGTGCGGCCGGACGCGCCGACGCCGTAGTCCTCTCCACGCACGTGGAGGTGCTCCGTTGCGCCGCTGGGTGATCTGGTAACGCGCGCGTCGTCTCCACGCATGTGGAGGCCGTGTTGAAGTTCTGGGGCCGCCTGGCAGCCACTGGGACGACGGCAGGATTCTCGCCAGCGGACCGTCTGGGATCGAACCGGCATCGATCTCTACGCTGAGCACGGATTCGCAATTGCCCAAGACATTCCTGGCCCCGTTCGGAGCGCCTACGAGCGTCTGGTCGAAGCAGGCTACGTCGGTCGACTGATCAAATAGCTGCTTCGTTGATCGCGAAATGGGCGAGTTCAGCTGCGGATACGGCACCGGAACATGGTGAACCGAGCACGGTGATTGGTAGAGGCCAGACATCTGCGCCTGGAAGTCAATTTGGATAAGCGGCTCGAACTCTACTCGCGAAATGGCGCACCCGTTCAGTGACGCCTAATTCACCAAGCTGCTCGCCGTGCTGGGACTGCAAGCGATAGCTGCGCTCGCAGTGGACGAGATCGTCACCATTGTGGAGGCGCTGATCCAGGGGCACGCCACCGACTTCGAGAGCGGCTTCCTCATCGAGAGCCAAGACGTGCTGCGCGAGAGACCGGCGCAATACGCTCGGGCATTTTCATCGGGATGCCGGCTATTCCGAAGTCGCCTGCACCATCCCCTGGGGTCGGCAGTCGTCGAGGTCGACGGCACCGTCCCCGCCGCACTTCTTCCACCGGGCGTACGGCAACATTCACCACCACAACTCCCTGTTCATCGCACATGCCCGGGCCGGTCGGCAGCAGATACGCGAGCACCGTCAGAGCGCATGCCAGGCGCCGGAATTGGGTGGTCCGTCCCGGGCAGCGTTCGATGACGTAGTGGGTGCCATCTGACCTGTTGCGCAACCTTGAGTTTGTCCCAAATATTTCAACGAGGGCACCGGTGACCTTTTACGAGGCGTTCATGTGGACACCATTATCGAGAATTTGCTGTTACGCTCCCCGCCGATCGACCGGCCCGGAGCCGATTCTCGGCTCACCGTTGCGCGCCCGCATTCCTTAACCGGTGCACACGCGGCGATCCCCTATGCCCTCAGAAGAATCGAGAAGAGATGAGACGCCATCTTTCCGCCTTACTGGCCTGCGTCCTGATAGGACTAGGCGTGCAGGTGGCGGCCCCGTCGTCGCCGGCCTTGGCGGACCTGCCCGCCGGCGGGATGACCGCGCCCGACGTGAGCGCAATGTTCGGCACCTACGGCGACACGAGCGGCCGGTGGAACGGCGGTGACGCCACGGCGTCCGTGCCGCTGCCGGACGGCCGGCTGGTGTGGCTGTTCTCCGACACCTTCCTCGGCCCGATCAACCCCGACGGCAGCCGCCCGCGGAACACCCCCATGGTGCACAACGCCATGGTGGTGCAGAGCGGGGACCAGATCCTGGAGACCCGCCACGGCGGGACCACCGCGGCACCCACGTCGCTGGTCGGCGCCGACACTGACGGCCAGAACGACAGCGCGGGTTACTGGGTGGGTGACGGCACGGTCGAGGGCACCTCGCTCCGGGTGCTGTTCAACCACTACCGCAGGACGGGCACGGGCAGCCTCGACGTGGCGCTCACCGGAACCTGGCTGGCGACCTTCGCGCTGCCGTCGCTGACTCTGCAGAGCCTAACGGACCTCAACAAGGGCACCAGGGTCACCTGGGGGTCGACTATCGTCGAGAGCACCGACTTCACCTACATCTACGGCACCGAGTTCGCCACGGACGGCACCAAGTTCATGCACCTCGCCCGGGTGCCGGCCGGTGGCATCTCGGGCGCCTGGCAGTACTGGACCGGGTCCGCGTGGACATCGCAGCTGAACGATTCGGGCCGCATCATGAGCGGGGTCGGCACCTCGTACGGGCTCCAGCAGATCGGCGGCCAGTATGTGCTGATCACCATGGACACCAACCTGGTCTTCAATCCGACCGTGGTGGCCTACACCGCGTCGTCGCCGGCGGGTCCCTTCACCGGCCCGCAGATCGTGCACACCGCTCCGGAGTCCCGGGCCGGCGTGATCGTCTATGAGACTCGCATCCATGCCGCCCTGGCCCGACCTGGCAAGATTTTGTTCTCCTACAACGTCAACGACCTGACCGACGACGGGAACTACAACGACGCGCGCTCCTACCGTCCGCGCTTCGTCGAGGTCGCGTGGCCGTTGCCCGCGCCCGACCCGGCCACTGTCCCGGCCGCGCCGGCCGACCTCGCCGGCACCGTGGACGACCAGGGAATCGTCAAGCTGTCCTGGTCCGCCTCCGCGTCGGCAACCCGCTACTGGCTTTACCAGCAGGATCTGACCGCGGGCCAGACCCACATCGCGCGGGTCCCCGACAACCTGACCGGTACGTCGATCGAGCTGCCCGGCCTCAAGAACGGCCACCAGTACCGGTTCGCGGTCTCGGCGGCGAACGCGAGCGGCGAAGGCCCGCGGTCCGCGCCGGCCACGGTGACCGCGACGGTGCCCAAGCCGCCCGCGCCGGGCAACGTGAACGCGGTGACGGACGCCGCCGGACGGGTCACCGTGTCCTGGGCGGCGCTCCCGAACGCGTGGAGCTACCAGGTCTTCTACCGCGACGTCACCGCAGGGGAGGCGGCGTTCCAGGAGCAGGCGAAAGTCGACTGGTCGCAGACGAGTCAGGGACTCGACTGGCTGACCAACGGTCACGAATACGAGTTCTACGTGACGGCGGAGAACGGCGGCGGCCAATCCGACCCGTCGACGAAGGTGCGCGTTGCGGTCCGCTACGACGTCTCCGCCGCGCCGACCGGCCTGAGCGCCGCGGCGAAGCCGGACGGCTCCGTGCTGCTGCGTTGGTCGGCACCGGCACCCGGCCTCTGGTACTACATCTATCAGCGGGATGTGACCGCGGGTGAGGCCGAGTTCACCCAGCTGGGCATTCCGGTCACCGCCGGCACGGAGATGACGGCCGGCGGGCTCACCCACGGCCACAGCTACGAGTTCGCGGTGGCCGCCATCAACGGCGCCGGCGAATCACCCCGATCGACGGTCGTCACCGCCGCCTCCACCTATCCGGCGCCGGCCGCACCGGCCGGGCTCAAGGCCACTGCCGCTCCCGGCGAGGTGAAGCTGACCTGGACCGATTCCGGGGAGGACTACTGGCACTGGGTCTACATGCGCGACGTCACCGCCGGTGAGACGGAGTTCGCCAAGCTCGAATACCCGGCCAGCGAGGCCAGCACCTTCACCGCTGGTTACCTCACCAACGGCCACACGTACGAGTTCAAGATCGCGGCGATCGGGCAGGGCTCGGTGGTCGGGCCGCTCAGCGCGGCGGTGCAGGCCACGCCGAGGGCGGCGGTGCCGGCCGCGCCGACGAACGTCGCCGCCGCCGCCAACAGCGACGGCACCATCGGGGTGACCTGGACCGCACCCGCGGCGGGCCTCTTCTACGTGGTCTCCTTCCGGGATGCCACGGCCGGGCAGGACTGGCAGCGTGCGCAGTACCCGACCGAGGGCACCAAGTTCACCGCCGGCTACCTCACCGCCGGGCATCGGTACGAGTTCAAGGTGCAGGCGAGCAGCGACGGCGGGGAGAGCCCGGCCAGCGACGTCGTGTCGGCAACCAGCAAGATCAGCCCACCGGCGGCGCCGACCGGCCTGACCGGCAGCACCGACGGTGACGGAAGGATCGACCTGAACTGGGACGCGCCCGCCCCGAACCTCTACTACTACGCTTACTACCGGAACGTCACCGAGGGAGGTGCGTTCGTGCGCACGGTCTATCCCTCGGACAAGCTGAACGTGACGCTCGGCGGCCTGAAGAACAACCACGTCTACGAGTTCAAGGTCACTGCGGCGAACGGCAGCGGTGAGGGGCCGGCGTCCGCGACCATCCGGGTCACCTCCAAGGGCGGCCTTCCCCTGCCGCCCACCATCACCTCCGCCGTGGCCGGCGACGGCAAGGCAACGGTGCGGTGGACCGCCAGCGCGACCGCCAACGTCTACTACTGGGTGGAGTACCGGCCCACCGGCGGCACCTGGAAGCGACCGGCAAGCCCGGTATCCACCTGCTGTGTCAGCGACGTCGGCTTCCTCAGCAACGGGACGACGTACGAGTTCCGGGTCCGGTCGACCAACAACATCGGGGACAGCATCGCCTCCGAGGTGAAGACCGCGAAGCCGATGCCGCCGCTGCCGGCGGCGCCCAGCGGGCTGACGCCCACGCCGGGAGACGGCAAGGTGACGTTGCGCTGGACCGCCAGCTCGACCCCGAACGTCTTCTACCAGCTGGAATACCGAACGAGTGGCGGCTCCTGGCAGCGGATCAAGGATCCGATCTCCACGTGCTGCACCTTCGTCGCGGGCTACCTCACCAACAACACCGTCTACGAGTTCCGGCTGCGCGCCACCAACGCGGCGGGCGAGAGCGGCTACACCGGGACCGTGACGGCTCGGCCGATGCCGCCGACACCGCAGGCACCCAGCGGGCTGAGCGTGACCGCGAGCCTCGGCGAGGCGTCGTTGCGCTGGACGGCCAGCCCCACCCCGAACGTCTACTACTGGGTGGAGTTCCGGACACCGGGCGGTGCCTGGCAGCGCGGCAAGGCCCCGGACACCACCTGCTGCACCGCCAAGGCGGGCTATCTCACCGCCTCGGCGTACGAGTTCCGGGTCCGCGCCACGAACGCCGCCGGCGACAGCACACCATCCAATGTGGTCTCGGTGACGATGCCCCTGCCGCCGGCGCCGACCGGAATCTCATCGGTGCCGAACGGGCCGTACGGCGTGAAGGTGACGTGGAACGCGGTTCCCGGCGCCGACAGCTACATCGTCTACCACGGGGTGTCGGGGTCCATGATCTCGATACCTTCTCTGAAGCCACTGGAACTGCCCGTGCTGGGCGGTAACAAGACCACCTTCACCGGTGGCTATCTGACCCAGGTCGGCATCCACTTCTGGGCGGTCGCCGCGGTCAAGAACGGGCGGGTCGGGCCGAAGTCCGGGATGGACACGATGTCTCCGCTGATGGAGAACTCGCTGTACCGTGAAGCCCGCTGGCGCTACTTCAACGGCCCGGCTCCCGGGCAGCACACCAAGGGTTTCATCCCGGTCAAGAAGGCGAGCGTCGACTCGGGGATCGTCGTGGCTCGCGCCTACATCGGCGACAAGGGCGCCTACATACCGATCAGCGACGGGCGCTCCGAGTCCTCATCCGGCCCATTCGCGAGCGCGCGGATCCATGTCGCCTGGGACACCGACCGGGGGCTACTCGGGGCCCTGGCGCAACCGAGCTGTGTGCTTATCGCCTGCAGTAGCGCTCTGCCGATCAGCTTCAGGTACTCCGGCGCCACCGACACCCAGTCGACACCCAGCAACTACGTGTGGACCGACGCGACCGGGGACGATGCTCTCCGATTCCACTGGAAGGCCACCAACTCCGACACCAACAACCTGTGGCGCCTGGGGTGGCACATCGACACCGAGGTCAACCTCGCCAAGGGCTCCGGCACGAACATGTCGGCAAGCCTGCGGACCGACCATTTCCCGTCCTACGAGGTCATCCAGTATCCGCACTATTCGACGAACGGGTACCCGGCCTTCGACACGCTGGCCGAGTGCGGCCAGTACCAGATCGTCGGCCTGTCCGACTCGCCGTCGGAGCGGCGTAGCTGCTGAACCGGCGATGAGGTGCCGGTCGACGTATGTCGACCGGCACCCTGGTGGAATGGCGCCGGCAGCGTCAGCCGGCGCCATCCCGCCGCAACCGGGCGTCGGAGGAAGGGGCCCTGGCCGTCGCGTTACACGACGACCCGGGCCCCGGCGGCGGACTTCGGCGGCGGGTGCCTGCCGCTCATGAAACTCAGGCAAGGGTGGCGACGAGGATCGCCTTGATGGTGTGACGGGCAGGGCTCCCGGGATGGCTCGGATGAGCCGCCCGCCCCGGTTCCTCATACATCAAGGTCGAACTGTGCGGACACCGACGCCGGGGTGACGACGCGGTCGAACACACTAACGGGCCTGGCCGGGCGATTTCGCCCGGCCAGGCTTCCGTCACATCTGGCTGATCGTCAGTGAATGACGATGTTGTGCTCCGATTGGCGCCAGTTCCGCCCGTGGCCGTTCCAGCGGTGATCGTTCCGCCCGTGGCCGTTCCTGCGGAAGTCGTTCTACCCCAAGTCGTTCCCGCCGAAGCCATCCCCGCCGAAGCCGCCCCCGCCAAAGCCATCCCCGGCGAAGCCGCCCCCGGCGAAGCCATCCCCGCCGAAGCCATCCCCGGCGAAGCCATCCCCGGCGAAGCCGCCCCCGCCAAAGCCGCCCCCGGCGAAGCCATCCCCGCCAAAGCCGCCCCCGGCGAAGCCATCCCCGCCGAAGCCGCCCCCGCCAAAGCCATCCCCGGCGAAGCCATCCCCGCCGAAGCCATCCCCGGCGAAGCCATCCCCGCCAAAGTCGTCCCCGCCGAAGCCATCCCCGCCGAAGCCGTCTCCGCGTTGGCCGTGGTTACGGCAGTGGTTGTCGCGGCGGCAGCCCCCCTGCTGCTGCTCGGTGGCGGAAGTAGTGCTGGCCACGGAACCGGAACTGTCCGCGGCAAACGCGGGTGTCGCAAGGGCGAGTCCAGTGCCGGCGGCCAAGCACAGCCCGGCCAGGAAGACGCTCGCACGTCGCATGGAAATTCCTTCCAAGTGAGGTAGTGACACCCGTAAGCGTGGCCCCAAATCGGGTGAAGCGGGCGAGTTCGGGAAAATTGGGATTGAAGTGCCACTACCGGATGAACGCACACTGATCGCTGCACGAAGGCGACACCGACCCTGGTATACCGGCGCGGATCGCTCGATGCTTCACCGGCACCGGCACCGGCCCTCGCCGCCGCCGTGAAGAACCGGCTCAACGAATGCCACACCACACCGGGCCTGCTCGACGACCATCTCACCGGAGCAGGTCCAATCTCCACCAGCAACGGCCATAACCCCGACCGCGAAAGGTGTCTAGAGATCCGGACGCCGCCAGGGCCTGCACACATCACCCCCATGTAGTCGATGATCTCTGTGTGCTGCCGTCGTCTCGGCCGAACACCGTGCCGCGGATGCCGTCGAGCTGCCCTCGCCAACCGGAGGATCTCTAAGCAGCCGATCGACTCTGAGCGTCGAACTGAGTGTCAATCGGTGCGATCTTTACGGGACGCGGGCGGACGTTCGCGGACGCTCAAGCCCAGGTCGGCTCGGTCTATGCCAAGGTCAGCTCCCCTTGATTGTTGCTTCGAGACGAAGGAGTCGAACTCCCCAACGGCGGGGCCGGCGGAGCTGGAGATGCATAAGGCATCAGGATGGCAAGACCGATGACTGAGGTTCGATCTGATGACCTCGGCTACTGAGCGAGGACGATGCCTTGATGGCACGGAGGGGTAGAAGGTGGATGCGCGCGGGTTCTCAATACGTGGCGGTATCCGGGTCGTCCCTAAGGTTGGGGGTGGCTTTCGCGCCGACTCCGGCTGGCCGATGGCGAGGCTACGGGCGGACCAGGACTCCATCACGCTACGGGAGATCTGGGCCGGAACCTTGGCGGTCACCGCCGACAATCTGATCGCAATCCGTCGATGGCGCGAAGGTGGGTTGGAGTTCGAGGTCGCTGATCACGACGAGTTGTGGATGTTCCGGACGCTCAATGTCGACCGGCTCGTCAACCGCTTGGCGGCGCTCGGATGGATCGTCGAACGGTGACGGCATCAGATCGAGTGGGTGTCTAACTGGGTGACAACCATCAGTCGTGACGGGACATCGTCAGTGACGTCGTCAGTGACGTCGCCACTGCCGAATTGCTCTCGTTTGGATCAGGGCGCCGCAAGGGCGGTGGGCGTCAGTCTTGCTACTCCGCCTCTCCGCCGTCATCGGTTCCGCGATCGCGCTGCCGCGCCGCTCCCATCGGCCTCCGGGCCATTGGCGCCAGCAGTCGTGATCAACTGGGGCGGTCAGCGGGCACGAGCGGGCGGTTGGTCACCGATGCCGAGCAGGCGATTCAGCCAGATTTCCCCAACGGAGAGGATCTTCCAAAGTGACTACGCGAGTTCGATTGCGGTGCCCTGCTGCTCGGAATGTCGGCGACGGGCAGGCTGCCCGGACAAGGCCCGTCGGTCGGTGCAACGGCCGCGGTCTCCGCCGACCCGCCCGCTTCGTAGCGGCAGGTTGGTCATAAGGCGGGCCGGTGGCCAGTCCTCATCAGGTTGCGCGCCGCCACGCCCGTCACCGACTCGTCGCCGCTCGCCCATGGCCGCCAGCGCCTCACAAGGAACGTCGTCGATTCGATTCCGACCGAAGGCTCACCCATGTGGTCGGCGAGGTCCACAAGGGCCGGGTTAACAGGGCCTCATCAACGATGGGCTCCGTCGATCTTGCCGAGCGCCCTGCTGCGTCGCATCGGGGTTGCGTGTCAGGTGCGCGGCACCATCGCGGTCAGGTCGAGCACTGCGTCGGCGAGATTGGGCCGGGTGCGGAGCAGATCCTCGAGGCGAACTCTCCACTTGCCGGCCTCGACGTCCATTACGTACCGGTCGCCACCAGAGCGAATTAGGCCGTCAAGCAATCGCTCATGGGTTTCCTCCAGCTGCGTGAAGGTTTCTGGTCCGAGCCGGTGGTAAACGTGGTCGGCGAAAGCTTGATAGTTCGGCGTCTGGGCGATGCGGACGAAGGCGCGGGCGCCGTCCCAGGCCACCCGCGGCTGGTGAATCACCGTCGGTGTCATGTGATCATCATGGACCCACACTGCGATGAACGCCATGACCAATCAAGGTCGCTATGGGCTCGTCCGGCCGACTCCGGCACTGCGGGCGAATCCCGCTGAATGTGGGGAATTGCATGTGGCTGGCATTGGGGGCATGACACGCCAGTCGACGACGCAAAGCGCGCCCAGAGTGCCGAGAACGACATGAGTGGCCCGAGCACTCGCCGTGTGCAACCAAGAATTCGGTACTCCTGGCCTCTCCGAACTTCCGCCTGGCTGCACCCATGATCAACCCCCGATGTCTGATCTTCAGATGACGTACCGGGCAGGACGACTAGGCCCCAGATCGCGGACCCCTGCGCAGTAGTTCCTGTGAATGCCCGTCCGGCGGCGCCTGCTCGGGGATCGTGGGCTCATGCAGGTTCTACTCGACCAGGTAATCCCCGTGGCGTACCGCTTGTTCCGGGTTCGGAGCGTCGATCCGAACGGGCCGGATCTGGAGGATTGGGACGAGGAAGACGATGAGGACGACGACCGGTCGGACGACCTCGGCATGGATGGCCAGCAGAACGGCCTCTGCGGCGCAGGCGTACCCGGCCAGCTGACGTTCATCACCGGCACGCACACCGGCGATGTTCTGTTGCGTATGGAGCTGCACGAGTGCGAACCGCCGCTCGACGCGGCGTCGTCAGAGGTGGTTGAGGTCTCGTTCGCCCCCGCAAGCCCGGACACGTGGTTCGCCCCGTGGGAAGGCTCCGGCTCCGAACTGGCCCTGGAGCAGCGTGACTATCGCGTGCGGTACTCCGCCGCCGGCTTCGACAGCGAGGACGCCGAGGAGACCGGAGCGCAGGAGCGTTACCTCGTGCAGTTCTGGCCGGCTCCGCCGGCTCCCGACCAGGTCGTCCGCCAAACCAGCGAGACCGCCGCATATTGGCATCGGACAGCCCGCGAGGGATCTCCGGGCTAAGGTCGACGCACGTCGATTCGGCGGGAGGCCGAGGCCACCCCCATGCCCGCGGCCGTCCGCCCCGGCCGCTGGTCGCGCGCCAAGACCTGCCGGCCGGGCCTGGCCTGCCGCCGCGCATCCTCCGCAGCTCGAAACCGCCAGCGGATCGCTGCGCAACTTGGTAGGCCGCCGAATCAGCCTCGACCTTCGTCAACAGCCTTGCCGCTGTTCGCACAGTGGCGAGCCGTCAGCTGCACGAGTCGCAAATCCCGGTCTTGGGGAGTTGCACGAAGCATCTCGGGCATGACGGACGAGGGGCCGGCACGGGAGGGTGCGCCCTGCCGCTCGGATGATCAGCTACCGGCGCGGGTGTCCGGACCGTCAGGTCGGCGTCACGTCGATTGCAGCACCCGACGCGACCGTAGCCCTCCTGTGTGGATGCCCGGGAGGCCGACGCTGCCGTACCCAGCACCCGGCGGAGCGTCACGCAGCGTCCATGAGAGCTCCCGCGATGGGGCGGGCCTGCATTGTGGATGGCCGTGTGGGTGGGTTGGGGTGTCCGGGTAGCCGACTCTGGTTGTTTGCCGGTTTGGTGTTGACTGAAGGATCGCTGCGGGTGATCGACAGGTAGTGCTGCGTAGTCGGGACGGGTGCGATGTTGACATTGCAGGTGAGTCAGTCGGCGAACGCCGATGGATCGCACCGGGTGCAGGCCACGCTGACCGGCGGGCGGGTGAGCGAGCAGGCGGTCAGCCGGGTGGAGTTCACGATGTCCGCCGCGGACCGGGAACGGGTGCGCTGGTATCTGGAGGACTTCCTGGAGTACCCGGTGCAGCCGGCGCCGACCATCGCGGCGGGGGTGGAGAAGCGGCTGGCCGAGCTCGGTGAGCAGCTGTTCAGCGAGGTGTTCGACGGCCGGGACGGGCAGCGGTTGTGGGGACGGCTGCAGGATCGGCTGGCCGAGACCCGGGTGGAGATCGCCAGCGACGTCGAGGACGCGACCGCGCTGCCGTGGGAGCTGTTGCGCGACCCGGCCACCGGCACCCCGCTGGCGTTGGAGGCGGCCTCGTTCGTACGGGTCAACCAGCGGCCGGCCCGCCCCCAGCGGGAACCGTCCGGGGGAGATCGGCTGCGGGTGCTGCTGGTGATCTGCCGGCCGGCCGCGGGGGCGGATGTGCCCTTCCGGTCCGTGGCCAGCTACCTGGTGCGGTTGAGCGCCGATGCCCGGCAGGTGTTCACGCTGGATGTGCTGCGGCCACCGACGTTCGCCCAGCTGGAGAAGGTGCTCAGCGACGCCAACCGGGCCGGCCGGCCGTATCACGTGGTGCATTTCGACGGGCACGGCACCTACCTGAACACCGACCCCTCCGGCGACGACACCGCCGATGACGAGGACGGCGGGAACAACGGGTCGGCGGGCGGCGGGTTCAGTCCGTACCGGTTCCAGCGGTTGAATCTCGTTTCACCGCCGCGGGCGGGTAGCCACGGCTACCTGTTGTTCGAGGATCCGGGTCACGAGGACAACGAGCAGTTGGTGGACGGGCCGGCGTTGGGTGATCTGCTGGCCCGGACCGGGGTGTCGGTGCTGGTACTCAACGCCTGCCGCTCGGCCTACGCGGAGGCACCTACCCGGCCAGCCGTTGCCGAGGACGGCGCCGGCAGCGCCGAAGCGGACATCGGCGCGGAGGCGGCGGAGGGGGATGTGCACGCCAGGGTGCGCGGCTACGGCTCGCTGGCGTTGGAGGTCACCGACGCCGGCGTGCCGGGGGTGGTCGCGATGCGCTACAGCGTGTACGTGGTGACCGCGGCCCGGTTCGTCGCCGACCTGTACGCGGCGCTGCTGGACGGGCAGCCGTTGGGCGCGGCGGTGACGGCCGGGCGGCGGCAGCTGCACGCGCAGCCCAGCCGGCAGATCGCCTTCGACCCGCGCCCGTTGCAGGACTGGTCGGTGCCGGTGGTCTACGAGTCGGCGCCGATCGCCCTGTTCACGCCGGCCGCCCAACGGCAGGTGACCATCCGGGTCGGCCAGCCCGGTCAGCAACCCGCCGCGGGTGAGCCGGCCGGGGTTTCCGGGTTGCCGCGCCGTCCCGACGTCGGGTTCTTCGGCCGCGATGAGACGCTGCTCGCCCTGGACCGGTCCTTCGACGACCATCGGATCGTGCTCCTGCACGCATACGCCGGGGCGGGGAAGACCACCACCGCAAGCGAGTTCGCCCGCTGGTACACCGAGACCGGCGGGCTCGCACACCCCGGCCTCGGCGCCGGACCGGTGATCTTCTCGTCGCTGGAACACCACACGCCGCTGGCCCGGCTGCTCAACCAGCTCGGCGAGGTGTTCGGGCCGCTGCTGGCCGGCAACAACATCGCCTGGGCCGCGCTGGACCAGGCCGGCCGCCGCGACGTCGCCCTGCAGGTGCTGCGTCAGGTGCCGGCGCTCTGGATCTGGGACAACGTCGAACCGGTCGCCGGATTCCCCACCGGAACGCCGTCGGCGTGGACCGGCGCCGAGCAGGCCGAATTGGCCGACTTCCTGCGCGACCTGGCCGACACCCAGGCCAAGGTGCTGCTCACCTCGCGCCGCGACGAACACGACTGGCTCGGCCGGCTTCCGGCCCGGGTCCGGTTGCCCCGGATGCCGATGCGGGAACGCATCCAGCTCACCCAGGCCCTCGCCCACCGGCACGGCCATCGGATCACCGACGTGCACGATTGGCGGCCGCTGCTGCACTACACCGCCGGCAACCCGCTGACCATCAGCGTGCTGGTCGGCCAGGCCCTGCGCGACGGGCTGACCAGCAAGACACAGATCGACGCGTTCGTCGCCCGGCTGCGCGCCGGCGAGGCGCCCCTGGACGACGACGCCACCCAGGGCCGCACCAAATCGCTGGGCGCCTCGCTCGCCTTCGGCTTCGAGAACGCGTTCACCGACGGGGAACGCGCCCAACTCGCCCTGCTACACCTGTTCCAGGACACCGTCGACGTCGACGCTCTCATCGCGATGGGCAATCCCGCCGAGGATCTTCACAACGGCGCGGCCCTGCCCGAACCGGCCGCGCAGACCCGCGAAGCCGGCATCGCGCTGCTGGACCGGGCGGCCGACATCGGCCTGCTCACCCCGCTCGGCAGCGGCTACTACGCCATCCACCCCGCCCTGCCCTGGTACTTCACCCACCTGTTCACCACCCACTACGGCGCCCCACACACCCCCACCGCCCAGCGGGCCGAGCACGCCTACACCGACGCCATCGCTTCCATCGCCAACTACTACCACGGCGAGTACAGCCACGGCCTGCACCAGATCATCAACACCTTGGCGGTTGAGGAGGCCAACCTGCTGCACGCCCGCGCCCTGGCCCGCGGCAACCACCGGTGGAGCGACGTCATCGGCTGCATGCAAGGCCTGCGCGTCCTCTATGACTACTTCGGTCGGGGGGCGGAATGGGCCCGGCTGGTCGAAGAACTCGTCCCCGACCTCGTCGACCCCGCCACTGACGGGCCACTGCCCCACCGCGACAACGAATGGGATCTGCTCAGCGACTACCGGGTCAAGCTCGCCCGCGACCGCCGGGACTGGGCAACCGCCGAACGCCTGCAGACCGCCAATGTGGCCCGGTGCCGCGACCGCGCCGCCGATGCTCTCGCCATTCGACCCGACCAACTCGACAACCTACAGCGCAACCGAATCCGCAGCCTCGCCGTCAGCCTGGAAGACCTCGGACATGTCCTGCGGGAGCAGCAACGCGCCGACTGCATCCCCTCCTATGAGGAGGCCTTTGGCCTGTTCCGACGCATCGGCGAGCGCCGCGGCGAAGCCATGGTCGCGTTCAACCTGGGACACGCCCACATCGAAATCCCCGGACTTCGCGACCTCGACCAGGCCGAACGCTGGTACCGCCACCGCCTCGACCTCACGGACGAAGACGATCGACTCGGCCAAGCCCGCGCCGTCACCCAACTCGGCCACGTCGCATACGAGCGCTTCCGGGACGCCTATGACGCCGACGTACCCGAGCAGGTGCGGGACGACCACCTCAACAACGCTGCCACCGCCTACCACCAGGCCCTCGACCTCACTCCCACCGACCACCTCAACGACCGCGCCATCAAACACGCGGCACTCGGCTCGATCTACGCCGCCGCCGGCCGCATCGACACCGCACTGAGCCACTTCCAGAAAGCCATCAAGAACTTCGAAGACACGCAGGACCGGTACTCGGCGGCACGCGCCCGCCACAACGCCGCGGTGGCGATCTTCAAGGCGGGCCGACACGAGGAAGCACTTCTCTACGCCCAGGCCGCCCTCCGCGACCTCAAGAACCTGGGCACCGCCGCAACCGCCGACAGCGAGTACACCCAGGAGCTGGTCGCCGCCATCGAACAGGTCACCGGAAGCTGATCGGGTCGGCTGTGCCTACCGCCGCTCGCACACCACGGTCGGCCGAGAAGGCGGCACTACGGGCACCAGCCGCGCGGTGCAGCGCCGGTCCGCCAGGGTCGCGGTCAGCTCGATCGCGGCGTACCTGGACACCCCCGCCACCTCGGCGGTCGACGCCACCGACGCGGTGTCACCCGCCCGCGTCACCGACTGGACGAGGATCGTGCGGGAACCGGCCGCATCGACGCCGACCACCTCGGTGTACAGCGTCTGGCCAGGCGTCGCCCCGGTGAATCCGACCTGCGCCGTGAGCTTCGCGTCGGTGCCGGTGCCGGCGATCTGCGCGGACACCGCCGGCTCGTCGGCGCCGCCGGCGCCGATGAGGACCACGAGCGCCGCCGCACCGGCCAGCAGCACGGCGACGAGAAGCAGCACCCCGCCCGCGATCACCCCGTACGCCCATCGGAACTGCCGCCGGTACCACTCCTCGACCTCCAGCACATTTGCCGGGGTGAGCGCGGGCGTGAATCGCAGCAGCATCGAAGTCAGGGCCACCACGATGGCGAACAGGGCCGCGCACACCGCGGCGATCGCGAGGGTCTTCGCCGGCGTGGACCGGTCGAGTTTTGCGCCGGCCACCAGGCCCAGTCCGGTCAGCAGCGAGCCGACCAGGCTGACGTTTGTCACGATCTGCTTGGCGCGCTCGTCCACCCGGGCCAGGGACTTGGCGGGCGCGAGTTCCGCGCCCGCGGCGGCCCACATCCGGCTGCGCGCGCTCACCGGGCGGCTCACGCCCGCCGCGTCCGTCATCGGTGCCGACCCCCTACCTGGAGTACCGCACCTGGCCGGAGACGCTGACGTCATGCGGCGCGGTGGTACCCGGGCAGGTGACGATCACTTCGAAGGGGCGAAGGCCGCGCTTCCTGAATGCCACCGGGACCTGTTCGGCCAGCTCCTCGCGCACCTGATCGGTCAGGTCCCGGTTGTCCAGGTGACACTGATATGTCTGCGGAGCGAGCTCGGCCACGGGATCAGTACCGTCCGGCATCCGGCGATGCTCCCACGATGCGCGCCTGCCACCGGTGTCCGAAACCCGACAGCCGCGCCCGAACGGCAGGTCGGGGCGCCCCTCAGCCGGCGTTGCGGGCGACGGAACGCCCGAGTTCGAAGAGGACCTCCTGGGTGATGGCCGGGTTCTGCTCGGTGATCGTCAGCTTCGCGGCGCCGACGCGTACGGCCAGCTCGGTAACGCCCGACTCCCTGACCGACGCCTCGTCACCGATGCCCGGCACCCGCTCGGAGACGAACCACTTGAACTGCTCCTTGGCCTCTTCCGCCGTGGCATAGGCCTGCACGCCGATGGTCAGCCCGCCGTAGTGGCTGTCCGTGGGCTTCTCGACGATCCAGATGCACCGGTCCGGCGTGTTGGTGCGGATCGACACCGCCAGGCCGGTCAGCTTCTTGATCTCCGCGATCGTGAGCAGGTCGCAGGCGTCCGGCGCGGTGACCTTCGCCGCACTGTCCGCGGCCGGTGTGGTCGTCTCCGCCGTGGCGTCCGCGGTCGGCACGGCTACGGGGGCGTCCACCGGCCGCGCCGACGTCGTCTCGCCGCCCGCGTCCCCGCACCCGCTCACGACGGCCGTCAACAGCAGAGTCGCCAGCGGGGCGCTGAGGGCGTTGAGCCTGCCGTTCTTCACAGTCGTCTCCGATCAGTCCGCGCACGCCCGTCGGGGTCGGCGCCGGCAGAAAAACCTAGTGCCGGGCGACCCGCGACGGGGATAGTGCGAATGGCATATTCATCCGTCCGCCACCCGGCGATCACCCGTCGTAGCCGGGCTACGGCGTCCACATCGTGGCGAGCGGTACGAGGTCGCGGATCCACACGCTCCTCGGTCCGTCGGGCGTCGGAAGGATCACCCGGATGTCCGGGTGGTAGTCGATGAGGATCTGGCGGTCCCGGCCGCAGGGTCCGACCGGTCCGCGCCCGAAGTTGCCGACCGCCACGATCGTCGTCAGCAGGCGCGCGCCGGACGCCCGGGCGTGGCCCAGCGCGACGAGTTCGGCGCACGGTCCGCCCGTGAAGTGGTAGAGGTTGATTCCGCCGAACATCCGACCGTCCGCGGCACGCACCGCCGCGCCCATGGTGTGTACGCCGTCGACGCCGTCGGTGTTCGCATCGACGATCCCGCGTGCATGCTCGACAAGTTCACGATCATCATCGTTGAGGTCACGCATCGACGTCAGCACCGCGTGAGATTACTTCCCGTGCAACACGGCCGGCCCGGCCGGTCATAGGTGGGTGTGACGGCGTGGCGTCGCCGGGCGGACACCCGGGCCGTCGAGGGCTCGATGCTGCCGTGGTTGCTGGTGGTCGCCACCAACACGGCACGCACCGAGCGGCGGCCGGCGAGGAGGTGAGCGGTGGCACCAGCGGCGAGTGTTGGCGATCGCGGGACTGGATGCCCGGCCCGGTGCAGGTGGTGAGCCTCTCGTCGACCGAGGTCGACGGGGGTGAGGTCATCGTGGCGGGACGGGTCAGCGACCGGGTGCAGCGGCTCGTGCTCGATCACGGAAACGGTCGCACGACGACGGCACGCGTCGAGCGCGGCGTTTTCGGGCTGATCAGCGGGGGCTCGGTCACGAAGAACGCCGAACTCGTCAGCATCGGCGAAGGCGGCGGCGGGATCGGGCGCCGCCGGTTGCTCCGATCGTTCGATCGGGTCGACCGGTGCTATGCCGACCCGTCGGGAGAGGTGGTCTACGGCGAGGCCGGCTCGCAGTGCCTGCCCGCGGAGCCCTGGACCCGGTAGGAACCACGGCGGCTCGAACACGAGATGCCGGCCCCCTCGCGGGCCGGCATCCCGTCCGGTCAGCGGGCGCTGAGCGGCGAACCCGTCTCGAGCAGCGACTTGAGGTCGCTGAGCACCCAGGCCCAGCCGCCGCCCCCGGCCTCGTCCAGCGGCGAGCCGGCCACCATCGTCGCCGTCGCCGGCGCGTCGACGAGTTCGTGGGTGACGGTGACCCGGCAGACGCCGGGCTCCGACTTCAGCTCCTCGATCAGGTAGGTCAGCTTGGTGAAGGGCTCGGCCGCCGTCGTCGGGTCCATGAGCATCCGCCAGGTCTGCACCAGCAGCCGCGGCGGGTCGCTCTCCAGCACCTCACCGTCGACGATCGTGTCCGGGATCGGGAAGCCGTTCTGCCGGCCGAACTCGCGCATCTCCTCGGTGGCCTCGGAGCGGTAGGCGCCACCGGGCTTGAGCTCGTAGAAGGACGGGGCCGCGTATCCGTACTTCCTCGTCCATTCGGGCTCCGTGATCGCGGCCCAGATCTTCTCCGGGGCCGCCTTGATCCACACGCGGTAGACCTGGGTGGTGGTGTCGGTCATGACTCTTCCTCCAACGATCTCTTGAGGTCAACGAGCGCCGTCACGTGACGCTCCGTGTACTTGTCGATCCAGCGGTCGTGTATCAGCCGGATCGGCACGGGATTGAGGAAGTGCAACTTCTCCCGGCCCTCCCGCCGCACCACCACGAGCCCCGCCTCCTCCAGCACTTTCAGGTGCTTGGACACGCCGAAGCGCGTCATCTCCACCTCGGACTCGAGCTCGGTGAGGGTGCGCCCCTCGCGGGCGAAGAGCAGGTCGAGCAGGAAGCGACGGGTCGGGTCGGCGAGCGCCTTGAACACCCGGTCGTCGTCCGCCATGACTCAAAGTTATGTGACCAAAAGGTCACATGTCAAGGCGTGAGGCGGTACCGCCGAGGAAAGCGGGGAACTCGACGGATCAGCGGCGGCGGACCAGCCGGCGCAGCTGGATGATCCGGACGGAGGCGACGGCCATGGCCACGAACGCGCCGCAGACGCCGGCGATCAACATCGCCAGCGCCAGGGAGATCTGGCCGTCCATCCAGAGGAAGCTGAGCCGGACGTTTCCGGTGTTCTGCGCGACGAAGATGATCAGCAGAATGAGCGCGACGGCGCCGGCCCACACCCCGAACCAGACCGCACTCGTACGCGTCCGCGGCACCGCCGTGTCCGGGCGCCGCGGCGGGGGTGCCTTACCGGCGCCCTCCAGGCCCGCGAGGGTCCCGGCCAGCTCCGGCGGCAGCGGCGGCGGCGCGCCGTCCTCCGGGGCGGCGACGGGACGATCCTCGGGTGGGTACGCCATAACTCACAGTCTTGCCCACGACAGCGCTCCGTCAACCCCGTTCACCGGCGTTGCCGCCGGCAAATCGACTGAGTCCGCCGGTACGGGCCTACCGGAACAGGTCGGCGACCCAGTTGAAGGCGGTCATCACCCACTCCGTCTGGCGCAGGTGTGCGATCCCCACGCCGACCAGGAAGAGCCCCGCCACCATGTGGGAGCCGCGCGCCGTGCGGCGGACCCGGCCGAACTGGCGTTCGAGCACCACCCGGCCCACCAGCCGGGACAGGACGAAAAGACCCGCGGCGACCAGCACCGACACGATGAACACCACGACCGGCGTGGTCAGGTCGCCGTCCGAGGAGATGGCCCAGATGCCCCAGCAGACGAACGCGAAGAGCAGGCCCGCGAAGCTCCACTCGCCGCCGCGGCGCAGCTGGCGCACGTGCCAGCCGAGCGGCTGCCGCTCCTGCGGCGCGTCGGCGCCCGGCCAGCCGGTGCCGGTCGGCTCGTGCTCCGCCGCGAACTGCTGGGTGCGCGGGCGCGGATTCACCGCTGCGCGACCGCTGGAGAACGGCGACGGCGGCACGGCCTGCGTCGGCGGCGGCGCGGATGCGGATTGCGGCACCGTCCGCGACGTCGGCTGCTCTGCCCAGGGATCCTGCGGCGGCATGTCCAGCGTCCGCTCGGGCCACTGCGGTTGCTCTGACATAGTTCCCCTCCCCCGGTACGGCCGGACACCGCCCTGCATCGAGAGTAACGACCGGGCAAATATCGGTCGCAGTAGCGCGCGGGTTCCGTTACACAAACACCATGGACGACTCTGCGATCCGGATCAGGATGGGCGACGCCGACGACTGGGCCGCGGTCTCCGCCCTGCTCGGCCACGTCTTTCACGAGGCGATCGACCAGCAGGCCAGCGAAGTCGAGGCCTCCGTCGTCGAGACCGACCGCACGCTGGTCGCCGACGACGCCGGCGCGGTCGTCGGGCACGCGGGGGCGTTCAGCAGGGAACTGACCGTGCCCGGTGCGATCCTGCCGGCAGCGCACGTGTCACTCGTCGGTGTCGCGCCGACCCACCGCAGGCGTGGGCTGCTCACCCGCATGATGCACCGGCAGCTGCGGGAGATCGCGGCCGCCGGCCGCGAGCCGCTCGCCGTCCTCTGGGCGAGCGAGTCCAAGATCTATCCCCGGTTCGGCTACGGGCCGGCGGCGCAGCGTCTCCGCATGGAGATCTCCACCCGGGAGGTACGCCCGCCCGCGGCGCTCGTGCCCGGTTCCGGTTCCCGGCTGCGCGTGGTGGCGCCAGCGGACGCGATCGCCGAGTTCGCGAAGGTCTACGAGCAGCTGCGCCCCGAACGCACCGGCTGGTCCAGCCGGGACGACCGGTGGTGGCGCTACGTGCTGGCCGACCTCGAGTCGCAGCGCGGGGGCTCGACCGCCCTGCACGGCGTGGTGCACGACACACCCGAGGGCCCGACCGGGTACGCCCTCTGGCGCGCCAAGTCCCGCTGGGACCGCCTGGGCCCGGACTGCGAGGTACAGATCCGTGAGGTCGTGGCCGCCGACCCGGCCACCTACGCGGCCCTGTGGAACTTCCTTCTCACGACCGATCTGGCCCGCTCCGCGACGATGCACTTCGCGGCGGTCGACGAGCCGCTGCAGTACCTGGTCGACGAGCCGCGCCGGCTCGGCAGCGTACTGGTCGACGGCCTCTGGATCCGCGTCGTCGACGTGCCGAAGGCGCTCGCCGCCCGCGCGTACGCCGCCCCGGTCGACGTGGTCCTCGAGGTCACCGACCCGCTGCTGGCCGCGAACGCCGGCCGCTGGCGGCTGAGGACCGACCCGGACGGCGTCGCCACCTGCACGCGCACCGACGACCCCGCCGACCTGGCCTGCACGGTCCTGGAGCTGGGCTCGGCCT
Source organism: Actinoplanes sp. NPDC049118 (assembly GCF_040648555.1). Classification (NCBI taxonomy): domain Bacteria; kingdom Bacillati; phylum Actinomycetota; class Actinomycetes; order Micromonosporales; family Micromonosporaceae; genus Actinoplanes; species Actinoplanes sp. NPDC049118. The sequence continues at coordinate 29,668 of NZ_JBEZDY010000019.1, forward strand.
ACCTGGGAGCGACGTCGCTGGCGGCGCTCGGTGCCGCCGGCACGGTCCGCGAACTGACGCCGGGCGCGCTGCGCCGGGCCTCGACCGCCTTCGCCTGGCATCGCCTGCCGAATCCCACCGAGGTGTTCTGAGTGGGCCAGGCGGCGGTAGGTTCGGCGTCATGGGCGAAGAACCCGAACGTCGACGCCGCCGCTTGCGTCCCCCCTCAGCGGCCTCGGCCGCGCCCGCCGCGGCGCCCGACCCGGCCGCCGTCACGCCCACGCCGGCCGTGACCGGCGAGACCGTCGACGCGACGGCACCGGTGCTGGATCCCGTCACCGAGAGCCCGAGACCCGCGGCCCGGCCGCCCCGGGCCGCCGGCAACGCCTTCGCGGGCCGGCCCCGGCCCGCGCACGGCGCCCGGCCGACCTCCGGCGCGGGCGCCGGCGGCGACGACCAGTCCGAGCGAGGGCTGCGCGGCCTCGTCGGATCGGGTTCGTCACAGGTCAGCGTCGGCGCTGCGCTGCGCGCCCGGGACGCGGCCCGGCCGACCCCGGAGCAACTCGCCGAGGCCGACGCCGAACTTCCGATCGTGCGGCGCAACTGGATGCCCCGCGAGGACCTGCCCCGCAACAGGTAGGGCTCAGCTCTGCGGCAGCGGCGGCAGCACGCGGGTGCGCTCGTACTCGGCGAGCTGGCCGATGCGGCGGGCGTGCCGCTCACTGCCCGAGAACGGGGTGGTCAGGAACGCCTCGGCCATCGCGGTGGCCTCGTCCAGGGTGTGCTGGCGGCCGCCGATGGCGAGCACATTCGCGTCGTTGTGCTGGCGGGCGAGCTGGGCGATCTCGACGTTCCACGCCAGCGCCGAGCGGACCCCGGCGATCTTGTTGGCGGCGATCTGCTCGCCGTTGCCGGAGCCGCCGATGACGATGCCCAGGCTGCCCTCGTCGGCGACCACCCTCGCGCCGGTGTTCAGGCAGAACGCCGGATAGTCGTCCTCGGGGTCGTACCCGAACGGACCGACGTCGACGACGTCGTACTCCTGCTTGCTGAGGTGGTTGACCAGGTGCATCTTCAGCTCGTAGCCGGCGTGGTCGGAACCCAGATAGACGCGCATGACCCGCAGTCTTTCAAACCGCGATCAGAACGTCAGCGCGGCCCGCAGACTCGCGGCGATCTGGTCGGCGGCGGCACGCGCGGCGTCGAAGAGCGCGAGCTTGCGGGCGAAGCCGTGGTTGACGCCCGCATAGCGGACGTGCACCACCGGGACGCCGGCCGCCAGCAGCGCGTCGGCGTAGTCGGCGCCCTCGTCGCGCAGCACGTCGTATTCCGCGGTGAGCAGCAGCGTCGGCGGCATCCCGGCGAGGTCCGCGACCGCCAGCGGCGCGACGTCGGCGCTGAAGCGCAGGGCTGGCTCCGGCACGAAGGCCTCCCAGGCCAGCCGCATCCACTCGCGGTCGAGACCGTAGCCGCCGACCTCGTCGTAGGACTCCGACGCCGTCATCGGGTCGATGGCCGGGTAGATCAGCACCTGGTAGTCGAGCGGTGTGGCGGCGTCGCGCTGGCGCCGGGCCGCGACGGTGGCGAGCTGCCCGCCCGCGCTGTCGCCGCCGATCGCCAGCCGGGACGGGTCGAGGCCGAGGCCCGTGCCCTCCTTGCGTACCCAGGCGAGCACGGTCTCGACGTCGTCGAGGGCCGCCGGGAAGACGTGCTCCGGCGCGAGCCGGTAGCCGACCGACAACACCGCGCAGCCCGAGCGGTCCGCGATGCGCCGGCAGAGCCGGTCGACCGTCTCGACGCTGCCGTAGCACCAGCCGCCGCCGTGCACGTAGACGAAGACGGGCGCGCCGACGCCGGCCGCGTAGAGCCGGCAGGGCACGCCGGCCGCATCCACATCGACCACCACCGGCAGCGGGATCGCCGGGCCGCACTCGGCCTCGACGGACTCCTCCATCGCCTCGCGCGCGAGGACGAGCTGCGCGTGAGGGTCCACCGCCAGGACCTCGGCGCCCGGGCGACGCCGGATCGCCAGCGACGCCTCCACCTGCGGATGTAAGGCCATTCTTCCTTCTTCGGGTGGCGGTCGGTCGGAAGGATCAGGAGAGCTGGGCCAGGACGAGGCCGCCGCGGGCCTTCGGCGTGAACCAGGTGCTCTTGCGGGGCAGCTTCTGCCGGGCGAGATTCACCGCCACGAAGTCGTCGACGGTGACCGGGGCGATCAGGACCGCCAGCTCGGCGCGGCCGGCGTCGACCTCGCCGCACAGCCACTGCGCCGGGTAGTCGCCGCCGACGTACGAGATGCGCTTGTCTCCCGGGTCGAGCCCGAGGACGTCGCCGAGCAGGATCCGTTCGACCAGGGCGTGGTCGAGGTTCTCCACCGGGCTGCTGCCCTCGGCCGGCGGCAGCACTACGGAGAACGAGCGGCCCCCCGCGTACAGCTCGATGGTGCCCTTGGCGGGGATGGCCGCGGGGCGCGGCAGCTCCTCGACCCGGGCGCCGGCCGCGGTGAGGCGCTCGACGAAGCCGGCGGCCGGCAGCTCGCTGATCAGGCGGTTGTAGGGCTGGATCGCGACGGACCCGGGGGTGGTCACGACGGCCAGGAAGCGCGGCAGGCCGCCGGTCTGCGCGGCCAGGCTGCGGTGGTTGCCGTCGGCGACGACCAGCTCGCCGCCGCCCGCGAGCGCGGTGAGCTCGTCCTGCAGCGGGCCGGGGGAAACCACCCAGATGGCGTGCGTGCGGCCGCTCTGGTCGGTGTCGGTCGCGGCGGGCGCACCGGCGGCGTCGGTGGCCGCGGCGAGCGCCGCGTGCAGCTCCTCGCCCCTGCCGGTCTGCAGCAGCAGCACGGGCGAGAGCAGCGTCTGCAGCGTCTCGGCCAGGGCGACGCGCTCGCGCACCTTGGCGATGAACACGTCCTCGTTGCGGATGACCAGGCCCGGCTCGTCGGCGCTGGTGGAGATCTGGTCGGTGTCGACCATCGACCACAGCCCGTAGGCGGCGGGGTCGCCGGGCGCGGTGATCCGGTAGAGGACCACCACGTCCTCCGCCGACGAGTAGCTGCCCGCGGCCTTCTCCTCCGCGAGTCGCGCGGCGGCGTCGGGCAGGCAGTCGGCGAACGCCTTACCCACGGAGTCCGGCGCCCGGTGTGGCATCTCGATGGCGAGCGCGCTGTGCGGGTTCGCGGCGATGATCGCGGTGATCTCCGCGTCGTCGGCGAACTCGTCGTAATTCTGCGCGCCGGTGCCGCCAGTGGTGATCCAGGCCCGGCTGATCGGGTGCACGACCGTCATGCCAGCGAACCTACCGCCGGGGTGTGACGGCCGTGCGCACACCCCGGTGTCGTCTCACGGCTGCGAGCGGAGCCGGTGCCGGCCGTACTGCGGCGCGGACGGCAGGTTGCCGCGCAGCTTGCCCTGCTTCGCCCGGCGCCGGGCCGAGACGGGCTCCGGCGCCGTGACCAGCGGAAAGCTGGACACGGTCACGGGCGGCGCCACCATCGCGGCGACATCGGAGGGCAGGTTGGGGCAGAAGCTGTCCCAGGCCCCGCGATGTACCGCGATGGTGGAAGTGGCGATGCTGTCGGACTCGGCCATCAGAGCCTCCGGTCGGATGTGGTTCTCGCCTCATCCAACGACCTGCCGGAGACTCAGGTGGCGCATCAGTCGAACATCGGGCCCAGATCGCGGGTGCGCTTGAGTTCGTAGAAGCCCGGCGTGCCGGCGACCAGCAGGACGCCGTCCCACAGCCGGCCCGCCGCCTCACCCTTCGGCGCGGGCGTCACGACCGGACCGAAGAAGGCGATCTTCTCGCCCTCGACCGGACCGGGCGCGTGGATGACCGGCGTTCCGACGTCCGTGCCGACCGGCTTCATGCCCGCGTTGTGGCTGGCCCGCAGCGCCTCGTCCCGGGCGTCGGTGTCGGCCGCCGCGGCCAGCGCCGGGTCGAGGCCGACCTCGGCGAGCGCCTCGGTGTACAGCTTCTCGTCGAGCTCGTACTTCTGCAGATGGATGCGGGTACCGAGGGCGGTGTACAGGTCGCGCAGCACCGCCGGACCGGCGGCCTCGGCGGCGGCGATGCAGACCCGGACCGGGCCCCAGCCCTTGGTCATCAGCTCCCGGTACTGCTCGGGCAGGTCGCGGCCCGAGTTGAGCACCGAGAGGCTCATCACGTTGAACGTGATATCGACGGATCGGACCTTCTCGACCTCCAGCAGCCAGCGGGAGGTTATCCAGGCCCATGGGCACAGGGGGTCGAACCACATGTCGACCGCGGCGCGTTCACTCATACCCTTGATCCTGCCTCGCCCGGCCCGGACCCGGCGGTGACGTGCGCCACGCGACGACCACATATGGTGACGTGGAAAGCTCTAGGTCGGGGCGATGAAGCCTGGACCAGCATTGAGGAGATTGAAGTGGCCGGAGTTCGTAACCTGACCCAGGTCGAGGCCGCCGAGCGGGCCCGCCTGCTCGAGGTGACGGGGTACGACATCGCCCTGGACCTGACCGACGGCCAGGGTGGGCCCGGTACGGGCACGTTCCGCACGACCACCCGGGTCGCCTTCCGCTGCACCGAACCCGGCGCGACGACGTTCATCGAGGTGGCGGCGGCGAGCGTCCGGCACGCGACGCTCAACGGCGCACCCGTCGACCTGTCCGGCTGGTCGGCGGAGAACGGCCTGACCCTGACCGGCCTGGCCGCGGAGAACACGCTGATCGTCGATGCCGACTTCGCGTACTCGGCGAGCGGGCAGGGCATGCAGCGCAGCGAGGACCCGGTCGACAAGGAGATCTACCTCTACAGCCAGTTCGAGACGGCGGACGCCCAGCGCGTGTACGCCGCCTTCGACCAGCCCGACCTGAAGAGCGTCTTCACCTGGCACGCCACGGTGCCGGCGCACTGGAAGGTCGTCTCGAACATGCCGGTGGACGACACCGTCCCGGCCGAGGCGGGCGCGAAGACCGTCCACTTTCAGACGTCGCCGCGGATGAGCACCTACATCACGGCGCTGTGCGCGGGGCCGTACCACGAGCTGCGCGACAGCCACGACGGCATCGACCTGGGTGTCTACTGCCGGGCCTCGATGGCGCAGTACCTCGACCCGGACGACCTGTTCCTGATCACCAAGCAGGGCTTCGACTTCTTCCACGAGCAGTTCGGTGTGCGCTACCCGCTGCCGAAGTACGACCAGCTCTGGGTGCCCGACTTCAACGCCGGCGCGATGGAGAACTTCGGCTGCGTCACGCACGCCGAGGCGCACTACATCTTCCGCTCACAGGTCACCGACTACGAGTACGAGCAGCGCGCCAACACGATCCTGCACGAGCTGGCCCACATGTGGTTCGGCGACCTGGTCACCATGCGCTGGTGGAACGACCTGTGGCTGAACGAGTCGTTCGCCGAGTGGGCCAGCCACTGGTGCAACACGACCGCGACGCGGTTCACCGACGCGTGGTCGACGTTCCTGTCGGTGCGCAAGGCGTGGGGCTACCGCCAGGACCAGCTCTCCTCGACGCACCCGGTCTACTGCGAGATGCCCGACCTGGAGGCCGTCGAGGTCAACTTCGACGGCATCACCTACGCCAAGGGCGCGAGCGTCATCAAGCAGCTCGTCGCGTACGTCGGGCTGAACGCCTTCCTCGACGGGCTGCGTGCGTACTTCCAGCGGCATGCGTGGGGCAACGCCACCTTCGACGACCTGCTGACCGAGCTGGAGACGGCCTCGGGCCGGGAACTGCGCAAGTTCGCCGCGCAGTGGCTCGAGACGGCTCAGGTCAACACGCTGCGCCCGCTGGTGACGATCGGCGCCGACGGCACGTACGAGAGCGTGGTCGTGCGCCAGGAGGCGCCGGCGGCTTACCCGACGCTGCGCACCCACCGCATCGGCGTCGGCCTCTACGACCTGCAGGACGACCGCCTGGTCCGCCGGGACCTGCTCGAGATCGACGTGACCGGCGAGGAGACCGAGATCCCGGCGCTGACCGGGGTACGGGCCGCGGACGTGCTGCTGGTCAACGACGACGACCTGACGTACGCGAAGCTGCGCCTCGACGACCGCTCGATGGCGACGGTCGTGCAGCACATCGACGGCTTCGAGTCGTCGCTGCCGCGGGCGTTGTGCTGGGCCGCGGCCTGGGACCAGCTGCGCGACGCCGAGCTTGCGGCCCGCGACTACATCGCGCTGGTCCGCGCCGGCCTGCCGCTGGAGCGCGACATCAACCTGACGACGGCGACGCTGCGCCAGGCCGCCACCACCCTGACCATGTACGCGGACCCGCAGTGGGCGCCGACGGGCTGGGCGCAGCTCGCCGAGACCGCCCGGACCACGCTGGCCGCGACCGAGCCGGGCAGCGGCTTCCAGCTCGCCTGGGCGCGCGCCTTCATCAACGCGGCGCGCGGCGACGAGGACCTGGCGATCCTGCGGGGCTGGCTGAACGGGACCGGGATCCCGGCGGGCCTGACCATCGACACCGAGCTGCGCTGGACGATCCTCGAGTCGCTGGCCGCCAAGGGCGCGGCCGGCGAGGCGGAGGTCGACGAGGAGCTGGCGTCGGACCTGACCGCCAGCGGCGAGCGGGAGGCCGCGCTCGCCCGTGCCCTGCTGCCGACGGCGGAGAACAAGGCCCGGGTCTGGGCGCAGCTCACGGGCGAGGAGAAGCTGCCGAACTGGCTCAACCGCTCGCTGCTGCAGGGTTTCCAGGCGTCGACGCAGGTGGAGCTCACCGCACCGTTCGCCCCGAAGTTCTTCGAGGCCGTCGACGCCGTCTGGGCCCGCTCCGACAGCGAGCCGGCCCAGGAGTTCGCGATGCTGGCCTACCCGGCGTACCAGGTGAGCGAGGAGACGGTCGCGCTGACCGACGCGTGGCTCGCCGCCGACGGGCACTCGCCGTCGCTGCGCCGCCTGGTCGCCGAGGGCCGGGACGGCGTGCTGCGGGCCCTGAAGGCCCGGGCGAAGGACGCTAGCGCAGGCTGAGAGTTTTCGCGGGTCGTGAGGGAATGAATTCCTTGCGACCCGCGAAACTTACGGGGTCGAAACCCACCGGAAACAACTAAGCGTGAGTACGCTGACACTCCACGCTGATGGAGGTGGTCCGGTGACTATCGGTGCGAACCCGGTCGTGCGTTGGACCGCCCCGGAAGGACAGTGGACCGAGCCGGACCTGCACCTCTTCCCGCAGGACGGGCACCGCTACGAGATCGTCGACGGCAGCCTGCACGTCACCCCGCCCCTGAACGGCCCGCACGAGGCCGTGGTGCAGGCCGTGGTGACGCTGCTGCGCGACGCGGCACCGAGCGGCTGGTGGGTCTGCGCACGGCTCGGCGTCGCGGTCGGCGCCAGCAACCTGGTACCGGACGTGACCGTGCTGCGGCCGCGCTCCTCGGGCGCGATCTGGGCCGACCCGGCCGACGTCGCGCTGGTGGTCGAGGTGGAGACCGACACCAGCCGGCGCTACGACCGCCTGCTCAAGCCGGCCCTGTACGCGGACGCGCGCATCGAGACGTACTGGCGGATCGAGCCGGACCGGTCGCCGGTGCTGCACACGTACGCCCTGGGCCCGGACGGCTATGTCCACGAGAAGACGCTGCAGGGCGCCGACCTGGTGAAGGTCGACGCCCCGTTCCCGGTACGGGTCTCCCCGTCCGCGTGGCTCTAGTGCCGGCCGGCGTGTGACGACAGCTGGTCGAGTCCGGAAAGGACGCCACCCGCGAGGTCTCCCCCGGCGAACGCGGCCGCCATCGAGAGCGCGGCCAGCTTCGAGTCGCGGTCGGTGATGCGCTTGCGCGCCTCCGACCCCGTCACGATCTCCAGGACCCGCTGGTTGGGCGAGACGGCGACGAGCACCGCCTTCGGGGCGCCCTCCAGCTGACGGTGCAGCTGCTCGGCGTATTCGCGGGTCGGCTCCTCGAGGTCACCGAGGTAGACGCTGAACGTCAGGCCGGTCTGCTGATCGGCGACCCGCAGCGCCTCGTCGAGCCGGAGCAGCTGGCGGGTCGTGAACGGCCCGTCGAGCGCGTCGATGCTGGCCTGCGACATCGTCAGCTCGGGCTGCTCGGTCAGCGTCGGCCCGCCGGGGTGGTCGAGCGCGGTCAGCGGCTGCTCGTTGCTCTCCGCCGTCAGGGCCTGAGTCTCACCAACGGTCACTTGCGCCTCCTGTCGGGCCGGGCCGGACCGGGGCGCCGGAGGAGTCCTCGAGGACTCCGGCCGGAAGCGCCGGCTGCGTCCCCGGGGCGGTCACCTGCGCGGGCGACGCCAGGAACCAGATCGGCCTGAAGTCGTAGGGCCGGCCGGGGCGGTAGCGGCGGGACGGCCGGTGCCGGCTGCCGCCGGACGCGCCGGACACCGCGATCACGGCGATGATCGCCGATGGAATGATGACAAAGACAAGAACCGTGTTGAATATCGACAACCTCAACGCCCCCAGGCGTCAAAAAGGAACCGGGCCAATTCACTGTGTTCCCAGTGATCCGAACGGTAATCACGGTAGCGGAGTGTTAGCCGTCACGGGCCGCCGGGTGTCAACACCCCCGAAGTGGGATCACCGCACCCACGCGAAAACGGCGCGCAGGTGCGAAAATCACCCTCACGCGCCGTCCGCGAGGTTTCTGCCGCGGACGGCAGGAGGGGGAGGTCATGCGCACATCCGTCCCGGCCGCACTCGCGGCTCTTGCCCTGGCCCTGCCCGTCGTCCTGATGGAGGAATCACCCGCCCTGGCGGCGAGCGTCTTCGTGGAGACCAACCCCAGCACGGTGCCCTCCGGCGACGAGATCGGAATCCGCGCCAGCTGCGACGACAACCTGAAACCGGCGACGGTGACGATCGACCCGATCGGCACGATCACCGTGTCGCCGAGCTACGGGTTCCTCACCGCAACGACGCGCGTCCCGGCCGCGACCGATCCGGGCGACTACCCCGTACGGCTGAAGTGCCCGGACGGGAAGACCGCGGAGAACACCCTGCACGTGGTCGTGAAGGTGGAACCGGCCCGCGGCCCGGCGACGGGCGGCGGCGGCACCGCACCGGCCCTGTCCGCCACGGCGATGATCGGCGGCGGGCTGGCCGCGGTGGCGGCCGGCGTGGCCCTCGGCGTGGTGGCCGCCCGGCGCCGCCGCCTCGGCTGAGGCGGCGGCAGATGCCCCGCCCGGCGGTGTCCAGGCAGGAGCCCCCCGGCCCACGCATGCCCGAGTCCGTGCTCCGGCGCCGCCCGGCCGAGGTGATCTCCCGGCCGCCTCCCCCGCCCGCACCGGCCCGCCTGCCGCGCCCCTCGGGCGGCACCAAGCTGCCGGCGCCGCAGCCGGTCCGCGGCCGCCGGCAGATGCCGCTGGGCCTGGCCGCGGTGATCCTGGTCTTCCTCGGCCTGTTCGCGGTGGCCACGGGGGTCGGCGCGGCGACCGGCTTCAACCTGCGCGACCTCTTCAAGGGCCCGGACAAGCCGCCGCCGCGGGCCTTTCCGGTGCTGAGCCCCAGCGACCCCGAGCGCCTGATGATCCCGGCGATCAAGGTGGCGGCGCCGATCCTGAACGTCGGCCTGGCGAAGGACGGCTCGGTCGGCACGCCGCCGCTGAAGCGGCACAACGAGGTCGGCTGGTTCGACCAGGGCCCGACACCGGGACAGTTCGGGCCGGCGCTGATCGTCGGCCACGCCGACACCCGCACGGGCCCGTCGGTCTTCCACGACCTGGGCAGGCTGAAGCCGGGTCAGAGGATCGAGATCCTGCGCGCGGACGACCGGGTGGCGATCTTCCGGATCAACTCGGTGGAGCACTTCAACAAGGAGAAGCTCCCGATCAAGCGCGTCTACGGCGACTACAGCAGGCCGTCGCTGCGCCTGGTGACGTGCGGCGGGAGCTGGCTCGGCGGCGACCGGGGCTACAGCGACAACGTCATCGTCTTCGCCAGCCTGACGGGCACGAGAGACGCCTGACGGGCGCGGCCGGTCCCTACGCGGCCTCCGCCTCGAGGGGCTTGGGCAGGTCGAGCCAGTCCGCCCACCGGGGGTCCGGGGTCCGGTGGCCCAGCACCCGCCAGGCGACGCCCCGGGGGGCCGCAGGCGCCGCGTGCAGGCGCCAGCCCAGCTCGGCGGGCGTCTTGTCGCCCTTGCTGTGGTTGCACTTCGCGCAGGCCGCCACCACGTTCTCCCAGGCGTGCAGGCCGCCCCGGCTGCGGGGGAAGACGTGGTCGATCGTCTCGGCCGAGCCGCGGCAGTAGGCGCAGCGGCCGCCGTCGCGGGCGAAGATCGCTCGGCGGGACAGGCCGACGTGTGTGCGGTACGGGACCTTCACGTACCGGGTCAGGCGCACCACCGACGGGACCGGGAGGGCCTGGCGCGCGCTGTGCAGGATGCCGTCCCCGTCGGAGACGCATTCCGCCTTGGTGGTCAGCACCAGGATCGTCGCCCGACGCACCGACACGACGCACAGCGGCTCGTAGGTGGCGTTCAATACCAACGCGGAGGAGCCGACCGTGGGTCGTATGTCAGGCATCGCGATCACCCTTCGGTATGGTGCTTGCAACCGCTCCCGTGTGCTTGTGGTCATAGGTCGAGCGCCGGATCTACCGGTGCTCGTGCGCCAATAGTCCCTGATGAATGACGAATTTGCGAGCAGAATCTGCGGTCGGCTCGTAAACGTCTGAGGTCTTGTGCGGGCACGCCCGGTCCGGTTCCGCCTGCAGCCCCGGACCGCGGGCCGGTAGGTTAAGCCCCCGTGATTCCGCTTGCCCCCGTTCCCACCCCGTCCGGCTCCACCGAACCGATCTACAGCGTGCCCGCCGAGCTCACGGATTCCTGCAAGTCGGACGTGCTCTGCTCCTGGGTCTTCGACCAGACCGGCATCCAGTGGCTCGCCAACAGCAGCTACGTGATCGTCGTCAAGCCGCTGCGGATCATCCTGATCGTCCTGATCGCGATCTTCATCCGGTGGCTGCTGCGCCGCGGCATCCGGCGGCTGACCGCCACCACGTCGCGGGCCGAGATGCCGGCCCTACTCAAGCCGCTGCGCGAGCGCGCCGACAAGCAGCAGGAGGCGGCCGAGAGCACCTACATCCCCGAGCGCCGCCGGCAGCGGGCCGAGGCGATCGGGTCGGTCCTGAGCAGCTTCGTCACCGCCGTCGTCTTCACCATAGCCACGCTCCTGGTCCTGGGTGAGCTCGGCTTCAATCTCGGCCCGCTGCTGGCCAGCGCCGGCATCGTCGGGGTTGCCGTGGGCTTCGGCGCGCAGAGCCTGGTCAAGGACCTGATCGCCGGCCTCTTCATGCTTCTGGAGGACCAGTACGGCGTCGGCGACACGGTCGACCTGGGCGACGCCATCGGGATCGTCGAGACCGTGGGCCTGCGGGTCACCACCGTGCGGGACATGCAGGGCGTGCTCTGGTACGTCCGCAACGGCGAGATCATCCGGGTCGGTAACAAGAGCCAGGGCTGGGCCATGGTGGTCATCGACATCCCGATCGGCTTCGTCAACTCGGAGGAGGCGACCCAGGTGCTGCGCGAGGCCGCGCTCGCCCTGGCCGAGGAGCCCGCGCACTCGACCGAGTTCCTCGAGCCGCCGGAGGTCATCGGCGTCGACCAGCTCACCGTGGACGGCGCGGTCATCCGCACGATCGCCAAGACCGCCGCGGCCAGCCGGATCCCCATCCAGCGGGAGTTGCGCCGCCGGCTCACCGAGGCACTGGAGGCCGCCGGGATCGCCGAGCGGATCGCCGTGTCGCGGATGTTGCCCCGTTCGGCGGTACCTCCGGGGTTTCCGCACCACTCGCCCGACACCCCGGGTACTCCTGGGGGTGCGACCTGACCTGCATATACGGCAGGATGGGGGATGTCCGACCTCGACCGAATGGACGATATTTCGCCCGTACGCCCTAGCCAGGACTCGGACGATCGGGCAGAATCGCGCAAAGAGCATCTGCACATGCAGCGTCACGTTCGCGCAGGCTTCAAATCCGGAGAAACCCGGCGAACGTGACCGGCCGCCGTCGGCGATCCCGCCGGCCGTCGCGATCGATGGAGGGCCCTGGTGTCGGACGACCGACCCGCCGCGCGACCGGCCGAACGGGCCGGCGGCGCGACGGAGCCGGAGCGCCCCGTGACTTTCCGGGACGTCTTCGCGGTTCAGGAGTACCGCGCGCTCTACGTCTCGCTCGTCGTCAGCTGGCTGGGCGACTATCTGGCCCGCGCGGCGATCGTCGTGCTGGTCTACCAGCAGACCGAGTCCGTGCTGCTCTCCGCCGTGTCGTTCGCCGTGAGCTACGTGCCGTGGATCGTCGGCGGCCCGGTGCTGGCAGCGCTCGCGGACCGCTACCCCTACCGCCGCGTCCTGATCGTCGCCGACCTGGCCCGGGCCGTCCCGATCGCGCTCATCGCGCTGCCCGGCATGAACGTCTACGTCATCATCGTGCTGCTCTTCGTGGCGATGCTCGGCGCCCCGCCCACCCAGGCGGCGCGCTCCGCCCTGATGCCGCTGATCCTGGACCGCCGCGAGCTCGTCACGGGCCTGGCCATCAACGCCTCGACCTCGCAGGCCGCCCAGGTCGTCGGCTACCTGCTCGGCGCGACGCTCGCCGTCGCGATCAACCCCCGGCTGGGCATCGCGCTGGACGCGGTCTCCTTCGTCGTCTCCGCCGGCCTGATCGCGATGGGCGTCCGGCCGCGGCCCGGGGCCGCCGACCGCGCCGAGCGACGGCACCTGCTGCGGGAGACCGGCGAGGGCTTCCGCCTGGTCTTCGGTACGCCGCTGCTGCGCTCGATCGCGCTGATGGTGTTCGCCCTGACCACCTTCACGATCCTGCCCGAGGGCCTGGCCGCCGGCTGGGCCGCGCTGTTCCACGAGGAGCCCTCCGCCCGCGGCTTCGACCAGGGCCTGATCATGGCCGCCGGCCCGATCGGCTTCGTCATCGGCGGGCTCGGCATCAACCGGCTGGTCGTCCAGTCGCGGCGCCGCCGGCTGGTCAGGCCGCTCGCCCTGCTGGCGCCGACGGCGCTGGCCCTGACCGTCTTCGCGCCGAACGCCGGGACCGTCGCCGTGTTCGTCGTGATCTCCGGCATCGCCCAGGGCGGCCTGATGCCCACCCTCAACGGCGAGTTCGTGCTGGCCCTGCCGCACGGCTACCGCGCCCGGGCGTACGGCGTCGTGCAGGGCGGCCTGCAGTTCACCCAGTGCTTCGCCGTGATCGCCACCGGCGCCCTGGCCCAGGTCTCGTCGATCCCGCTGGTCGTCGGCGTGTGGAGCATCGGCGGGCTGCTGCTGATGCTGGCCCTGGTCGCCTACCGGCCGCAGGCGGTCGCCGAGGAGGACGCCCAGGCGGTCGTCCCGCCGACCGCCGCGGCAACGCACGTCACACCGGATCCGGTTCGGCCCGGTCCTGCTGGCAAACTGGACAGGTGAGCGCAGCAGAAGAGCAACCGGAAGCCAGCTTCTTCGAGGCAGTCGGCGGCGAGCCGACCTTCCGCCGGCTCGTCGACGCGTTCTACGAGGGCGTCGCGCAGGACCCCCTGCTGCGCCCGATGTACCCCGAGGAGGACCTCGGCCCGGCCGCCGACCGCCTGACCCTGTTCCTGATGCAGTACTGGGGCGGCCCGAACACCTACTCGGCCAGCCGCGGCCACCCGCGGCTGCGGATGCGGCACGCACCGTTCCGGGTCGGCCCCGCCGAGCGCGACGCCTGGCTGCTGCACATGCGCGCCGCGGTCGACTCGCTGCACCTGCCCGAGCCGCACCGCACCGCCCTCTGGGACTACCTCGAGCGGGCCGCCTACTTCATGGTCAACACGATGGAGGCACATCCCGGGGGGCAGCCCACTCGTTGATCGGATTAACACCGCGAACGTCTCATCACGGACATCGCGGCCCGATCCCAGGAGTGAACGATGCGACGCCGCTTGCTCGCAGCTACCGCGCTGACCTGCGCCGCCCTGCTGGGTGGGACGCCCGCCGCGGCCGATCTGGCTCAACCGGCGGTGGTCTCGGCCGATCCCGTGGACTTCACCCCGCACGTCCTCGACGGGACGGTCTGGGCCCTGGCCGTCGTGGGTGACACGGTCATCGTCGGCGGCAGCTTCACCCGCGTGCAGGACAGCACCCGCAAGACCACCTACCCCCGCAAGAACATCTTCGCGTACGGGCTGCGCGACGGGGTGGTGAGCGCCTTCGCTCCCCAGGTGGACGCCCCTGTCTACGCACTCGCCGCCGGCTCGACCGACACCGTCTACCTCGGCGGCTCCTTCAAGACCGTGAACGGCACCACCCAGCGTGGCCTCGCCCGCGTCTCGGTGGCGGACGGCTCGCGGGTCACCGCCTTCAACGCGACGATCAACTGGGGTGACGTGCGGACGCTGAACGCCCGCGGCGCCAGCCTCTACGCCGGCGGCACGTTCTCCTCGATCAACGGCACCAAACGGGCCGGGCTGGCCCGCCTCGACGCGGGCAGCGGGGCGGTCGACATGGGCTTCGACGCCAAGCTCTCCGCGCCCGGCCTGACCCGGACCCGGGTCGAGCACTTCGACATCACCCCGGACGGCACCCGGCTGGTCGCGGTCGGCGCGCTGCTCAGGGTCGGATCGGTGAGCCGGGCGCAGATCGCCATGTTCGACATCACCGGCCCCGCGGCGACCGTGACCAGTTGGTACACGGACGCATACAAGCCGCCGTGCATGAAGGGCTTCGACACCTACCTGCGGCAGGTGAAGTTCTCCCCCGACGGCAGGTACTTCGTGGTCGCCTCCACCGGCCGGGCCTCCTCGCCGACCAAGCTCTGCGACTCGGCCGCGCGCTTCGAGACCGGCGGCAACGGCAAGCACAACCCGACCTGGGTGCAGCGCACCGGTGGCGACTCGCTCTACGCGGTCGCGGTCACCGGCAGCGCCGTCTACGTCGGCGGGCACCACCGTTACCTGGACAACCCGTACGGCAGCGACTCGAAGGGCCCGGGACCCGGCGCGGTCACCCGGGTGGGCATCGGCGCGATCAGCCCCAGCACCGGCAGGGCGCTGTCCTGGAACCCGGGCCGGGACCGGGGCGTCGGGGTGCGGGCGTTCCAGGTCGTTCCGGAGGGCCTGATCGTCGGCTCCGACACCGACAAGCTCGCCAAGGAGTACCACGGGCGGATCGGGATGTTCCCGCCCTCCTGACCGGCGCAGAAGGAAGGGGCACCCGGCATCCCGGGTGCCCCTTCTGCGGCTCTCAGAGCAGTGCGCCCTCGTCGTGCAGCCAGTCGACGAACGAGGTCGCCACGGCGGCACCACAGTCGAGCATCTCCACCAGCAGCGCGTCGTGCGCGCCCGACGCGAGCGGCACCTGCAGCTCGGCGTAGATGGGCAGCTGCCCGCGTTCGGTGGGGTCACCCACGTAGGCCTTGCAGAAGCGGCGGGTGTGATTCCATTCGTTAACCACGCGGTACGCACGGTCGGCCCAGTCGGGCGGGACGGTCGCGTGCGGACGGGCGCGCATGACCAGGATCTCGTCGTCGGGTCCCTCGAGCGTGAACAGCACGGCGTGCCGTTCCCACATCGCCAGCAGGCTCCCGCCGCCGTCGGCGAGGAACCGGACGTCGAGCAGGTCGAGGGCCTTGCCGAGCCGCGCCAAGTCGACCGGGGCGACCTGGCCTGGTTCGTCGATCGCGGACAGATCGGCGGAGGACATCGAAGAGTGTCCCGGCTCACGCTGCGCCGGCACTCCGACGCGGACGCTGCTCTGCAACGCCACCTCGCCGCCGGTCTCGGGCTCATCGCCTCCGGCCGACCCGGGACGCCATGACCACCACGGCATCGTTGTGCACCTCACTCCCCAGCAGGCCCTCCGCCGGACGTAGCGGTGGACCCCGGGGCGACGGTACCCGTACAGGTCGCGGAGGTCATCCCCTCAAAGGGAGGGCGCGACCGGAGGAACGATGCATCATCACCCTTTCGGGTGACCCCCTATAGGCATAACAGTCAGTTCTTTGACCGGCTGTAGCCAGGCGACTCCATATGGTGCGGAAAGTCCCACCCAGCGTCCCGCCACGCACACTCGGGCGGATGGACCGTCCTCATCGGCCGGACCGAGGAACCCCATCCGCGAGCTCGCCTGAACGAGCCGCTGCGACACCTCGACTGGGCCGGCGGCGGCCGCCGTGACGACGAGCGCGACGTGATCGAGCAGCGCGTCGCGGACCGCGCGCTGACCGACCGCCCGGCCCGCGATGCCGCCCGCGGTCACCTCGCGCAGGGTTCCCGCCGCCGCCGTCGCCAGCCGGCTCAGCTCCGCGGTCGCCACCGACTCCACGACCGTGGACCGGGCCGGCGGCAACGGCCAGCGCCAGTCGCCGTCGCGGCGGGCCGGCAGCTCCGGGCTCCGCTCCGCCAGCGCGGCCAGCAGCTCGGCGGCCGGCACGGTCGCGTCGCCCGGGCCGGGCCCGGCCACCTCGCGGGTGACCAGCACGCCCCAGGGCAGCGGCGCCCAGAGCGCGGTGCGGTCCCCCGCGGAGCGCAGCCGGACCGGCACCAGCCGGTCCAGCCGGACCAGCCGGGCCAGGAAGGCACCCGCATCCGCCACGCCGGTGATCCCGTGAGCGGTCATCGCTCAAGCCTCCAGGTAAGGCTTGAGGAAATCGCGCTCCGCCTCGGTCAACCGGCGCGGGAACTGCTCGGCCAGGTTGTACGGCACGCAGACCGAACTGGCCCGGCTGGCGAGCACGCCGTCGTCGAAGAGCTCGTACGAGACCGTGAAGCTGGCCGCCCGCAGCTGGGAGACCCACATCTCGATGCGCACGGCGTCGCCGTAGTCGACCGGGCGCAGGTAGTCGACCTCGTGCCGGGAGATGACGATGCCGTCCTCGAAGGAGGTGACGCCCTGCGCCCGCGCGCCGACAAAGAACATGGCGACCCGCGCCTCCTCGTAGAGGGTGAGGAAGCGCGTGTTGTTCACGTGGCCGTACGCGTCCATGTCGGACCAGCGCACGGCCACGTCGTAGCTGAACCTAGTCACGCGTCAGCTTGCGGTAGGTGACACGGTGCGGCCGGGCCGCGTCGGCACCCAGACGGTCGATCTTGTTCTTCTCGTACGCCTCGTAGTTGCCCTCGAACCAGAACCAGTTGTCCGGGTCCTCCTCGGTGCCCTCCCACGCGAGCATGTGGGTGGAGACCCGGTCCAGGAACATCCGGTCGTGGGAGATGACCACGGCGCAGCCGGGGAACTCCAGCAGCGCGTTCTCCAGGCTGGACAGCGTCTCGACGTCCAGGTCGTTCGTCGGCTCGTCGAGCAGGATCACGTTGCCGCCGATCTTCAGCGTCATCGCGAGGTTGAGCCGGTTGCGCTCGCCGCCGGAGAGCACCTTGACCGGCTTCTGCTGGTCCGGCCCCTTGAAGCCGAACGCCGCGACGTACGCCCGGGACGGCATCTCGACCTTGCCGACCATCATGTGGTCGAGCCCGTCGGAGACGACCTCCCAGACCGTCTTCGAGCCGTCGAGGCCGGAACGGTTCTGGTCGACGTACGACAGCTTGACCGTCTCGCCGACCCGCACCGTGCCCGAGTCCGGCTTCTCCAGCCCGACGATGGTCTTGAACAGGGTGGTCTTGCCGACGCCGTTCGGGCCGATGATGCCGACGATGCCGTTGCGCGGCAGCGAGAACGACAGGTTGTCGATGAGCACCCGGTCCTCGAAGCCCTTGACCAGGTCCTTCGACTCGATCACGGTGCTACCCAGACGCGGGCCCGGCGGAATCTGGATCTCCTCGAAGTCCAGCTTGCGGGTCTTCTCCGCCTCGTTGGCCATCTCCTCGTAGCGCTCGAGGCGCGCCTTGGACTTGGTCTGACGGGCCTTCGCGTTCGACCGGACCCACTCGAGCTCGTCGGTGAGGCGCTTCTGCAGCTTCTGGTCCTTGCGGCCCTGCAACTGCAGGCGGGCGGCCTTCTTGTCCAGGTACGTCGAGTAGTTGCCCTCGTAGGGGAACGCGCGGCCCCGGTCGAGCTCGAGGATCCAGGTGGCGACGTTGTCGAGGAAGTACCGGTCGTGCGTGATCGCGATGACCGTGCCGGCGTACTTCGCCAGGTGCTGCTCCAGCCACTGCACGCTCTCGGCGTCCAGGTGGTTGGTGGGCTCGTCGAGCAGCAGCAGGTCGGGCGCCTCGAGCAGGAGCTTGCACAGCGCGACGCGGCGGCGCTCACCACCGGAGAGCTGGGTGACGTCGGCGTCCGGCGGCGGGCAGCGCAGGGCGTCCATGGCGAGCTCGAGCTGTGAGTCGACGTCCCACGCGTTGGAGTGGTCGAGCTCCTCCTGGAGCTTGCCCATCTCCTCCATGAGCTCGTCGGTGTAGTCGGTGGCCATCTGCTCGGCGATCTTGTTGAACCGCTCGAGCTTGGCCTTCGTCTCCGCGACGGCCTCCTCGATGTTGCCGAGGACGGTCTTGGCCTCGTTGAGCGGGGGCTCCTGGGCGAGCATGCCGACGGTGTAGCCCGGCATCAGCCGCGCCTCGCCGTTGCTCACGGTGTCCAGCCCGGCCATGATCTTCAACAGGCTGGACTTACCAGCGCCGTTGGGGCCGACCACACCGATCTTGACGCCGGGGAGGAAGTTCAGCGTCACATTGTCGAGCACGACCTTGTCGCCGTGCGCTTTGCGCGCCTTTTCCAGGACGTAGATGAACTGGGCCACGGTGCGGCCTACCTCCGTGATCGGGATTTCCGGGATGCCGGACGAGAGGTCAATCTTTCCAGGTCGCCCGCCGGCCACCTACAACAACCCCGTCGACGCCGCCAGGATTCCCCGGCGGGATCACTCGGGCGTGACCTTCCAGCTCTCCCGCACGCCGTTCTTGACGATCTCCAGCCGCTGGTCGTTGACGGAGAAGGTGTTCCCGTCGTCGGCGGTGGCGTGGTAGCCGTCGTCGTCCTTGACGACGTTCGCCAGGAAGAGCGCGGTCTCCCCCTCGATCCATTTCTTCTCGTAGCCACCACGGTTGGCCTGGTAGAACAGCCGTCCACCTTCGTCACTGCAGATCCACACCGTGGTACCGGTGTCGGCCGCGCGTACCTTCAGCACCTGGTTCAGGGTCGCGGAGTAGCCGAGCTTACGGGCGGTGACATGCATCTCGGGCGGGCACCTGACCGATGAAACGACCGGCTCGGTGGGTACGTAGGTGGCGGTGGGGTCGTCCGGCCCCCGCGGCGTCTCGTGGTGCGAGCCCAGGACCAGACCCGCCGACATCCCGATGATGCTCAGAAATACGGTGGCGATGACCACAGGAAAGAACAGCGGTCGACGCGGCGGTGGAAGATCGTCGGACAG
Organism: Actinoplanes sp. NPDC049118; assembly: GCF_040648555.1. NCBI lineage: Bacteria > Bacillati > Actinomycetota > Actinomycetes > Micromonosporales > Micromonosporaceae > Actinoplanes > Actinoplanes sp. NPDC049118. The sequence goes on from NZ_JBEZDY010000019.1 coordinate 48,900, forward strand.
GCTCACCGGCCAAGGATGGCACCCTCCTGCCAGAGGCGTTGCCGCGCGGCTGGAAGTTTGCTGGGCACGCCCCGACCGGCTACGCACAGTAGGCTCGTGAGCGGGAACCCAGAACGACCCGGAGGTGCACTCAGCGTGGCCGAACGAAGTTCCTTTGTTGTTGTCGCCAACCGCCTGCCCGTCGACGAGGTCATGGTCGACGGCGAGCGGCAGTGGCGTCCTAGCCCGGGTGGGCTCGTCACCGCCCTGCATCCGGTACTTGCCGAGCAGCGAGGCACGTGGATCGGCTGGGCCGGCGGCGCCGGGGAGGCGCCGGAGCCGTTCGAGCTCGAGGGCATCAAGATCCATCCGGTGCCGTTGAGCGCCGAGGAGCTCGAGCGCTACTACGAGGGCCAGTCGAACGCGACGATCTGGCCCCTCTACCACGATGCCGTCGAGACGCCCGTCTACAAGCGGCGCTGGCGCGAGGCGTACCGGATCGTCAACCAGCGTTTCGCGCAGGCCGCCGCCGACGTGGCCGCCGAGGGCGCCACCGTCTGGGTGCAGGACTACCAGCTGCAGCTGGTGCCGGCGATGCTCCGCGAGATGCGTCCCGACCTGCGGATCGGCTTCTTCCTGCACATCCCGTTCCCGCCGATCGAGCTCTTCATGCAGATGCCGTTCCGCGCCGAGATCCTGCGCGGGCTGCTCGGCGCGGACCTGGTCGGCTTCCAGCAGCGGCTGGCGGCGCAGAACTTCGTCCGGCTGGCCCGGCACCTGCTCGGCCTGCGCTACGAGGGCCAGTCGATCCAGGTGGACGGCCGCAAGGTCAAGGCCGGTGCGTTCCCGATCAGCATCGACACCGCGGACATGGAGCGGATGGCCGCCGACCCCGGGGTCCAGGCCCGCGCGAAGCAGATCCGCGCCGAGCTGGGCGACCCGGAGACGGTCATCCTCGGCGTCGACCGGCTGGACTACACCAAGGGCATCGAGCTGCGCCTCAAGGCGTTCCGCGAGCTGCTGGCCGACGGCAAGCTGGCGGTGCCGGAGGCCGTGATGGTGCAGGTCGCGACGCCGAGCCGGGAACGCGTCGAGCACTACCAGACGCTGCGGGTGAAGGTGGAGCGCGAGGTGGGCCGGATCAACGGCGAGTTCGGCCGGGTCGGCATGCCCGCGGTGCACTATCTGCACCAGTCCTACAGCCGGACCGAGCTCGCCGCGCTCTACCTCGCCGCCGACGTCATGATGGTCACGCCGCTGCGCGACGGCATGAACCTGGTCGCCAAGGAATACGTGGCCTGCCGGGCCAGCGGCGGCGGTGCGCTGGTGCTCAGCGAGTTCGCCGGCGCGGCGACCGAGCTGCGGCAGGCGTTCCTCTGCAACCCGCACGACCCGGACGGCGTCAAGGACGCGCTGCTGCGCGCCGTCGGCGCCGAGCCGTCCGAACTCAGGCGCCGGATGCGCGTCATGCAGCGGCACCTGCGCACCCACGACGTCGCGGAGTGGGCGCGCACGTTCCTCAACGAGCTCGGCGTGACGGACGCCGAGCCGGAGCCCGAGGCGAGCTAGAGGAAGAGGCAGAAGGGATGGCCGTCCGGGTCGAGATAGACCCGGACGTCCTCCTGCGGCTGGTAGTCGGCCTTGGCCGCCCCGGCCTTCTCCGCGTGGGCGCCCGCCCGCTCCAGCTCCTCGACGCGGATGTCAAGGTGGACGCTCATCTGCGGATCGCCGGGCCCGGCGGGCCAGACCGGTCGCACGTACGCGGGATCGGTCTGGAAGGAGAGGCCCGGGCCACCGTTGGGCGCGCCCAGCTTGACCCACCCGGGCTCGTCCTGGACGACGCTCCAGCCCAGCAGCCGCTGATAGAAGCCGGCGAGTTCCCTCGCGTCCGGGGAGTCGAGCACGATCCCGGACAATGTCATGTGCGGTCGCTCACTCATTTCAGTGGGTTACCCACCGGTCACACAACTATCCCAGCACCGCGACGACATCCCCGACCACCACGACCGCGGGCGGCCGGATGCCGGCCTCGGCGGCGGCGGCGGCCACCCCACCGAGGGTGCTGCGCAGCACCCGCTGGGAGTCGGTGGAGCCCTCCTGCACGATCGCGGCCGGGGTGTCGGCGGCCCGGCCCTCGGCGACGAGCCGGGCGGCGATCCTCGGCAGGTTCTTCAGGCCCATCAGGACGACAAGGGTGCCGCGCAGCCGGGCCAGCGCCGCCCAGTCGACCAAGGACTCCGGGCTCTCCGGCGGCACGTGCCCGGAGACGACCGTGAACTCGTGGGCCACCCCGCGATGGGTCACCGGGATGCCGGCCAGCGCCGGGGCGGCGATCGAACTGGTCACGCCCGGCACCACGGTCACCGGGATGCCCGCCTTCGCGCATGCGACGACCTCCTCGCCGCCACGGCCGAAGACGAACGGGTCGCCGCCCTTGAGCCGTACGACGAACGCGCCGGCCAGGGCCCGCTCGACGATGATGCGGTTGATCTCCTCCTGCGCCACCGAGGCGCCGTAGGGGATCTTGGCCGCGTCGACCAGCTCGACGTCGGGGCGCAGCTCGTCGAGCAGCATGCCCGGGGCGAGCCGGTCGGCGACCACGACGTCGGCGCGGGCGAGCAGGCGCCGGCCCTTGACCGTGATGAGCTCCGGGTCGCCCGGCCCGCTGCCGACCAGCGCGACGTGCCCCTTCAGCGACTCCCGCTGCCGCGGCGGGGTGGCCTCGAGGGCGGCGGCGATCTGGTCGCGTACCGCCAGGGCCCGCTTGCGGTCGCCGCCGTCGGTCACCGCCACCGTCACCTGGTCGTGCCGGGTCACGGCGGGGGTCCAGGCCGTCGCGGCGGCACGGTCGTCGGCGCGTACGCAGAACACGCCGCGCCGCTCGGCCGCCGTGCTGACCTCGGCAGCCGCCGCCGGATCGTCGACCGCCACCTGCACCAGCCAGGCGCCGTCCACGTCGGAGGCGGCGAACCGCCGCTCGTGCCAGGTCAGCCGTCCGGCCTCCGCGTGCGCCCGCAGCGCGGGAGTCAGCTCGGGGGCGACGACGTCGACCCGGGCGCCGGCCGCGAGCAGGGCCGGCATCCGCCGGGTCGCCACCGCGCCGCCGCCGACGACCAGCACCCGCCGTCCGTCCAGCTTGAGCGCCAAGGGGTAGAGGTTCACTTCTCCGAGACTCCCGCCGAGTCGAACGTGGCCACGTCGTGCAGCACCCGGACCGCGCCGGCGACGATCGGCAGGGCGAGCGCCGCGCCGGTACCCTCGCCGAGCCGCAGCCCCAGGTCGAGCAGCGGGGTGAGGCCGAGGTGGGCGAGGGCGACCGTCGCGCCGGGCTCGACCGACCGGTGCCCGGCGACCATCGCGGCGACGGCGTCGGGAGCGAACGCGGCGGCCACCACCGCGGCGGATCCGGCGATCACGCCGTCGACGATCACCGGAACCCGGCGCGCGGCGGCACCGAGGATGAAGCCGGCGAGCGCGGCGTGCTCGAGGCCGCCGACGGCCGCGAGGGCGGCGAGCGGCTCGGCCGGGTCGGGCGCGTGCCGGTCGAGGGCGGCCGCGATCACGGCGACCTTGCGGGCGTGCGTCTCGTCGTCGATGCCGGTGCCGCGGCCGGTGACCACGGCCGGGTCGGCGCCGGTGAACGCGGCGATCAGCGCCGCCGCCGGGGTGGTGTTGGCGATGCCCATGTCGCCGGTGAGCAGGCACTTCGCGCCGCCGTCGATAAGCGCGCCGGCCACCGAGATGCCCACCTCGAGGGCCGCCCGGGCCTCTTCGGTCGTCATCGCCGGCTCCACGCTGAGGTCGCGGGTGCCCCGCCGGATGTTCGCGTCGAGCAGATTCTCACCGCCGTGCAGCGGGATCGCGACGCCGACGTCCACCACCATCAGCGAGGCGCCGACCTGCCGGGCGAACGCGTTGATCACCGCGCCGCCGGCCACGAAGTTGGCCACCATCTGCGCGGTGACCTCCTGCGGCCAGGGGGTGACACCCTGCGCGTGCACGCCGTGGTCTCCGGCGAAGACGGCGATCGCACCCGGCTCCGGCAGCGGCGGCGGGCAGAAACCCGCCAGCCCGGCCAGGCGGACGGAAAGCTCCTCGAGTTCGCCCAGCGAACCCGCCGGCTTGGTCAGGCGGCCCTGCAGGTCGCGGGCGGCGGACATGGCCTGCTCATCGGCGGGCGCGATCGCGGCGAGGGTCGTCTCCAGGGTCACTGTCGCTCCTTCAGCACATCAACCAGTGTCGCGACAAACGCGTCAGTGGTGGCAGTGTCGCGCACCGCGATCCGCAGCCAATCGGCGCCCAGCCCCGGGAACGTGTCGCCGCGCCTCACCGCGTACCCGCGTTTGCGCAGCTCAAGGCGGACCTCGGCGGCACCCGCCACGCGCAGCGCGACGAACGCACTGGCCGGCGTGCCCACGACAGTGACGTCCGGCACGTCGGCGAGAGAGGCGACCAGATGGTCCCGTTCCCGGGCGAGCTCCGCGGCGATCTCCCGCTCCGCGGCGACGGCGACCGGCCCCGCGCAGGCGGTGGCGGCGGCGAGGGCCGGCGTCGAGACCGCCCAGAGCGGCTGTGCGGCGGCGAGCCGGGCCAGCAGGCCGGCCGGGCCGAGCACGTAGCCGATCCGCAGCCCGGCCAGCCCCCAGGTCTTGGTGAGGCTGCGCAGCACGATCAGGCCGGGAACGTCGCGGCGCCCGGCGAGCGACTCGGGTTCGCCCGCCTCCCCCGGCCGGAACGTCGTGTCGGCGAACGCCTCGTCGACGACCAGCACCCGGCCCGGGCGGGCCAGCGCGGCGACGTCGGCGGCCGGGTGCAGCACCGACGTCGGGTTGGTTGGGTTGCCGACGAAGACCAGGTCGGCGTCCTGCGGCACCAGCGCCGGGTCGAGCCGGAAGCCGTCGGTCTCGCGCAGCAGCACGCGCTCGACGGCGTGCCCGGCGTTGCGCAGCGCCGCCTCCGGCTCGGTGAACTGCGGATGCACCACGACCGGGCGCCGCGCGTCGCGCAGGGCCTGCGCGATCAGCACGAACGCCTGCGCCGCGCCGGCGGTGAGCAGCACCTCGCCCGGGTCGCGGCCGTGCCGCGCCGCGACGGCCGCGGTGGCCTCGGTGTGATCCGGGTACGCGGCCAGGTCCGCCAGCGCCGCGTGGATCGGGCCGGCCAGCCAGGACGGCATCGGCTGGCGGCGCACGTTGACCGCGAGGTCGACCAGCCCGGGTCCGACCTCGGCGTCGCCGTGATGGTGCAGGTCCCACTCGCCGGCCCCGGTCGCGTCCACCCGTCCGGGGACGTCAGGTCCTCCGGCGGCGTCACCATGAGGATGAAGGTCCACGGAAGGGGTCACACGACCCAGCATGCCGGACGTGATCCGCCGGAATACTTCGGCCGTTCCGTCAGGACATGAGCGGTTTTGTCATACCTTCGAGAAGTGACGAAGAGCGGACTCGCCAAAGCCGGACGGATCGCCCCGCTGGTCCGGGCCGGGCTCATCGCGGGGATCGCGGTCGCCGCTCTGATCTTCCCGCTGGTCGCGCTCGCCGGGGCCGCCGCCAAGGACGGCGCCGACGCGCTGCAGAGCATGCCGGAGGAGCTCATCGAGGTGCCCTCCGCCCAGACCACCTACGTGTACGCCAACGACGGCCGGACGCTGCTGACCACGTTCTATGAGGAGCATCGCCGGCCCGTCGCCATCGGGGAGATGTCGCCGTTCATCACGAAGGCCATCGTGGCGTCCGAAGACAGCCGCTTCTACGAGCACAACGGCGTCGACGCCAAGGGCGTCGCCCGGGCCTTCGTCGCGAACCAGCAGGCCGGCGGCGTCTCGCAGGGCGCCTCGACGCTGACCATGCAATACGTGCGGATGGCGCTGCGCGACGGCGCCAAGACCCCGATGCAGGCCCTCAAGGCGACCGAGCAGACCACGGCACGCAAGCTGCGGGAGATGCGGCTCGCGCTGGAGCTGGAGAAGCGGATCTCGAAGGCGGAGATCCTGGAGCGGTACCTCAACTCGGCGTACTTCGGGCACCGCGCGTACGGGATCTTCGCCGCCGCCGAGGTCTTCTTCTCCAAGGAGCCGAAGGACCTCACGCTGACCGAGGCGGCCCTGCTCGCCGGGGTGGTCAAGGCGCCGTCCGCGTACGACCCGGCGACCAACGACCAGACCTCGGCGACCGAACGCCGCAATTACGTCATCGACCAGATGGTCAAGATCGGCTCGATCAGCTCGGCACAGGCGGCCTCGGCCAAGAAGACCCGGATCGAACTGAGGCTGACCACCCCGCCGAACGACTGCGTCTCGGTGCCGAAGAAGCACAACGACTGGGGCTTCTTCTGCGACTACCTGCGCAACTGGTGGATGGAGCAGCCGGCGTTCGGCAAGACGTCACGGGACCGCCTGGAGAACCTGCGCCGCGGCGGCTACAAGATCGTCACCACCATCGACCCGAAGATCCAGCGCTCGGCGCTGGAGCACATCCTGGACAAGGAGAAGAAGCGGAGCGTCTACGCGCACGGCGAGGTCGTCATCGAACCCGGCACCGGCCGGATCAGGGCGATGGCGGTGAACCGCAAGTACTCGCTGAGCCAGAAGAAGAACGGCGAGCACAGCGACCGCCGGAAGCGCGACGACACCAAGGGCAACTACCCGAACACGGTCAACCCGCTGCTCGGCGGCGGTGACATGGCGGGCTACCAGGCCGGCTCGACCTTCAAGATCTTCACCCTGCTGGCGGCGCTGGACGAGGGCATGCCGCTGAGCACGGCCTTCCACGCCCCGAAGCGCTACGTGTCGAAATACATCACGGCGCCCGGCCCGGCGACCTGCGGACGGCACTGGTGCCCGAAGAACGCCAGCGCCTCGATGACCGGCCGGCAGAACATGTGGAGCGGCTTCGGCAAGTCCGTGAACACGTACTTCGTGCAACTCGAACAGAAGGTCGGCGCCGAGAAGGCGGTCCGGATGGCGGAGCGGCTCGGCCTGAAGTGGCGCACGGAGATCGACCGGACGCTGGCGGGCCCCGACCACGCCGACGGCTGGGGAGCATTCACGCTGGGCGTCAGCGACGTGACCCCGGTCGAGATGGCGAACGTCTTCGCCACGCTGGGCGCCGAGGGCAGATACTGCGAGCCGCTACCCGTCCGCATGATCAATACCCGGGACGGCAAGTCGCTCGAGTACGAGGGCAAGAAGGTCGCCGGCCCGCGCTGCCACCAGGCGCTGCGACCGGAGGTGGCGCAGGCCGCGACGGACGCGGCCCGCTGCGTGACGGGCTACGGCGCGGCGCGGGGCAGCTGCGGCGGCTGGGAGACCTCCCCCATGGTGCACGCGGTGATGAACAGGCCGGTGGCGGGCAAGAGCGGCACGACGGACAGCAACCGGAGCGCGTGGTTCTGCGGCTTCACGCCACAGCTGGCGGCGGCGGCCTTCGTGGCGGACCCCGACAACCCGGACAACACGGTGGGCACGAGCCGGGGCACGATCTCGAAGTACACGGTGGCGCAGACGCTGAAGGACGCGCTGAAGGGTAAGCCGAAGCTGAAGTTCACCCCGCCACCGGACGAGATGGTCCACGGCTGAGAACCGGGTCCGGCCATCGCGGTCGGCGTGCCGACCCACCGTCGGCGCCGACCCACCGTCAGATCCGACCCACCGTCAGATCCGAGCCGCGTTCAGCGCCGACCCGCCTTCAGCGCCAAGCCACCGTCAGGGCCAAGCCACCGTCAGTGTGCTGACGAGATCGGCCGCCAGTGTGGGTTGCGGCCGGCCAGGCCGACTGTCTGCTCGAGCAGATCGGCCTCGTCACCGACGTCCACGACCGGGCCGAACAGGCCGGGCGTGCCCTCCCGCGGGCCTTGGGACAGGAACTCGATCAGTTGCTCCAGGATCCGCGGATCAGCGGCATACTCCTGCCCGGTCGCCCGGGCCAGGTCCCAGCCATGCATGATCAACTCGTTGATCGCGACCGTGCCCATCGCCGCGGCCGGCATGGTGACGCCGCCCGCCCGGGCCGTGCCCTCCCACGCCGCCGGCGACCGCCACGCGATCGCCAGCTCCTCGAGGACGACCGGGAGCCGGCTGCGCCAGTGCGACGACAGATTGGCGGCCGACGGCCGGGGCGGCGGGGAATCGGCGCCGGGTGCCTCGGTCTTCTGCGCGGCCTGCGTGAACGCCCAGGAGAGCCCCGTCAGATGATCGAGCAGGTCGCCGACCGTCCAGTCGGGGCAAGGCGTCGGGGAGCTCAGGTGGTCGTCGGTCACGCCCAGCAGCAGGGCCCGGATCTGTCGGACCGGTGGGGAGAAATCCAGGGGGACACGATCGGCCACGGCGGTGCTCCCTTCTCGCGGAACCCCCTCACCGTACGGCCGGGGTGCGACATTTGCCGGACTCCGAGTGGGTCATCGCCGGGGCGGCCGGCCTCGTCGAGCGCCGCACCCGGAGTGCCTGCGCCCGGCGCACTCACCTGCGCAGGAATCCCGAGCCGGTTCATGCCGGCGCCGGGTGACCACTCTCCGCCACGGACGGATCGATCACCCACCTACGCTCGGCAGACCGGCGCGCGAGTATCCGTGCCAGGTCACACCAGCGCAGGGCCGTCCCGGCGCGATGCACGACCCTCCCCGCCAGGGCGATCAACGCCTCCCGGTCCACGCGCGGCGCAACGCACGGTCGACAACCTGGAGGACGTCGCAGGCCTTGCCCGCGGAGTCCCGCCTTGCTATGCAACGGTCCCGGCGCTCCCACGGTCCAAGCGGCCGCGGCGCTCCCACAGTCCAAGCGGTCCCGGCGCTCCCACAGTCCAAGCGGTCCCGGCGCTCCCACAGTCCAAGCGGTCCCGGCGCTCCCAAAGTCCAAACGGTCCCGGCGCTCCCACGGTCCAAGCGGTCCCGGCGGGTCCCGCGGGTCCGGCGCTTCCGCGGTCCAAGTGGTCCCGGCGCTTCCGCGGTCCAAGTGGTCCCGGCGCTCCCACGGTCCAAGCGGTCCAAGCGGTCCAAGCGGTCCAAGCGGTCCAAGCGGTCCAAGCGGTCCAAGCGGTCCAAGCGGTCCAAGCGGTCCAAGCGGGTCCCGGCGCTCTCGCGCTCCCAGCACTCCTAGCGGTCACCCGCTCCCGGAGCTCCCCGGTCGCGGCGGCTCGGTCAGCGGCGCCGGCCGGAGCGCTCGCCGCGCAAGCGTCAGGCCTGTGGCGGGGTGATCGCGGAGAGGGAGAGGGTCTGCTCGCCGGGATCGTCGCCCTCCGGCTGAGCGGAGCCCATGCCCGGCTGAGCGGGACCCATGCCCGGCGCGGGCGCCAGCGCGGCCGCGACCAGCCGGCGCGCGATCTCCGGCGCGCCCGCCCAATGCAGCCCGAGCTGCGACGCATGCACCTGCCGCCACACGAAGCCCTCCGGATTCCCGCCCGCCCAGGTCCACGCCGGTACCTGCCCGGCTCGCGGCGCGACGATCGCCCGGTGCTGCTTGTAGCCGGTGATCCGCGCCCCGGCCGGGGCGAGCGCGGACGTCGCCGGGGCGGTCGCCTCGCGGTAGCCCGCGATCGTCATCCCCGCGGTCTGCGCCGACACGTCCAGCACGCCGCACATCGGGCGGCCGTCGAAGTCGCGGCCCAGCCACGGCAGGCCGACGCCCTCGGCGATGACCGGGCGGCCCTCGTGGGCCAGCTGGCTCACCGCCGCGCACAGGCGGCGGTTCGCGGAGAGCTCCTCCGCGTAGCCCTCGGGCAGCGCGGCGCCGATCATCAGCGCCCGGGTGCCCGCCGGCAGCGTCTCGTCGCGCAACGGGTCGACGATCGCCACGTCCGCGCCCGCGGCTGTGAGCAACTCCACCGCCTCCACGTACGTGTATGCGGCTCCCGGTCCGCCGGCCAGCGCGATGACCGGCCGGGTCTCGGGCGGAACCGGGGGCTCACCGGCCCCGTCGGCCAGCGCCTCGATCGGCGACCAGGCCTGGCCGGGCAGCGGCGGCGCCCCGTCGGCCAGCGCCAGGATGCGGTCGACGTCGAGGGCACCCGCGACGGCCTCGCCGAGCCGGCGCACCGCGCGGACGGCCTCCACGCTGCGGTGCGCGACCGGCACCGAGCCCTGCGCGCGGGCCGGCAGCACGGCGGGGAGGTCGCCGCGGCGCAGCGCCCCGAGCACCGGCATGCCGATGTCGTCCAGCGCCGTCCGGAGCATCTCCTCGTGCCGCGGCGAGGCGACCCGGTTCAGGATGACGCCACCGAGGTGCACCATCTCGTCGAACATCCGGAACCCGTGCACCAGCGCCGCCAGCGAGTGGCCCATCGCCGCCACGTCGACCACCAGGATCACCGGCGCGCGGAGGGCGGCGGCGACTGCGGCCGTACCGTCGATCTCGGGTTGTCCGGTCAGGCTGTCGAACAGGCCCATCGCGCCCTCGATGACCGCGACCTGCGACCCGGCCGCGCCGTGCGCGAAGAGCGGAGCGATTCGCTGGGCGCCGACCAGGCGCGGGTCCAGGTTGCGACCCGGACGGCCCGCGGCCAGGCCCAGATAGGCGGCGTCGGTGTGGTCGGGTCCGACCTTGAAGCCTGCGGCCGGGACTCCCCGCGCGCTGCAGGCGGCGAGCAGGCCGACCGCGATCGCGGTCTTGCCGTGTCCCGACGAGGGTGCGCTCACCACCAGGCGCGAGTGGGCGGACATCATGGCTCCCTCGGGGATACGGAAATCAGCGACGACATGATATTGACCGTCGGACATCGCACCCTACCTGCCAGACGCGAGCCGCCGACGGGAGCCGGGTAGCCTCTGATCGTGTACCGGTTCCTGCTCACGCCCCGCTGGCTGGCCGGCGCGGCGCTCACCGTGGCCGCGTCGGTGGTCATGGTGCTGCTCGGCAACTGGCAGATGCATCGGTACCAGGAGCGCAGCGAGATCAACACCCGCATCGACGCGGCCGACTCCGTGCCGGCGGTTCCGCTGACGTCCGTGCTGGCAAGGCCGACCGCGGTCGGCACGCCGGGCGCCTACCCCGGCAAGGACGCGGCCTGGACGAAGGTCACGGTCACCGGACGGTACGACCCGGCGCACGAGATCCAGGCGCGCGGCCGGACGGTCGACGGGGCGGTCGGCTTCGAGATCGTCACGCCCCTGTTGCTGGCCGACGGCACCGCCGTGCTGGTCGACCGGGGCTGGGTCCCGTCGGCGAAGGGCGACGCCGTCTCGGCGCCCGTGGCATCGGCCCCGCCGACGGGCGAGGTGACGGTCGTCGGCCAGGTGCACCTGTCGGAGAGCCGCCCGGCGCCGATCGAGCACCGCGACGGCCGGATCGACACCCGGCGAATCTCGGTGCCCAAGCTGGCCAAGGAGCTGCCGTTCCCCGTGTACGGGGCATACGTGCTGCTCAGCGACCCGGCGCCGGGCTTCGCGGGCATCCCGATCGACCACGAGGACTCGTGGCAGAACGGCGGGTACGCGGTCCAGTGGTGGCTGTTCGCCGTGATGGCGCTGCTGGCGTACGGGTGGCAGGCGCGCAAGGAGGCGAAGGGCGACACGCCGAAGAAGCGCGTGGACCGGGTGGAGGCCGCGGACCGGGGGCTGACGACCGTTCCCAGCGCGCGACGGCCCGACTAGGGTTTGTCGGGTGACATTCCCGGACGCGAGTGACCCGTGGAGCGTGCCGGCGCCGCCCCCGCCGGCGGACCCGATGGTGCCCGGCCCAGTTGTCGTCCAGATCGGCGACATGGGCGTGACGTCGACGGTGGTGCACACGCCGGCGGGCGACATCCCGCTGGCGGGCTCGACGTGGACGGTGAACGACTACTGGCACAGCGAGCAGAAGATCCCCACTTGGGCGATCGTCGCGGCGATCGTGGGCTTCTGCGTGCTGACGGTCTTCAGCCTGCTGTTCCTGCTCGTCAAGGTCACCATCCCGCGCGGAACCGTGCAGGTGACGGTGACCAACGCCACCCGTCAATACGTGGCGCGCATCCCGGTGACGGACCAGTCCCAGGTGACCTACGTCCACCAGCAGGTCAACTACGTCCGCTCCCTGGCCTCCCTCTGACGCAACGCGGCGCCGACCGTTTCGGTATCGCCCTAGGCCGCCCGTCGGCTCAGGCGTCCAGGGCCGCAGACAGGCGGCTCAGGTCTACAGCGGCCGAGCGTCTCGATCGCGCCTCAGGACCGCCCGCCGGCTCAAGCGTCCAAGGCCACAGGCACAGCGGCTCAGGTCTACGACGGCCGAACGCCTCGAAAGCGCCTCAGGACCGCCCGCCGGCTCAAGCGTCCAAGGCCGCGGGCATTCCGAGGGCCTTGACCATGTCGATGGTGTCCGCTTCCTCCGCACGCTTGTCATCGCGGTAGCGCAGCACGCGCGCGAACCGCAGCGCCACGCCCCCGGGGTAGCGCGGGGATGTCTGCACCCCATCGAAGGCGATCTCCACCACCTGCTCGGGCCGGACCGTGACCACCCAGCCGGAGTCGTCGATCGCCAGCTCCTTGAACCGCTCGGTCTGCCAGCGCAACAGCTCGTCGGTGAGGCCCTTGAAGGTCTTGCCGAGCATGACGAACCCGCCGGTGCGCGGGTCGCGGGCGCCGAGGTGCAGGTTGGACAGCCAGCCCTGACGCCGGCCGTGTCCCCACTCGACGGCAAGCACGACCAGGTCGAGCGTGTGCCGGGGCTTGACCTTGACCCAGGCGGCGCCGCGGCGGCCCACGTCGTAGGGAGCCTCCTGCGCCTTGACCACGATGCCCTCCTGGCCGGCGGCGAGCGCGGCCGCGAAGGCCTCGGCGGCCTGCTCCTCGGTCTCGACGGTCCGGCGGCCGACGATGAGGCCGTCGGGCAGCGCATCGGCGAGGGCCGCCCAGCGCACCCGGCCGGGCTCGTCCAGCAGGTCGGTGCCGTCGAGATGCAAGAGGTCGAAGAAGTAGGGGACCAGCGCGGGGCCCTCCACCGGCCCGGCCTTGCCACCACGCCGGGCGCCGCGGGTGGCCGCCCGGCTGGACGTCTCCTGGAACGGCCGGGGTCGACCCAGCGCATCGAGGGCCATGGCCTCGCCGTCGAGCACGATCTCCCGCGCCGGCAACGCCCGCACGGCGGCGACGACCTCGGGCAGCCGGGGCGTGATGTCGTCGAGGCTGCGGGTGAAGACGGCCACCTCGTCGCCGGAGCGGTGCACCTGAATGCGGATGCCGTCGAGCTTCACGTCGACGGTGGCGGGTGCCCCGGTCGCCAGGAGCGCGGCGCCGACGTCCGGGGCGCTGCCGGCCAGCATCGGGGTCAGCGGGGTGCCGACCCGCAGGCTGAAGTCGGCGAGTGCCGCCGCCCCGCCGGTCAGCGCGGCGACGGCGACCTGCTTCAGGTCACCGGAGAGCAGGAGCGCCCGGCGGACCACGGTGGCGGGAACCTCGGCGGCCCGGGCGATGGCATCCGCCAGCAGGCCGGCCTGCGCGCCCTGGCGGATCTCGCCGCTGAACAGGCCGACCAGCAGCCGTTGCTCGTTGGCCGTCGCCCGGCCGAAGAGCCCGGCGAGCAGGTCGCGGCGGCGGGCCTGTGAGCCAGTGCCGGAGACCGCCGAGATGGCGGCGATCTGCGCGTCGACGTCGGCAACGGTGAGGCTGGGCTCAGCGGCCGGTGCGGGCCGGTCCCGCAGGCCGGCATAGCCGACGCCGGTCTGCCGCTGCCGCAGCTCGCCGGCGAGGTAGGCGGAACCGGCGGCCAGCTCATCGGGCGCGAGGCGACGAAGCGCGTCGGCGAGCAGGTCGATCTTGGCCTTGCGGCCGGACGTCGCAGAGACGGCTGCCGAGGTGGCTGCCAGGTCGAGGAACCGCACGAACCCCATCCTGGCAGCCACCTACGACATTCGCGGGCCGGTGGTGACACGCTCCCCCGTGAAGCGGTCAACACCGGCCCTCCGCCGGACCCGAACCGGCCGGATCCGCGGCAAACCTGCCGGGCTGGCCCGGCCGACTGGCGGCGACCTGCCCCGCGCCGTGGTCAGGACTGGAAAGTCCGGCGATCCAACCCGGGCCGACCGACCCGCCGGCAGGCCCGAGCTCAAGCCGATCCATGGCGAGCCCGAGCAAGTCGGGCCGACCCGGGGCCGGCCGCGGCTCAAGCCGACCCGGGGCCGGCCGTGACTCAAGCCGACCCGCCGGCCAGTCCGAGCAAGTCGGCGGTCGACCCGCCGCCAGTGTCGACCGTCCTGGCCGAACGACCCGCTCAGTCTGCTGTGGTGCCCGGCGACGTCTGCCTTGGCGCCCGGCGACCTCTGCTGTGGCGCCCCGGCGACGAACCTGCAAGACCAGCACCGCACGAGCCACCCAAGCCAATTTCGCGTGAGCGGCGCCGAGCCAACCCGCCGAATAGCGCGACACGCACCCAAGCCGACCCGGGAATCAGCACGACACCCGAGCCAACCCGCGTCAGCACCGCTACAAGCGCCCGAGCCAACCCGCGTGAGCAGCACGACACCCAAGCCAGCAGCCGGCAATAGACCCACACCCAACCCGCGCTCGAACAGCCGACAGCCGATGCCCAAACCCGACCGGGGCCCAAATCAGTCGTGCCCAAGCAATCCGGCACGAGGCACCGACGTTCACCGGGTCGATGCCGACAACAACTCTGACTCCGGCCTCCTTGCCGCGCTGGCGCCGGTTTGCGATACCACCCAAGCCAGAACCATCAGAACCAGACGGAGCCAGCCGGGCCCAGCGCGACGCTGCGGACGGGCCCGACCGCAGCAGCGCAGATACTCAGCCGGCGAGAACTCAGGACCGGGCCGCAGCCAGCCCGATGGTGGGTCTGGATCCAGACGCATCGCGCTGCGGCGTGATGCGTCTCGCTCCGGCCCAGGGCAGGGAACAAGGTCAGGCGGCGACGGGCTCCGCGACCCGGAAGCCACGCGCGCGAACCGCGTCGGCGACACGACTGACCTGCGCATCGAGCTCACAAAGGGCGTCGGACAACTCGGCGAGCTTGTCGTTGAGGGCGGCCTGGTCCCACCCGGAGACGTCGACGTCCCCCAGAGCACTGCCGGCGGCACGGAGCGCCGCGATAGCGTCATTCGAACTCATGTTCGAATCCTAACAGGATTGATCTCGGGTCCGCACCTGACTCACCCGATCCAGCGAGTCCGATTTCGGCGACCGCCAGGCCGTCCGGCATCGCCGACGCGCGGCAACACCGGCACGCCACCGGGGCAACTGATGCTCAGTGACGGCGCCCGCAAAGCGGCATCCGTGGCATGGCATCCGGGCCGCTCAGACCAGCCCAGGCCACTCAACGCGGCAGACAACCGCCGGCCATTCAACGCGGCAGCGGACTGCCGTCGATCGTCACTGCGGCGGCATCGCGCGCCGGAACACCTCGGCCGCTTCCGGGGGCGTCGCCTGCGCGGCCACGAACCCGTCCGGCCTTACGAGGTAGAGCCGCCCCGGGAGCAGGTTGGTCTGCGGAGCCGGGCCGAACATGTGCACGGGCAGCCCCAGGTCCGGAGCGTCCGACTCGGTCAGCCCGCCGTACCCGTGGATCTGCCATTGCAGGGAGCGCAGCACCTCGAAGTTGCCGCCGGCCCACTGCAGCCGGCGACCGACGACCGGATCCGGCGGGGCGTCCGGGGTCAGGTGGTAGCGGATCCGGATCTGCGACACGTACCCGAAGAGGCGCGAGCCGCCCGCCGTCCGCGGCAGCGCCCGGACGCCGATCGACGCCAGTAGCGGCACCACGACGCGGCGCAGGACGCTCAGCGACGTCTTCTGCGACGTGATGAAGCCGAACACCCGGTCGGTCGTCGCCACCAGGGTCTTCGCGACCGGTCGCCGCTCGGCCTCGTAGCGGTCCAGCCAGGCGTCGCCCGCGCGGCCGTGCACGACGTCGGCGAGCTTGAAGGCCAGGTTGTGCGCGTCCTGCAGGCCCGTGTTCATGCCCTGGGCGCCGACCGGGGAGTGCACGTGCGCCGCGTCGCCGGCGAGGAAGAACGGGCCGTCCCGGAATTTCCCGGCGACCCGGTGGTGGACCTTGTAGGTGGCGAACCAGCGGGATTGGGCGTAGGTGACCGCGAAGTCGCTGCGCATCCGGGCCTGCGCGTCCTCCTCGGCCAGCTTGCCGTCGGCGTCCTCGTCGCGGACCAGGCCGATCAGGCGCCAGTTGCCGCGGCCCCGCATCGGGAAGCCGAGGAGGAAGTCCGCCTTGCCGGGGCGCACGTTGATCGCGTCGTCGACCAGGCCGGCCACCGCCGTCGCGTCGATGACGTAGAACGTCTGCGGGTTGGTCACCCCGTCGAACGCGATGGCGCGCGACCTGCGGACCACCGAGTTCGCCCCGTCGGCGCCGACGCAGAAGCGGGCCGTGATCGTGGTGTCGCCGACGACCGCCTCGACGTGGTCCGCGCCGCCGGTCAGCGAGGTGACCGATTCGCCCCAGCGGACCGAGCCGCCGAGCGCCTGCAGGTTCGCGTACAGAATCTGCTCGTTGCGGCTCTGCTCCAGGACCTCGATCCACGGGTACGGCGTGAGGTCGCCGCCCAGCGGCCCGAGCGGGATCCGGCCGAAGACGCGGCTGCCGAAGCCCGGTGCGAGCGCCTCGGCCCGGTGCGCCGCCTCGAGGACGGCGTCGGCGAGGCCGAGCTGGTCGTACACCTCGATGCTGCGCGCCTGGACCACCAGCGCCCGCGACTCCCGGGTGGGCCCGTCCTTGCCGTCCACGACGATCACCCGGACGCCGAGCTTCACCAGCCAGTTCGCCAGCATCAGCCCGGTCGGTCCGGCACCGACCACGAGAACGTCGCAGCTCAGCTCGTCGGCCATGTCACTTGCCCAGCGCGGCCACATTGCGCAGGAGCAGCGCCTCGGCGAGGCAGACCCGGGCGAACTCGCCGAGATGCAGGCTCTCGTTGGGGCCGTGCGCGGCCGCGTGCGGGTCCTCGACGCCGGTCACCAGGATCGCCGCCTCGGGGAAGAGCTCCTGGAAGGTGGCGATGAACGGGATCGAGCCGCCGACTCCCATGTCGACCGGTGCCACGCCGTCCCACGCGTCGCGGAACGCGGACCGCGCGGCGTCGTAGGCCGGGCCGACCGCATCGATCACGCAGGGCGCTCCGCCGCTCTCCAGCGTCACCTCGACGTGCGCACCCCACGGCACGAACTTCTCGAGGTGGGCGCGGATCGCCGCGTACGCCGAGTGCCAGTCGTCGCCGGGCGCCAGCCGCACGCTCAGCTTGGCCTTCGCCCTGGGCACCAGGGCGTTGGGGGCCTCATCGGTCCTCGGGGCGTCGATGCCGAGCACCGCGACCGCCGGCTTGGACCAGATCCGGTCGGTGAGCCGGCCCTCGCCGATCAGTTTGACCCCGTCGAGGATCCCGGCCTCGTGGCGGAACCGGTCCTCCGGGTAGTCGACGGTGGCGTTCTCCCGGCCGACCAGGCCGTCGATGGCGACCTCGCCGTTCTCGTCGTGCAGGGTGGCGATGAGCCGCGACAGGACGGTGAGCGCGTCGGGGACCGGGCCGCCGAACATGCCGCTGTGCACGGCGTTGCCGATGGTGCTGACCTCGACGAAGCAGTTGACCAGCCCACGCAGCGAGGTGGTCAGGGCCGGCACGCCGATGTCCCAGTTGCCGGAGTCCGCGATGACGATGACATCGGAGCGCAGCGTCTCCCGGTGTGTCTGGAGCAGCTCGTCGAGCGACTCGGAGCCGTACTCCTCCTCGCCCTCCACGAACAGCACGACGCCGACCGGCAACCGGTCACCGAACGCCCGCAGCGCCGCGACGTGGGCCATCACGCCGGCCTTGTCGTCGGCGGCGCCCCGGCCGTAGAGCCGTCCGTCGCGCTCGACCGGCTCGAACGGGTCGCTGGTCCACAGCGCGGGGTCGCCGGCCGGCTGGACGTCGTGGTGCGCGTAGAGCAGGACGGTCGGGGCGCCCGCGGGGGCGGCCCGGCGGCCGATGACGGCCGGCTGACCCGAGCCTCGGACGATCTGCACCTCGAGGCCGCAGCCGCGCAGCAGCTCGGCGACGGCCTCGGCGGACCGCTCGACGTGCGAGTGGTCGAAGCCGTCGAACGCGATCCCGGGGATTCGGACCAACCGCTCGAGGTCGGCACGGACGCCGGGCAGCTCCCGCGCGATCGCGGCGCGCAGTTCGTCTTCTGTCAGGGTCATGAGGCGATCCTAAGCCGGTGGGGCGGAGCGCCGCGGGCTCACCTCGATGGCTGTGGACAACTCAGCTTGCCGGCGGTGGGTCACCCTCGCTGCCGCGGCCCCGGCCGGCCCAGTCGCGGGCGCCGCGGGCGGCGGATCCGGCCATGTCGGCGGCGCCGCCACCGAGCTTGCGGAGCAGGCTGACGAGCGGGTCCTGCGAGTTGTTGAAGGTCTGCCGGTACGAGTCCGCGGCGGCCTTGACGTCCTCGGTGACCGAGGCGTTGCCGTCGGAGTCCCGGCGCGGGTAGTCGCCCTCGAGGATCCGGCCGTAGTCGCCGGCGTCGATCCACTTGCGCAGCTCGCTGGCCCGCGCCACCGGCACCGGGTGGGTGCTCCACGCGGTCATCCCCAGCTTGTGGATGCTGTCTCGCAGGTCGCCGCCGCCTTCGTACTCGGCCGCCTGCTCCAGGAACGCGGTCGTGTCGATCTGCGAGAGATCGCCGCCGCCTGCGAGCTTCATCAGCAGCCGCAGCGAGGCGGCCGGGTCCTGGCCGGCGAGCAGGCCGGCCCGGTCGGCGGAGAGCTCGGCCTTGCGCCACCACTCGTACATCGCCACGATGATCGCCCGGAGCGTGATGGCGCCGACCGGCATCCAGCTGATGCTCGCGGCCCACCGGGTGAGGATCATCATGATCGTCTTGTAGACGGCGTGGCCACTGCGAACGTGGCCGATCTCGTGGCCGAGCAGCGCGCGCAGCTCCTCGTCGTCGAGCTTCTCGACGGCGCCGGTGGTGATGACGATGAACGGCTTGTCCATGCCGATCGCCTGACCGTTGATCATCGGCGACTGTTCCACGTAGAGCTCGGGCAGCTCGGCCACGTCGAGTGTCGCCGCCGCCTCGGTGAAGCGCTGGTAGACGCGCGGGTACTGCCGGTGGTCGACGCGAATGGCCCCGGCCAGGAACGACAGGCGGAAGCCGCGCTCGTTCCACATGCCGAAGAACGCCTTCACGATGTCGTCGAAGCCACGAAGCTCGCGCAGCGCGGTGAGAGCCCCGCGGTCGGCGGGGTGCTCCCACGCCCGCGAGCTGATGCCCGTCAGCGTGATCCGGCGCCGCGTCGGGCGGTTGTCGTCGGTCGTCATCGTCCGTCCCCGTTCCGCCGCTCTCACGGCTGATCATGGTTCAGTCCGCCGGCGCCGGCGCGAGCCGTTCGTACCGATCGTCGGTGTCCTCCGCGGCGCCGTCGACCAGAAGATCCACATGCGCCGCGGTCGCGTCCGACTCGAAGTGCTCGTCCTCGTTTGCGCGCCAGCGCTCAAGGTACGCCCGGAACGCAACATCGTCGCGTCCGTCGCGTGCGATGGCACGTCGCCACCGCAGTTCCGGCGGCGCGGTGACCAGAACGGAGTACGAAAGCTCCGGCCGGATCACCCGCCGCGCGGCGGTCACCCCCTCCAGCAGTACGGCCGGAGCGGGCTCGACGGTGACCGGGTCTCCGCCGAACTCCCCTCGGTGCCAGAGGTAGCGGCGGTAGGTGGCGGACCGGCCGTGCCGCAGCGGATCGAGCACCTGTTCCTCGAGCCGCCCCCAGAAGCTGAACTGGTCGTCCCAGCCGTCGAGCAGGTCGTCGGTGTGCACGACAGGGATGTCGGCGACCTTGGCCAGCCGCCCGGCGAACCGGCTCTTGCCCGCCCCGCTGGGCCCGTCGACGGCGACGAGCCGTACGGGACCGAGCCGGGGCTCGGTGGCGAGAATCCGCGCGGCCAGGGCCGCATAGGTCTCGGCACTCATCCGGCGGTCCCGGGGCCCTCGCCGGTGGGGACGCGCCGGTGCGCGAAGGCTCCCCCGTCGGCGGGGGCGCCCGGCGGGATGAAGGGGAGGTTCTTCGGCGGCCCCGCTTCGATGAGACGCCAGAGCGCGTCCGTGTCGAGGTGCTCCTCCACCAGGTCGCCGAGCACGTCGAGCGCGCGTTCGCGCACCTGCGCGAAGCGGGTGTCCGGCGCGACCACGAAGCCGGACCGGCCCGCCTGCCGGGCGGCCTCGGACAGGAACCGGCGGCGGAACCCGTCCGACTCGAAGGCGCCGTGCCAGTGCGTGCCGCAGACCGCTCCGGCGACCGCGCCCTCCGGTGTGCCGTCCGTGTACCTCAGCAGCGGGTCGGGGTCGCCCGCCGAGACGTACCCGTGGTGGATCTCGTAGCCGCTCACCGGGACCTGCCCCCAGGCCGTGCCCCGCGACCGGGCCAGCGTCTTCCGCTCGCCGAACGTGATGTCGACCGGCAGCAGGCCGAGGCCGGGAACGGTGCCGCGGCGGCTCTCGACGTCGTCGTGGATGGTGCCGGCGAGCATCTGGAAGCCACCGCAGATCCCGACGAGCGGCTTGCCCGCCGCGGCGTGTACGCGGATCGCGTCGTCGAGGCCGGTCTCGCGCAGCCAGGCCAGATCGCTGACCGTGGCCTTGGAACCGGGCAGCACGACCAGGTCCGCGTCGGCGATCTCGGCGGGCTCGATGGTCAGGCGAACCTGTACGCCCGGCTCGGTGGCGAGGGCTTCGGCGTCCGTGGCGTTCGAGATGCGCGGCAGGCGCACGACGGCGACCCGCAACCACTCGGTGCCGCGCGGCGCGGCGGGCCGGCCGAGCACCCGCCCGTACGCCAGGGAGTCCTCGGCGTCCAGCCACACGTCCAGGTTGAAGGGCAGCACGCCGTGCACGGGCCGCCCGGTGGAGGCTGTGATCATGTCGAGACCCGGCTGCAACAGGCCCAGGTCGCCGCGGAACTTGTTGATGACGAACCCGCTGATCAACGCCTGGTCCTCGGGGCTGAGCAGCGCGACCGTGCCGAACAGCGCGGCGAAGACCCCGCCACGATCGATGTCACCGACCACGATCGCCGGCAGGCCGGCGTGCCGGGCCAGGCCCATGTTGACGAAGTCCCCGTCCCGCAGGTTGATCTCCGCGGGGCTGCCGGCACCCTCGCAGATCACCGCGTCGTACTCGTCGCGCAACTGCGCCAGCGTCGCGTGTGCGGCTTCGGCGAGGCGCGGCCGCAGGGAACGGTAGTTGCCCGCGGTCACGGTGTCGACGGCCTGGCCGAGCAGCACGACCTGGCTGGAGTAGTCGCTGCCGGGCTTCAGCAGCACCGGGTTGAAGCGGATGTCCGGCGCGATCCCGCACGCGGCGGCCTGCATGGCCTGCGCACGGCCGATCTCGCCGCCGCGCCCGTCGGCGCCGACCACGACGACGGAGTTGTTGGACATGTTCTGCGCCTTGAACGGGGCGACCTTGACGCCGCGGCGGTGCAGCCAGCGGCAGATCCCGGCGGTGAGCACGCTCTTGCCCGCGTCCGAGGTGGTCCCCGCGACCAGCAGCCCGCCGCTCATCGGCGCACCAGGCCGGACCGGACCAGCGCGACGCCCGCGGCGAGCACCGCGGCGCCGGCGCCGACGGCTCCGGAGATCCGGGCCGCGCGGCGCAGGTCGCCGGCGGACGGTCGCGGTCCGTCGCCCAGCAGCGGCCGGGTCTCGGTACGTCCGAAGTAGACGTTGCGCCCGCCCAGCCGCACGCCGAGCGCGCCGGCCATCGCGGACTCGCACTGCCCCGCGTTGGGGCTGGGGTGGTCGTTGCGGTCCCGGCGCCACACCCGCAGTGCCTCGGCGCTGCCACCCCGCGCCAGCGGTGCGGCGGCGATCGTGAGCAACCCGGTGAGCCGGGAGGGCAGCAGGTTGAGCACGTCGTCGAGGCGCGCCGACGCGGTGCCGAACCGGGCGTACCGCGCGGACCGGTGGCCGACCATCGCGTCGAGGGTGTTGGCGGCCCGGTAGCCGAGCAGCCCGGGCAGGCCGAGCAGCCCACCCCAGAGCAGCGGCGCGACGACCGCGTCGGAGGTGTTCTCGGCGACCGATTCGACGGTGGCGCGGGCGAGTTCGGGCTCGTCGAGGGTCGAGGGATCGCGGCCGCAGAGGTGACTGAGCCGGTCCCGCGCCGCGGGCAGGTCGGCACGCTCGAGGTGCCCGGCCATCACGGCGGACTCGCGACGCAGCGTGCGGCCGCCGAGGACGGTCCAGGTCGCGGCGGCGACCAGCGCGGCGCGGGCCGCGGGCCGCCGCCGGGTCACCGCGGCGGCGGCAAGCCCGGCCGCGACCGGGACGCCGACCGCCACGGCGGTGAACGCCGCTCCGGCGCGGCGCCTCGGCGAGTAGAGGCGACGTTCCAGCGCGCCGGCGGCCCGGCCGAAGCCGGCCACCGGGTGCAGGCGCCGCGGGTCACCGAACACCGCGTCCAGGGCATAGCCCGCGAGCAGGCCGACGGCGTCGGCAGCGCTGGCATCCGGCCTCGAGATCCGCATTCGCCCAGTTCCTCCCACTCACTCACCCTAGTAAGCCCTTCCCCGCCCGTCCGGTCCGCCCGCCTCCTGACCCCCTTCGGGCGCGGACCCCCGCGCCGGCCGCCGCCCAGGCGACTGGGACGGCGGCCGGCCGATGCCGCCCGGCCCGTGCGGGCGCGTTCCGCCTTGCCGGGCGGATGCGCCTCTCGGGCGGGGTTTCGGGGAGCGCCCTCGGCGCGGGCCGGGCGGCCCGGGTGGCGGGTGGGTGCCGACCACCGAACACCCACCCGCCGGGCCGGTCGTTCGCGGCGCTCACCCCAGGGCGCCTGATCGACCGGGTCGGAGAGCGGCGGCGGAAGACGGGGACCTTCCGCCGCCGCGGCTCAGGGCCCGGCCGCCGTCGAACGACGACGGCCGGGCCGCCGGCGGCGGTCAGCGCCGCGCGGCAGGGGGCTGGGCGGGCGGTGCCACCCACCGGGCAGCCACCCGCCGGACCGATGGACCTCGCGCTCGCCCCCGGCGAGGCCCATCGGCCGGCCGGCCCTCGGCCATCCGCACCGGGACCGGTGCGCACCGCCCGAACTCCCGTGCGGTGGCGGCCGCGGAGGTCGGCGCCGCGCGTCGGGGTGTCGGCCGGGTGGGTGGAAGGGAGGGCCGGTCCGGCGCCGCCGCTGCGCAACCCACGGGGGAATGTCGGTCCCGCAGCGGCGGCAGCTCAGGAGACATCAGGCGGGCACGGGCTGCCGCCGGCCGCCACGGCTCCGGCCGGCGCGACGGCCGCCGCCCTCGCCCGCGGTCTCCGCCTCGGGCTCGCCGGAAGGACCGGGCTCCCCCGACGGATCAGGCTCCCCGGAGACGCCGGGCTCCGCCGAGGAACCGGGCTCCGCCGACGGGCCGGGCTCGCCCGAAGATCCGGGCTCCTCCACCTGCGGCATCGCCATGTCGACGTCGAACGGCTCGAGGGTGCCGCCGCGCAGCGCGGCGAGTGGCGGGACGTCCTCGAACGTCGGCTCGTCGCCGTCGAGGACTCCGTCGCCGTACACGGTCGGGGCCTCCTCCTCGGAGACCAGCGCCGCCGACTCGCCGCGGATCTGGCCCTCCGCCTCCGCCGTCTCCACCGTGCTCGTCGCGGCGGGCTTATTGCGCAGGAAGCGGCCGCGGCCGCGGGCCAGGTCGTGGCCGACCGACACCGCCTCCATCTCGTAAGTGGTGCGCAGGTTGCCGTCGGCGTCGGTCCAGTCGCGGGTGAAGAGGCGTCCCGCCACGACGACCGGGTCGCCGACCGTGACCGAGGACGCCACGCCCTCGGCGAGGCGGCGCCAGCAGTTGACCCGTACGCGGAATTGGTTGCCGTCGACCCAGCGGCCGCTCTCCCGGTCCATCCGCCGGGCGGTCGACGCCACCCGGAAGTTGGCGACCAGGGCGTTGGTGCTGGCGGTGCGGCGCCACTCCGGCGCGGTCAGGACATTTCCGACGACTACGACGTTTGTCTCGAACACTGCTTCTCCTTCGACGTGGGGAATCTGGGAAGCAGCGTGCAGTGAATGCCCCGATGTCCGCTTCGAAAGCTTCTCCGGCCTGTGGACGGCGGCAGAATGTGGAAAACGGCTCAAGATCGGTGGGCTCTGCTATAGCGCCAAGAACCCTACGCGTGGGTAACCTAACGGCGTGGAGACCGACGTCCTAGGCCTGCCGTACGAGCGACACACCATCGACCTGGGCACCGACGACGAGGGTGCAGTCATCGCGACCCTCGTCCGCCGCCGCGGGGACACCCCGTCGCGCCGCGCGGTGCTCTACGTACACGGATTCGTGGATTACTTCTTCCAGACCCACCTCGCCGACTTCTTCGTCGAACGGGGCTGGGACTTCTACGCGCTCGATCTGCGCAAGTACGGCCGCAGCCTGCTCGAGCACCAGACGCCGAACTTCTGCCGCAGCCTCACCGACTACTACCCGGAGCTGGACGAGGCGGTCCGGATCATCCGCGAGGAGGACGGCCACGACCAGCTGCTGGTCGCCGGGCACTCCACCGGAGGCCTGGTCACGTCGCTGTGGGCGCACTCGAGGAGCGGCCAGGGCCTCGTCGACGGCCTGTTCCTGAACAGCCCGTTCTTCGACTTCAACGTGCCGTGGCTGCTACGCAGGCCACTGATGAAGATCGTCGGCCGGGCCGGCCGCAAGCCCTACCGGACGCTGCCCGTGGGCAGTCTCGGCCTGTACGGACAGAGTCTGCACAGCGACTACCGTGGTGAGTGGACGTACGACCTCGCATGGAAGCCGCTGAACGGCTTTCCCGTACGCGCGGGATGGCTCGAAGCGATCCGGCGCGGCCAGGCCCGCCTGCGCGCCGGGCTGGCCATCGACGCACCCGTGCTCGTCGCCTGCTCGACGCGGACCTTCCGGGGCCGCGGCTGGACCGAGGAGGTCCGGGTCTCCGATGCGGTCCTGGACGTGGAACACATCGTGCGCTGGGCTCCGTGCCTGGGACCACGGGTGACGATCGCCCGATTCGACGGCGGGGTGCACGACCTCACCCTGTCCGGCAAGGACGTCCGCACCGAGGTCTTCCGCGAGCTGGGCAGATGGGTGGACGCGTTCGTACCGCCGCAGGGCACGCCGGAGGTCTCGGTTCCGCCCGCGCCGGAGGACAAAGCGGGCGTGGCGACTCACTGACATCCCGCTCGACCGGGCGGCGGCAAAACTCTAGTATGTGCAGGCCAGCCCACCATGTGGGCTGGTCAGGCGCTCGTAGCTCAGCGGATAGAGCAACGGACTTCTAATCCGTCGGTCGCAGGTTCGAATCCTGCCGGGCGCGCCGAGGTCAAGGCATTGATCATCGATCTTCCAGAGGCTCGCGTGGTGCGACTCATGGCCGTACCGAGCCGGAGTTTCCACAGCTCACCCCCGGTACGGCTGGTACGGCCCACTGAGAGCCGCTGTGCTGTATGCGGCCATCACCCGCGCCGACGGTGTCGGAATCTGGGCCGTACGGCGCTCTCAGCGGGCCGGTCTAACGCCCGTACCCGGCGCACTCCCGGCCGCCGAGGCGGACGACGGCGAGGACGGCCGCCGCGCAGCAGCCGGCCAACCTGGACAGTCGTGGCGTGTGCCGCATGACACCTCCGGTCGCATTAGTCGGTATCGATTGCACCGAGTTTGCAACAGCATGACTGACCCGTGACATATCCGGCGGCAACACATCGACTATCGTCAAAATGATGTGCGGCGGTGCAGCCTTTGGTGCATCCGTCGCCTGCGGCCTTGTCGGTGCCGGTGCCGCGGCCGATGCTGGTTGCCGGCCCACACGGGCGCGCGAACGGGAGGAGGCCGGTGTACGGGCTGGGCGTGGACCTCGGTACCACCTGGACCGCGGCGGCAGTGCGGCGCGGCAGCGGCGTGGAGGTGCTCCGGCTCGGCGGCCGACGTCCCGAGATCCCGTCGGTGATCTTCCTCCCGGCCGGCGGGCCGGTGCTGGTCGGCGAGCCGGCCGTGCGCCACGGCGAGCAGGAACCGGGCCGGCTGGCCCGCGAGTTCAAGCGGCGGGTCGGCGACCCGGTGCCGCTGCTGATCGGCGGCTCGCCCTATCCGGCACACGCGCTGCTCGCCCGCCAGCTGGAGCACGTCCTGGCGGTCGCCACGACCAACGAGCAGGGCCCGCCCGGCTCACTGGTGCTCACCTGCCCGGCGAACTGGGGTCCGTTCAAGCGCGACCTGCTGGAACAGGCCGCCCGCCTGGCCGACGCGCCGCGGGTGGTGCTGCGCAGCGAGCCCGAGGCGGCCGCGGCCTCGTATGCGGCGGGCGAGCACATGGACGACGGCGACGTGGTGGCCGTCTACGACCTGGGCGGCGGCACCTTCGACGCGGCCGTGCTGCGCCGCACCGCCGACGGGTTCGAGCTGCTCGGCACGCCGGACGGGATCGAGCAGCTGGGCGGGTCCGACTTCGACGAGGCCGTCTTCGAGCACGTGACCCAGATCCTGCCGGCCGACCGGCTGACCGGTGACGACCCCGACCTGGTGCCGGCGCTCACCCAGCTGCGGCGCGACTGCGTGGACGCCAAGGAGGCGCTCTCCTACGACACCGAGGTGATGATCCGGGTGGCGCTGCCCGGCCTGCACACCCGGGTGCGGCTGACCCGGCACGAGTTCGAGGCGATGATCGAGCCGGCGCTGCAGGAGACGGTGCGCTCGCTGGGCCGCGCGCTGCGCTCGGCCGACGTCGCCCCGGAGCGGCTGCGCGCGGTCCTGCTGGCCGGCGGGTCGTCGCGGATCCCGCTGGCCGGCGCGCTGGTCGGCGAGGCGTTCGGCCGGCCGGTCGTGGTCGACCCCAACCCGGAGCACAGCATTGCGCTGGGCGCCGCCCGGCTCACCGCCCACGTCCCGGCGCTGCTGCCCGTGCCGCCGGCCGCGGCCCGGGCGGCCGCGCCCGCACCGGCGCCGCGCACCTCCCCGCCGCCAACGCCATCGTCGCCCGAGCCGGCGACCATGCCGCTGCGGCTCGGCGAGCCGCCGACCGTGCCGCTGCGGATCGCCGAGCCGCTGACCCAGCTGCTGCCGCTCCCCGCCCCGCAGGCTCAGCCGCCCCCGCGCGGTACGCCGCCAGCCCAGCCGGCGCCGCAGGTGACGCCGCCGGCGGCGTCGCCCCCGCGCTGGACGGCGCCGGCTCCGACGCCGCCGCACGGGACGCCGCAGGCCCCGACGCCTCCGCATGGGACGCCGCAGGCCCCGACGACCCCGCGTGGGACGGCGCCGGCCGTGACGCCGCCGCACGGGACGCCGCAGGCCCCGACGACCCCGCGTGGGACGGCGCCGGCCGTGACGCCGCCGCACGGGACGCCGCAGGCCCCGACGACCCCAAGCGTGACGCCGCCGACTTCGTCGCCCCCGCGCTGGACGGCGCCGGCTCCGACGCCGCCGCACGGGACGCCGCAGGCCCCGACGCCTCCGCATGGGACGCCGCAGGCCGCGACGACCCCGCGTGGGACGGCGCCGGCTCCGGCGCTCCCGCAGGTGACGCCGCCCCGCGGGACGGCTCCGGCCAAGCCCCTCTCCCCGGCCCCGCCCGCCGCGGCGGGCGAGCCACCGTCCGATGCTCCCGGCCGCGGCCGGCGTCGCATCCGCATCCTGGTCGCGGCCGCCGCCGTCCTGCTGATCGCCGCCAGCGTGCCGATCGCCGTACGGCTGCTGCGCGCCGACGACCACCCGGCCGCCGCCCCGTCGCCGACCGCCAGCGCCCCGGCCTGCGGGTTCGACGAAGACTTCGTCGGCACCACGGTGGACCCCGCCTGGGAACGCACCCGGGCAGACGCGTCGATCATCGTGAGCGGCGGGATGGCCGAAATGGACGCCCCGGACGGTGCGGACATCTTCACCTCCTACATGACGGCGCCGATGCTGCTGCGCCCGGCCACCGGCGACTTCGTCCTGGAGACCACGTTGGAGGTGACCCCGTCCGTGTTCTACCAGGGCGCCGGGCTGCTGCTGTGGAACGGCCCGAACAGCTACGTGCGGATCGAGCGTGCCTTCGGCAAGACCGGGACAGTGGGCTTCGAGTACAAGGACGGTGGCAAGCACACGCGGGTGCACGGGCCGCTGCCCAACCAGAACCCGATCGAGACCGCGGCCGCCCGGCTCGTTCTGCGAATGACTCGGACGGGCGACACCATCACCGGCTCCTGGCGCTCCCTCGACACGTCCGAGTTCTCCGATCTGGCCACCGTCTCGATGACGACACTGCCGCAGGCCGTGCGGGTCGGCGTGTCCGTACTCAACCGGGCCCAGTTCGGTGCGAAGCCCACCCCGTTCCGTGCCCGCTTCGCCCGGATCACACTGACCTGCTGAGGCTCGACCGCACGCGCCCGGAACAAGGTCGAGTTGTGTTTCACCCCGACCTACGGCTCCTGGGCCAACCCGATCGAGGCCCAGTTCGGGCCGCTACGCACCTTCGTGATCGCCGGTTCCCATCACCCGAATCACCCCGCGCTGACCGGCCACCTACACCGACACCTGCGCTGGCGCAATGCCAACGCCCGCCATCCCGACATCCTGGCCGCTCAATGCCGTGAACGCGCCCGCATCCGCAGCGAACGACAACAACACTGAGGCTGAACGTCATGGCCCCTTCCAATCCGTCGGTCGCAGGCTCGAGACCCCGCTACGGGCTCAATTGGCCTGGCTCTCGATCTCGTGCTGATGAAGATCGGCCATGTAGCCGTGCTGGTCGGCCATGATCTCGCTCTGGTGCATCAGCTGGAACGTGAGAGCCGCCATGAGGGACATGATCGAGCGGACGTCGACGCGCTGGTGCCGCGGACCGTGCCGGCTGTCGAGCACCTCGAGCCCGTACCGTAGGCCGGTTGCCACCAGGTCACCCACGACGAGTCCCCATCGGAGCACCTCGTTGCCACGCTCAACGGCGGTTCGCGCCTCGGCTTGTTCCGGGTCGGGCGCGGGTGCGCCCACCGGCCGAAGATAGGCCTGATTCCGGATGATTCGCTGGACCAGCTGATGAACCCGGAGGGTTTCCGGCCCGTCGATGGCGATCAGCGAGGTCTCGAGCAGGATCTTGACCAGCTCGTCGAAGTCCTTGCTGTTCCGGGTGGCTTGAGCCAACTCCTGGGGCAGGATTTCTGGTTTCAGCAAGGGCAGATCGCGCGGGATGGCGACCGGTGCCACGAATGAATAGACCATCAGCAGTGCGCCGGCCGCCGGATGGCGTTCGATCGCCAGTTCTACCGCAAGGGCAACGGTGGCGGTGACCGCGCCGCTTGCGTAGTCGCCGGGCGCTCCCTCGCCGAGCAGCAGTTCTCGGCGGTAGCGCTCCAGGTAGCGGCCCAGGCTGATGCCGACGGTCCGGCAGTAGGCGCCGACCTGCTCCAGGGCGAGCGGGAGCCCGGCCATCTCCCGGGCCAGCGTCGTGGCGGCGGGGCGGCCGTTCGGGTCGTTGGCCCG
This sequence comes from Actinoplanes sp. NPDC049118, assembly GCF_040648555.1. NCBI lineage: Bacteria > Bacillati > Actinomycetota > Actinomycetes > Micromonosporales > Micromonosporaceae > Actinoplanes > Actinoplanes sp. NPDC049118. Next base: position 78,244 of record NZ_JBEZDY010000019.1, read on the forward strand.
GGTCATCAGGAACTGGGCCGCTTCGCGCTGTCCGAAGGGTGCCAGCTCGATCGCTTCCGCGGCGGAGTCCCAGGCCGGATTGCGGGACGTCACCAGGGCCCGACCGCCGCGCTTCGGGATGAACGGTCGCAGGACGTCCGGACCGCCGGCGTTGTCGAAGAGGAGAAGCCATCGTCGCCGCCCGGACAGCATGGCCACTGCCCTCGAGGCTGCCTTCGCGTCGTCCGTTTCCTCGATGCCCAGCTGTTCGGCGAGCCGTGCCAGGCCGAACCTCAGGCTCTCCTCGGTCGACGCGTCCACTCGCCACGCGATGACGGCGTCGTCGCCGTGCTGGTGGGCATAGGCCGCCGCCAGCTGGCTCTTACCGATGCCGGGAGGTCCGACGAGCGCCACGACGGCGCGCATCCCGGCTTCGCCGAGGCGGCGCATCGCGGCGTCGATGAGCCGGATGTCCCCGTCGCGGTGCACGAACGTCCGGACCGGCGGAGGTATGTCCCAGATCAATGCCTCGGCCGGTTCGGTGTCCTGTGCGCCGCGCGACCTCCTGGCCGCGGCGGATTGCCACCATGCGCCGCCGGCGGCGATGGCGGCGAGTATCGCGGACACGACACTCGACACCTGGTCGGCGTTCTCCAGGTTGACGGCGTCCGGGAGATCGAACCCCGACCAGGTCATCGCCGCAGTGCCGGCCGAGACGACGGAGAGGATGGCGGCGAGAATCCACAGCCGCCGCGATGCTGAGCTGCGACGACGGGGATACATCGGCATATCGGTGCTAACGAGGGGGAGGGTGCCGCGACACTTCTGGCGACCGGTTATTTGACTGGCCGGCGGTGGGGCCGGGTTGATAGCGTCCCGGCAGATCCGTGACCCGGCCGAGGAGGTGAGACCCGTGAACGCAGTTCGCACGTGGTGCTCCCTCCCGTCACGGACGGGCGACTGACCGACCGTCGCCGGGAGCGCCCATCAGGATGGCACTCCCGAAAGGCACCAAACCATGCATTCTGTACGTTTCACCGCCGAGTCCTCGTCCGACGGTGTCGTCGAGCGCGACTTCCTCGTGGGCGAGATCCCGGGTGTGCTCTGGGCACCCGCATCCGGCGCCGATCACGCCCCGATCGTGCTCGTGGGGCACAACGGCGGCATGCACAAGAAGGCGCCGGGGCTCCGGGCCCGCGCCCTGCACGCCGCGGCCGCCTGGGGGTTCAACGTCGTCGCGATCGACGCGCCGGGACACGGCGACCGCCCGCGCACGGACGAGGACGAGGACGAGCGGGCCCGTACGGAGATCCGGCAGGCCGTGACGGCGCGGGACACCCCGCGGTTCGCCGCGGCCAGCGTCCGCTTCACGGCCTCGCTCGCGGAACAGGCCGTAGCTGAGTGGCGGGCGACGCTGGACGCCCTGCAGGCGCTGCCGCAGATCGGCCCGGACGCGCCGGTCGGCTACGGCGGGGGCATCTCGATGGGCACGGCGATCGGGGTACGGCTGACCGCGGTCGAGCCCCGGATCACCGCCGCGATCTTCGGCGGCGGGTTCTTTGTGGACGAACCGGTGATCACCGCCGCGCGACAGATCACCGTACCGGTCCAGTTCCTGCTGCCGTGGGACGACGAGCACGCCGACCGTTCGTCCGGGCTCGCGTTGTTCGACGCGTTCGCCTCCGCGGAGAAGACGTTGCACGCGAACCCGGGCGACCACCGCACCGTCCGGTGGGTCGGCCTGGACGACACGTTCCTGTCGCGCCACCTCGGCCGGGTCTGACCGGACCGGTACCGGCGTCCGGCGCGAAGCCGGGCGCCGGTATCGGTGACAAGATTCGCGATCCTGGTCAGGATGAAAGGCCCAGACCGAGACCAAGGGGTTCCGATCATGCGGAAGCTGATAGCGACGGTGTTCAACTACTCGCTCGACGGCCTTCTCGCCGACGAGGGCACCGAGTTCTGGAAGTTCTGCTTCGACCAGCCCGAGAACCGCGATCCCAGCAACCCGTCGCAACTCGGGTTCCTCCAGGGCGCGTACGCGCACGTCATGGGCCGCACCGCCTACGAGAGCATCGCCGAGGCCATGACGACAACGGCCACCGACCATCCTTTCGCCGACATCCTGACCGCCGGTCGCAAGGTCGTCTTCTCCCGGACCCTGAAGACGGCCGACTGGGCCAACACCGCCATCGCCGCCGGCGACACGACAGAAGAGATCGACAAGCTCAGGCTGGGCGGGGACGGCTACATCGTGGTCTGGGGCGGCGTCAGCCTGTGGCGGTCGCTCATGCGGCTCGACCTGATCGACGAGCTCCACCTGAGCCTGTTCTCCTACGTCGCGGGCGAGGGCACCCGGCTGTTCGACGGCGTCCCCGGTTCCTACCGGCTCGACCTGGTCTCCAGCTCCACTTCCGGCAGCGGGAGCATCAACCTGCGGTACCGCCGGAACCGCTGACCGGCGGCACCGTCACGGCAGGAGCTCGACGTACCCGTCGGTTCCGTGCACGCGGATCCGCTGCCCGTCGGTGATCAGCCGGGTCGCATCCACCACGCCGACGACGGCCGGCAGGCCGTACTCCCGGGCGATCACCGCGCCGTGGGTCATCTGGCCGCCCACCTCCGTCACCAGACCCGTGATCGCGACGAACAGGGGCGACCAGCTGGGGTCCGTGTAGGTGGTGACCAGGATGTCGCCGGCCTCGAGGTCGGCCTCCGCGATGTCGACGATGACGCGGGCCCGGCCCTCGACGGTTCCGGCGGAGACCGGCAGGCCGACCAGGGCGCCGGCCGGCACGTCGTCGCGCCGGTACGCCCCGGTGACGGCCTCGCCGTCGGACGTGAGCACCCGGGGTGGCGTGAGCGCCTGGTACGACCGGAACGCGTCCTTGCGCCGCTGGATGAGCCGGTCGTCCAGCCGGTTGGTGCGCACGACGTCGTGGAACTCCTGGAACGTGAGGTAGAAGGCGTCCTCCCGCTCGGGAAGCACGCCGGCCCGCACGAGGCGCTCGGCCTCCTCCAGCAGGGCCTGCTTGTAGACGAAGTAGCGGCTGATGATGTTGTACTTCGGGTACTCCCGGTAGCCGATGAAGGTCCGTACCCGGTCGATCATCCGTTTGGTCTCGTCGGCCTTCCGCTCGCCGTCCGGCAGGGCCCGCAGGCGTTCCAGCACGTCCTGTTCCTTCTGCCGCGCCGCCTGCCGCCCCTGCTCGAAGCGCCGCTCGGCGGCACCCGGCTCGAAGAGCTTGATGTTGTCGAGGATCAGCGGCACGAGCGTCGTGGGGCGTTCGCTCCAGCGCGGCCTGGTGATGTCGATCTCGCCGACGCAGCGCATGCCGTACCGGTCGAGGTAGGCCTCGATGGCGTCGCGAGCTTCGGTCCCGCCCGCGAGCTTCGGCAGTTCGTCCAGGAAGCCCTCGTCCTCGACCCCCTGCAGGAACGCCACCACCTCCGGATGCGGGCGGATCACGTCCGCGACGTCGAGCAGTGCCAGCCCCATCTCAGAGGTGACGTTGCCGGGTGCGGACAGCGTGAGCGTGTCGGCCGCGTTCTTCTCGCCCAGCCATTCCCGCAGCTGGTCGTTGAGCCACCAGGTGGCTTCCATCCCCGCCATGATCGCCTGCATGCTCAGCGGATCGCCGAGGACCCGCTTGTGCTCCTGGATGGCCTCCAGCAGGAAGTCGAACAGCGCCGGTCCGGTCTTCGTCCGGATGTCGCGCCGCAGGGCGGCCGTCGAGGTCCTGCCGCGCTCGATCAGCTCGGTGACGATGGCCGGATCGGTACCGATCGGGGCGGACGCGCCGCGGACCGGTGGCCCGCCGGGACCGCCGCCGGGAGCCCCGTCGGGGAGCGTCGGGATGAAGTCGCCGCGGTCGAGGACGGTCTCCAGCGCGTCCCTGATCAGCGGATCGGCCCTTCCCGCGACGTCCAGGAAGGCGGCACGGCTCGCCGGCGAGGCCAGGCGCATGGTGGCGTCGACGAACAGCCTCCCGCCGGCCTCGTGCATCGGCGCCATGGCCGTCAGCTGCCACATGGAGAGGCCCAGGGGTTTCATGGGGTCGGTCATCATCTGCTGGTGGCCGACGGAGAGGTAGACGTGGTTCTCCTGGTCGCCGGTCTCGGGAACGGGGAACAGCGTGGTGATCGGCCGGCTCTGCACGATCTGGAAGCCGTCGTCGACCAGGCACCATTCGATGTCCTGCGGGCGGCCGAAGTGCGCTTCGACCCGCCGCCCGAGCTGCACGAGCCGCACGACCTGCGTATCCGTCAGCGCCGGCTGCGCCTGCCGCTCCGGCTCGATCGCCACTTCCCGCGTTCCGCCCGCCGGCAGGGCCTGCACGGCGAGCCGCTTGGTGGCGATCGCCTTGGCGACGACCTCGCCGTCGCGCACCTTGAAGACGTCCGGGTTCACCAGGCCGGAGACCAGGGCCTCGCCGAGGCCGAAGCCGGCGTCCACGGCGGCGACCTTCCGGTTGCCCGTGACGGGGTCGGCCGTGAAGAGGACGCCGGCCGCCTGCGGGAAGACCATCCGCTGCACAACGACGGCCATGTGGACCTTCCGGTGGTCGAAGCCGTTGCGCAGGCGGTAGGTCACGGCCCGCTCGGTGAACAGCGACGCCCAGCACCGGCCGACGTGCCGGAGGATCGCCGCCGGGCCCCTGACGTTCAGGTACGTGTCCTGCTGGCCCGCGAAGGAAGCCGTCGGCAGGTCCTCCGCCGTCGCGCTGGATCGGACGGCGTATGCCGCCTGCCCGCCGAGCCGTGCGAGCGCGCCGGTGACCGCCGCCGCCAGGTCGTCGGGGATGGCGACCCCCTCGAGCGTCTGACGGATCTCCGCGCTGAGCGTGCGGATCGCGTCCCGGGCGTCCGGGTTCAGGCGCGACAGCCGATCCAGTAGATCGTCGATCGACGGCGCCTCCGCCATGATCCGCCGGAAGGCATGCGTCGTCACGCAGAAGCCCGCCGGCACGCGGATGCCGTCGATCCGCGACAGCTCCCCCAGGTGCGCGCCCTTGCCGCCGACGAGCGCGACCTGCCGCTCGCCCTCCTCATGAAGATCCAACACGTACTGCTCGATCATTTGCGATCCCTCCGGGGCATCCGTGCTCCATGGTGTCCTGCGCTAGGGTCTGGCGCCATGACGGACACCGGCTGGCTGCTCGGCTTCTTCGCCGGCGACGGGTCGACGCCGCACCATCCCGACGAGACGGTGACCGGCGGAATGTTGATCGCGCGTCCGCGCGCGGAGCCCGGCTGACCCGCACCGCGTCACCGAGGCTGTTGCGCCCCGACGTACACCCACGCGGTGTCGCCCGATGCCAGGGCTGCCTCGACGCGGCGATAGTCGTCGACCTCGTACTCGTCGGCCAGCAGAAGCTCGTCGTCGGTCACCTCGAACACCGCGCCCTCGACCGTGTCCGCCCGGTCGCCGGCGAGCAGGATCGGGTGGTGCGTCCGGCCGCTGACGGCGACGACCCCCGGATCGGCTATTTCGATCAGGCCGAGCCGGAAGCCGAGGATCCGATCGTCGCGACCAGCGAGCTCCCTGCCGAAGTTGGCCTTCTGCACGGCCGGGTCGCGCAGGGTTCCATAGGAGAACAGCAGCGGCATGATCCGGATCCTATCCCCGGTCTCACGTCCACCAGCACCGATCGCCGACGGCGATCCGGCCCGCGCGCTCCACGGTGGCGTACCCGCCGAAGGTCAGGTCGTGGTGCTCGGCGACGGCCTTGAGCAGGTCGTTCCGCTCGCCGGCCCGGTCCTGCGCCATGTCGATCATCGCGCACCGGGTGAGCGGGCGGACCGGCCGCAGGACGACCTGCGGGCCGACCCGCAGCCGGCGCCCCGGCCAGCCGTCCTCGGGGAAGCCGCTGCCGGGAACGTCGATCAGGAGATTCGCCCGGAACCGCTGCGGGTCGACGCACCCGCCGCCCGGCTCGGCGCCGCTGAGCTCGGTGAGCCGGCGCAGGGCCGCGGTGGTGATGAGGCTGACCGGGCCCTCGTCGTGATGCGCGACCGTTCCCTCCGGTACGAGGGTCACCGGCCGGCCGAGCGCCTCGCCGACCGCCCGGTGCCCGGCCGGATCGTCGGCGGCGAAGCGGCGGCCGTCGGGCATTTCGACGATCGGTGCCGGCTCCGCGGCGTACGCGCGGAACCGGAACAGGCCCGGCATCCGCCGGAACCGGCGGGTGTTCTTGCCACTGCCGAGCTTTCCGTCCGGGTCACGCACCGCCCACAGGCGGTCGCCGACCACGCCGCGGCTGTCCACCTCGGCGCCGGTGACCACCTCGCCGAGCATCGACTTGACCGGGTATCGGCGAATCTCTGCCACCATCACGGGCCGACAGTAAACCCCGGCCACACGGACCTGGGCGGCTGTTGCACGCCCAGGTCCGTCGCCGGGTCATGCGGAGGCGAGCGCCTCCGTGGGCGCCAGTCGGGCCGCGCGGACGGCCGGATACCAACCGGCCACCGCCCCGATCACCACGGTCGCGCCGACCCCGCCGCACAGGGCCCACAGCGGCACCACGGTCGGCCAGGTCTGCGTCGAGGCGTAGAACGCCGTGACCACGAATCCGATCAGCACTCCCGCAGCCCCGCCGGCCAGCGACAACAGCATCGACTCCGACACGAACTGCACCCGGATCTGCCCCCGCGTCGCCCCCAGCGACCGGCGCAGTCCGATCTCGGCCCGCCGCTCCAGGACGGAGATCACCATGGTGTTGGCCACCCCGATGCCCCCCACCAGCAACGCGACCGCGCCCAGCCCAAGCAGCAGCTGGGTGAAGGTCCGGTCCGTCGCCCGCCGAGCCTCCAGCGCGTCCGACGGCCGGGAGACCTTGACCTCGTTGGGGTTCGACGGGTTGGCCGTCGCCGCCAGGACCCCCCGCACCGCGCTGACCTGCGCGTCCGCCGATCGCGTGTAGACGGTCGTCGGATGGCCGTCGAAGTCCAGGTACTCCGCGGCCGAGGGCCAGCCCACCAGCGCGGCCGAGTCCAGCTCCGGCGCCAGCGGCACCGGGTTCAGCACCCCGACCACCGTGAACCAGCGCCCGCCCAGGTAGACCGACGGCACCGAGCCGAGCCGCCGCGCCGCAGTCGCGCCAAGCACCACCGCCGGGTAGCGTGCGGTCGCCGCGTTCAGCCAGCTCCCCGACGCCACCGAGGCGCCGACGGTCGACAGCAGGCCCGGCTGGGCCGCCGCCACCGAGATGCCGCCGGTCTGCGCCGACGGGATCCGGTCCGTGCGGTACACCCCCGTGTCGGAGACCGCCCCGATCGCCGCGACCGCGTACACCGGGCCGATCCGGGAGATCATCGAGACCGACTCGTCGGGCAGGGTCGCGCTTTCGCCGAACATCGTGTTGCCCGGCCCGACGGTCAGCAGGTTCGTGCCGAGCGCCGCCAGCGCGCGGTCCAGGTCGGCACGGCTGGAGGACGAGATCCCGACGACCGCGGTCATCGCCGCGATGCCGATCGCGATCCCCAGCGCGGAGAGCACGGCCCGCAACGGACGCGCCCGCAGCCCGGACAGGCCGACCCGGGCCAGATCCGAGACGCGCAGCCGGGCAGGTGACAGGACCATGGCTAGATCACCCGCCCGTCGCGCAGCGCGATCTGCCGGGGCAGCTCGTCGGCCAGTTCCCGGTCATGCGTGATCACCAGCACGGTCGTGCCTCCCGCGTGTAGTTCCCGCAGCAGTTCGACCACCCCCGATCCGGCGGCCGAGTCCAGGTTTCCGGTCGGCTCGTCCGCCAGCAGCAGCGCCGGATCCCCGGCCACCGCCCGCGCGATCGCCACCCTTTGCCGCTCGCCGCCCGACAGCTGATGCGGCCGGTGCCCGAGCCGGCCGCCGAGACCGACCCGGTGCAGCGCGGCCTCCGCGCGCCGCTCACGCTCTTTGCGGCGTACGCCGGCATACAGCAAACCGTCGGCCACGTTCGCGACGGCGGTGCGCCCGGGTGCCAGATGGAACTGCTGGAAGACGAACCCGATCCGGCGGGCCCGCAGCGCCGACAGCTGCCGGTCCGACAGGCGGGCCACGTCGTGTCCGTCGATGCGGACCGTGCCCGCCGACGGCCGGTCGAGCGTGCCGATCAGGTGCAGCATCGTCGACTTGCCCGAGCCGGACGGGCCGACGACCGCGGCGAGCTCGCCGTACTCGACGCCGAGGTCGACGGAGTCGAGCGCGGTCACGCCGCCCGGGTACGACTTCGTCGCGCCGGAGAGCTCGATGACCTGGGTCATTCCGGCATCCCCACGATCGTGCCGGCCTTGACGCCGCCGCCGGACACCTCGACGCGGCCGTCGGCGAACAGGCCGGTCTCCACAGCGACGAAGCGGGTGCCGCCCGCCTCGACGACCTGCAGGCCGTACCCGCCCTCGGCGAGCGCGAGCAGCGCCGCGACCGGGACCGTGAGCACGTCCTCGCGCTCGGACGCGGTGAACGCGACGCCGACCGCGGCCTGGTCCAGCCCCTTCGGCGACTTCGCGAAGCCGATGGTGACCGACAGGCTGGTGCTCGCCTCCTCCTGCCCCTCGGCGGGCGTCACCACCGTCTCGACATCGGTGATCCGGCCGGGCGCCTCGGTGCCGTCCGGCAGGGTCACCCGCACGGTCGCGCCCTTGCGGGCGAGCCGCTGGTCGGAGATGTCCAGCTCGACGGTGGCGACCCGGCCGGTGCCGGTCGTGTCGAGCACGGCGGTGCCCGGCTGCACCGCGGCACCCGGCGCCGCCGAGTGGCTGGCGACCCGGACCGCCCCGGCCGCGTAGACGATCCGTGCCGGGTCGACCGTGCCGGTCTCCGCCAGCCCGAGATCGTCCTGCCACTCCCGTACGGCTTCGGCCGTCGCCGACGAGTACGTCCGGTCGACGGTGAAACCGCGGTACCCCAGCGCCCACAGGTTCTTCTCGAACTGCCTGACGTCGCGCCCGGTGTCGCCCGCGGACAGCTTCCGGTACGCGGGCAGCGAGCCGTACAGCAGCACCACCGGATCGTCGTCGACCCGGTAGAGCGGCTTGCCGCGCCGCACGGTCGACTCCGCCGCGGCGAGCCAGGTCACCGTCCCGGACAGCCGGCAGGCGTGCGCGGTCGTGTCCCCGTACCCCAGCTCGCCGTCGGCGTCCTGGGTGTCGACGAGCGTCTCCTTCTTCACCTCGGCCGTCACCGGGGGCACCGACGCCTCGGCCTCGGCCTGCGCGTCCGGCAGCCCGGCCACGACGACGGCCGCGGCACCGGCGGTGAGCACCACCACCGCGGCGGCGGCGATTCCCAGCCGGCGGCTCATCCTTCGGCCGTTTCGCGGCCGCCGGACGTGCCGCCCCGCTTGTCCCCGCCGGGGCCGGGGCCGTCCGGGCGGTACTTGGAGCAGGCCTCCTCGGCCTTGTCGAACGTCGGGTCGCCGGGGCCCATGCCGACCTTTCTGCCGTCGATCCGGATGCTGCCGTCGGGGTTCGGGTCGGGGAAGTTCTCGACGCCGTTCTCGCGCATGCACCGCGCCATCTGCCGGGCCTGTTCGAGCTGCTCCGGGTCCGCCGGGCCGCGGTCGCCGCCGTCCGGCGCCCACTTCTTGCAGGCCTCCATCGCCGCGTCGACCTTCTCCTTGGCCGTGCCCTTGGGGACCTTGATCTGTAGTCCCCCGCCGGGCTTCGGGTCGGGGAACCATGTCATGCCCTGCTCCCGCATGCACTGCGAGAACTTCAGCGGCGCGTCCTCGTCCCGCTGCTCCTCCGCCGCTGCCGCGGCGGACGCCGTGGGCGTCCCGCCCGCCGAGGCCACCTGATCGCCGGCGGGCTTACCCCCGCAGCCGGTGGCCGCAGCCGTGAGCAGCAGGCCGAGCGCGAGAATCCTCCAGGTCCGCATCGTCTTCTCCCTCGTCGGCGGCCGGGCGGCCGCCACGGGATGCAGTGAAGTCCCCGGCAGGTTTCCCGGCCGTCACGCAAAACGATGACGCCCACGTGACGTGACCGTGGGTCACCATGGAGGCATGCGCATCCTGGTGGTCGAGGACGAGCCGCTGCTGGCCGATGCCGTCGCGGAGGGCCTGCGGCACGACGCCCACGCGGTGGACGTGGTCTACGACGGCGCGGCCGCGCTCGAACGCGCGCAGGTCAACGACTACGACGTGATGATCCTCGACCGGGACCTGCCGGTCGTGCACGGCGACGAGGTGTGCCGACAGCTGGCCGGGCGGGACGCGACGCCGCGGATCCTGATGCTGACGGCGGCGGCCGAGATCGACGACAGGGTCGAGGGGCTGGCGCTCGGCGCGGACGACTACCTGCCCAAGCCGTTCGCGTTCCGGGAGCTGTCCGCCCGGGTCGCCGCGCTCGGCCGCCGGTCGCGGCCGGCCGCGCCCCCGGTGCTGCGCCGGGCCGGGATCAGCTTGGACCCGCACCGGCGTGAGGTCTTCCGCGACGGCCGGTACGTGCCCCTGTCCCGCAAGGAGTTCGCGGTGCTGGCCGAGCTGCTGCGGGCGGACGGCACCGCGGTGTCGGCGGAACAACTGCTCGAGAAGGCGTGGGACGAGAACGCGGATCCGTTCACCCACGCCGTACGGATGACGATCCTGAAGTTGCGCCGCAAGCTCGGCAACCCGCCGGTGCTGCTCACGGAGCCCGGAGTGGGGTATCGGATCGGATGAGGCTCACCGTGCGCGGCCGCCTGACCCTGGTCTACGGCGGCCTCTTCCTCGCCTTCGGCGTGGTGCTGCTCGGCTTCACGTATGTCCTCGTCTGGCAGCGGGTGCCCGGCAAGGCCATCGTGCGGGGGCAGAGCGGCATCAGTGCGGTGCCGGAGCCGGGGCTGCCGAAGCCGGAGGTCTACTTCGAGCAGGTCATCCGGGAGACCCGCGACGACGCGTTGTCCGCGCTGCTCACCCAGGGCGGTATCGCCCTGCTGGTGGTCGGCACCGTCGCGATCGCGCTGGGCTGGCTGGTGGCCGGGCGGTTGCTCCAGCCGCTGCACCGGATCACCGAGACCGCGCGGCGGATCGCCGAGGCGCCGGCGGCGGACCGGGGCCTGCACGAGCGGATCGCGCTGACCGGCCCGGACGACGAGATCAAGCAGCTGGCCGACACGTTCGACCTCATGCTGACCCGGCTGGACCGCTCGTTCGACGGGCAGCGGCGGTTCATCGCGAACGCGTCACACGAGCTGCGCACCCCGCTGACCCTGAATCGGACCCTGCTGGAGGTCGCGCTGCAGCAGGAGTCGGCGTCGGCGGAGCTGCGGCAGCTCGGCACGACCCTGCTGGCGATCAACGACCGGCACGGCCGGCTGATCGACGGGCTGCTCACGCTGGCCCGCTCGGAACGGGAGCTGACCGAGCGCTCCTACGTCGATCTCGCGGACATCGCCTCGCACGTGAGCACGGACGACATCCGGGCCGAGCTGGGCGAGGCCGCAACGGTCGGCGATCCGGTCCTGCTCGAACGGCTGGTGCAGAACCTGGTCGAGAACGGCGTGCGGCACAACCTGCCGGACGGCGGCTGGGTGCGGGTTGTCACGTACACGAAGGACGGCCTCGCGACGCTGGAGGTCAGCAACACCGGGCCGGTCGTGCCCCGTTACGAGGTCGAGACGCTGTTCGAGCCGTTCCGCCGGCTCGGCAACGAACGGCTCGCCGGTCCCGGCGCCGGGCTGGGCCTGTCGATCGTGCGGGCGGTGGCCCGGGCGCACGGCGGCGAGGTGCACGCCGTGCCGCGGGACGGGGGCGGCCTCGTGGTGACGGTCGCCCTACCGGCCGCTCGGCCCTGGCAGTGACCGGCGGGCGATCGCGACGACCCGCGCGGGACATGACGCGAGCCCGGTGGTGGTCGCCTCGTCACTTGGTGCAGTCCAGGTCCGGCTCGAACGACGGGCCGTCCGCCGCACGCCGAAACCGGGACAGGCGGGCCGCCCGGCGGTCCAGCAGCCCGTGCGCCCGCCGGGCCGACGCCGCCGCGCGGGCCGACGCCCGGGCGGACCGTCGCCGCAGCGACTCCTCGGACGCCTCGCGCAGGCGTTGCCGTCACTCGCGGGCCTCGTCCCCGGTCACTTGCGGTTGTAGAGCCGCATGGTCAGCGGCCCGAAGATCAGGGTGAGCACCGCGCTCGCCGCGAGAACCCACCCGATCTCGCCCGTGTCCCACTCGCCCGCCATCATCGAGCGGACCGCCGCGACCAGGTGGGTGATCGGGTTGACCTGCACGAAGGCCTGCAGCCAGCCCGGCATGGTCACCGGGTCGACGAAGACGTTGCTCAGGAAGGTCAGCGGGAAGAGCACCAGCATGCTCACGCCCATCACCGATTTCTCCGAGCGCAGGAACAGGCCGAACATCGTCCACACCCAGGAGAAGGCGAACGAGAAGACGACCAGCAGGCCGACGCCCGCCAGCACGCCCGGCAGGCCGCCGTCCGGGCGGAAGCCGAGCGCAAGGCCGACCAGCATGATCGTCGTCGCCGCCAGGATGTAGCGGAGCACGTCGCCGAAGATCATGCCGACCAGGGCCGCGGGCCGCCACACCGGCAGCGAGCGGAAGCGGTCGAACACGCCCTTCTCGATGTCGGTGTTCAGGCCGACGCCCGTATACATCGTGATCATCACGACGCTCGTCACCATGATGCCGGGGAGCAGGAACTGCAGGTACTCCTCCGTCGAGCCGGCCAGCGCACCGCCGAAGAGGTACGTGAACATCAGCGTCATGATGATCGGGAACGCGGTCACGTCGAAGAGCTGCTCGGGTACGTGTTTGATCTTCAGGATCGCGCGCCAGCCGAAGGTGACGGACGCCGACCAGGCACTGGGCCGCCTCGGGCGCTCGCCCCGGGCCAGAACCGCACCGAGCGTCTCGGCAGACGGCGCATAAACGGCGACAGCCTCGGACGTAACAGCAGTGCTCATGCCATCCCCTCCGCTGACGCTCCGGCGACGACATGAGTTTTGGACTGAGTTGATGATTCGCTCGCAAGCTCACTCATGCCATCCCCTCCGCTGACGCTCCGGCGACGACATGAGTTTTGGACTGAGTTGATGATTCGCTCGCAAGCTCACTCATGCGGCGACCTCCTCGGTGGCCGGTCGGTCAGTCAGCGCCAGGAACACCTCGTCGAGGCTCGGCTGGCCGAGGGAGAAGTCGTCGACGATGATCCCGGCGTCGGCGAGGGCCGCGAGGGCCCGCGACGCCTGCTCGGCCGCGCCCCGTTCCGAGCCGGACCCGGCGGCCCGCGCCGTCAGTGCGGCCGGATCCGGCTCCTGCTGCACGGCCGTGCCGAGCGCCGCGGCGAGCAGCCGTGCGGCCTCGGGCCGCTGCGCGGTGTCGCGCAGGCGCACGTGCACCGTCCCGGCGCCGATCGAGGCCTTCAGCGAGCCCGGCGTGCCCTCGGCGATGACCTTGCCGTGGTCGATCACCGCGATCCGGCCGGCGAGCCGGTCGGCCTCGTCCAGGTACTGCGTCGTGAGCAGCACGGTCGTGCCGTTCGCGACGACGACCCGGATGATGTCCCACACCTGGTTGCGGCTGCGCGGGTCGAGCCCGGTCGTCGGCTCGTCCAGGAAGAGCAGGTCAGGGGTGTTGAGGATGCTCGCGGCGATGTCGATGCGCCGCCGCATGCCGCCGGAGTACTTCTTCACCTGGCGTGCCGCCGCGCCGGTGAGCCCGAAGGCCTCGAGCAACCGGGCGGCCCGCTCACGGGCGGCCGGCCGGCCGTGACCGAGCAGCCTGGCGAGCAGGATCAGGTTCTCCGTGCCGGTCAGGTCCTCGTCGACCGAGGCGTACTGCCCGGTCAGGCTTACCCGGCCGCGGACCGCGTCCGCCTCGCGCACCACGTCGTGGCCGAAGACCCGGGCCTGGCCGCCGTCGGGTCTCAGCAGGGTGGCCAGCATGCGGACGACGGTCGTCTTGCCGGCGCCGTTGGGGCCGAGCAGCCCGTAGACGGTGCCGGGCGGGACGCTCAGATCGACCCCGTCGACCGCGCGGTTGTCGCCGAACGTCTTGACGAGACCCGATGTCTCGATGGCCGGTGCGCTCATGTCGTCTCCCCTCCGCCGGGCATGCACGCATCGTGCCGGGACGGTGTGACATTTTCGGCCCGGGCCGGCCCCGGACCTCCCCGTGTCCCACGAACGGCTGGTGACGGGTTGACCGCCAGGTGGGAGCTCCGGCACACCCCCGGGGGCAGGGCAATCCGGGGCATTAGGCTGGGGCGCCTGTGAACTGGGCTTCGGTGTGGCGGCCCGGATGGTCCATCCCGAGATGAACGGAAAGTGATGACCGACCAAGCCAAGGTGCGAGTCCTGCTGCTCGAGAGCATTCACCCGGACGCGGTGTCCCGGCTCGAGACGGCGGGTTACCAGGTCGAGTCCGTCCGCAACGCCCTCGACGAGGTCGAGCTGATCGAGCGCATCAAGGGTGTGCATCTGCTCGGCGTCCGATCCAAGACGCAGGTCACCGCGAAGGTCCTCGAGGCCGCGGACAGCCTCGTCGCGATCGGCGCGTTCTGCATCGGCACCGATCAGATCGACCTCGCCGCCGCGTCGCAGGCCGGCATCGCCGTCTTCAACGCGCCCTTCTCCAACACCCGCTCGGTGGTCGAGCTGGCCCTCGCCGAGATCATCGCGATGACCCGCCGGCTGACCGAGAAGAACAACCTCATGCACGAGGGCGTCTGGGACAAGGCCGCCGTCGGCAGCCACGAGGTGCGTGGCCGCCGGCTCGGCATCGTCGGCTACGGCAACATCGGCACCCAGCTGTCGGTGCTCGCGGAGAACCTGGGCATGCACGTGTCCTTCTACGACACGGCGGACAAGCTGGCCCTGGGCAACGCGCAGCGCTGCGCCAGCATGGACGAGCTGCTGGAGACCTCGGACGTGGTGACGCTGCACGTCGACGGGCGGCCCGGCAACGCCGGCTTCTTCGGCGCCGAGCAGTTCGCCAGGATGCGCCCGGGCGCGATCTTCCTCAACCTGTCGCGCGGCATAGTGGTCGACCACGTCGCCCTGCGCGAGTCGCTGGCCAGCGGGCACCTGGTCGGCGCGGCCGTCGACGTCTTCCCGACCGAGCCGAAGGGCCGCGGCGACGAGTTCGTCTCCGAGCTGCGCGGCCTGCCGAACGTCATCCTCACCCCACACATCGGCGGGTCCACCGAGGAGGCCCAGTCGGACATCGGCGACTTCGTGGCGAACAAGCTGGCGCTCTTCGTGCGGGAGGGCAACACCACCCTGAGCGTGAACCTGCCCAGCATCGCCCTGCCGTCCGCGACCGGCATGAGCCGGATCATCCACGTGCACCTGAACATGCCGGGCGTACTGGCGCAGGTGAACAGCATCCTGGCCGAGCACAGCGTCAACGTCGAGGGCCAGCTGCTGAGCACCCGCGGCGAGTACGGCTACCTGATCACCGACATCGGCGGCAGCTACAGCGCCGACGTGCTCGACCAGCTGCGCGCCATGAGCCAGACGGTGCGGCTCCGGGTCCTCTCGTAGCCGGAAGGCGACCGGGTCGCGCTACTCGACGGTCTCGACCGAGAGGAGCGTGACCCGGGCCTCCGCCGTCACGTCGTAGCGGTCGTTGGTCGCCCAGCCCTTCGGGGTCAGCGTCGAACCCGGCTCGACGTCGCGCAGCGTACGCGCGCCCGCGGCGACCGTCTTCGCGCCGCCCCGCATCTTCACCCGGACCGGGTTGCCCTCGGGTGAGGTCAGCGCCAGTTCGTCGACCTCGCCGGTGATCTTCAGCGCCACGGTGCCGGCCGGCTCCGGCAGGGCGATCTCGGTGACCCGGGAGCCGCCGATCAGGTCGATGGCGCCGATCGCGCCGCCGGTGAAGTTGATGCGCTGCTCGTCGACGGCGCCCGCGAGGCGCAGGTTCCACATCACCTTCGAGGAGAGCACGACCTCTACCTCGCCGGAGCCGCCGTCGCCGCCGGGAACCAGCTTCAGCTGCACCCGGTCCTGCTCGACCACGGCGTTCGGGAGGATCCCGGCGTCCTCGGCGGTCGAGATCCGGTAGAGGTCCTCGCCGAGGTCCTCGCTGCGCATGGTCATCTTGGTCGTGGCCGTGGCCAGTTCGAAGGACGCCACCTTACGGCCGTCGACGGGTGCGGTGACCGTCCGGTCCTCGGGCGTCCCCGCGCCGAGTTCGAGCACCGACGTGAGGCTCTTGTCCGGGCCGGAGAAGTACGAGACGCCGGCGACGACGCCGCCGAGCAGGACGGCCGCGCTCAGCGCGACACCGGCGAGGAACACGCCCCGGCCGCGCGGCGGGGGCCCGGCCAGGATGGCCTGCTCGCCGGTCGCGTGCGGGTGGCGGGCGGCGCGGTGCGGCCGGATCTCGCGGCCCGGACCGCCGATGAAGTCGCCGATGCCCTCGTCCTCGGCCACCGCGTGCTGCAGCCGGGGCTGGCGGGACCGGGCCAGCACCGATTCCGCGGTGACGGAGCGGACCGGGTGCGGCGCGGAGGATCGAGTCTCCGGCGACCTCGGCTCGGGCATCCGCGGCTCCGATGACCGCGGCTCGGGCATCCGCGTCTCCGGCGACCGGGGCTCAGCCGGCCGGGACACGGGCGGCTGGGACACGGGCGGCTGGGACACGGGCGGCTGGACGGCGGGCGGGAACTTCGCGCCCGGGGTCGGTGCGGTCCTGCCGCTGTTGTGGTTGCCGCTGATCGGGCCGGCGGTGAACCCGAACGACGCGCGGCCGGGGCCGGCCGGCGGCGCCGGGCCGTACGCGGGCTCCGGCGGGTCGGCGGCCGAGCCGTTCGCGTCCGCGGACGAGGGTGTGGCGGGCGAACCGAAAGCACTCCAGCTCTGGGAGTCGGCCATGTCTTCCTCATCAGCATCGTCACGGAACGAGTTCGCAGCGGGGGGCCGCCGGTAGGGTGCCGGGTCCGATTCGGGCCCGCGGTTGCGTGTCTGGTTGTCGCGGTTCGCCCAGTCGGCGCCCGAGGTCGACACGAGGCCCGCCGCCGCGACGGACACATCGGACGAACCGGCGTGTGATCGTTCCACGCGATGCCCTCCAACTCGCGCCGGCGCCGACGACTTCAGGGGGCGCTCCAGCGAGAAGTACGGATGCCGCGGCTTATCGGATGAGTACGATCGTGAATTACTCTCCGTTATTGTGGTGCGGGCTGAGTAGTCCCCGCCGGGTGGCGACCGCGACCGCCTCCAGCTGGCTGTGCGCGCCGAGTTTGCCCAGCACAGCCTTCACGTAGCCGCGGCACGTGTGGACGCTGATGCCGAGCCGCCGGGCGATGGCCCGCGGGTCGAGCCCGGCACCCATCAGGTCCAGCACCTCGCGCTCGCGCGCGGTGAGCCCGCCGGCCCGCGGCCCGACCACCGGCGAGGTGCTGCGCAGCAGCCGCGCCAGAATGTCGGTGGAGACCGTCATGCCGCCGCCGTGCGCGGTGTGCACGGCGTTCAGCACGTCGCCGAGCGGGCCGTTCTTCGACAGGAAGCCCGATGCACCGGCCGCCGTCGCCCGGCCGACCAGGGCGGACTCGTTGTTCGCGGTCAGAACCACGAACCGGGTGTCCGGCTGCCGGTGCCGCAGCAGTTCCGCGATCGCGATCCCGTCCGCGTCCGGAAGGTCCGGATCGAGCAGCACCACGTTCGGCCGCAACTCCTGCACGAGCCGGATGGCCTGCTCACCTGTGCGCGCATGCCCGACATACCGCAGCTCGGGCTGCCCGGCCAGCGCCACGCCGAGCAGCTCGGCGAACGTCTGATGCCCATCAACCACGAGCACCGTGATCGCCTCGCCCACCATTCGCGCCTCCTGATCCGCCAGCGCTGGAAGTCTATGTGTCTCGCGCACGAAGCCAAGGCGTACCAACAGTCGGACAGCACCCGCGAGCCAAGCCGATCGGGCGGTACGCCCGCCGCCCGGATGAGTCCGAGCGGCCGCCATAACTCGTATCTTCGGTGGACCGGACCCCTCGCTTTCGGGGTGCGGAACGCCGCGGCGGACGCTTGTCGCGCGGCCGGCACCCGGACAGGGTCTTACGCCATGTACGAAATCCAGCTCTTCGGTCGTCTCGAAGTCCGGACCCGCGGCGTACGCCTGACGGGGCACGACTTCGGCGGCGACAAGCCCCGGCACATCCTCGCGCTGCTCGCGCTGCGCGGGGACATGCACGGGGCAGAGCTGTCGGAACTGCTCTGGTCCGGCCGCCCGCCGGCCGGCCACCAGGCCACGGTGGAGGGATATGTGTCCCTTTTGCGCCATCGGCTCGACCCGGCGGGCGACACTCGTGACTCCGCGATCACTATCCGCAACGGCGGCTACGCGCTGGTGGCCGAGCGGGTACGGGTGGACGTCGCCCGCTTCGACGAGCTCGTCGCGGCGGCCTCGGGCCGCACGGCGGGACGCGCACTGCGGCCGCTGACCGCCGCCGCCCACCTGGCCGGGCGGCCGTTGCTGGAGGACGAGGAGCACCCGGAGTGGGCGACCGAGGCCCGCGAGCGGTACCGCACCCGGCTGGTGACGACGCTGCTCGACGCGGGCGGGCTCGCCCTCGCCGCCGGGGAGCCCCGCACGGCGCTGGACCTCGCGGGCCGGGCGGTGGGCATCGACCCGGTCGCGGAGCGCGGCTGGATGATCACGATGGCCGCGCACCGCTCGCTCGGCGACCGGGTGGCGGCGCTGCGGGCGTACGACCGCTGCCGCCGGCAACTCGCCGAGGGCCTGGGCGTCGAGCCGTCCCCGGAAACCCGCGCGCTCTTCCTGGAGCTGCTGCGCGAGGACGGCACGGACACCGCGGTGGACGGCGCGGTGGCGGCGATCCTGGCGGCGGCCGGCGAGGCACACCGGCCCGGCTCGGTCGCGGGCCTGCTGCGGCGGGCCGCGGAGCTCGCCGCCGGCCCGGCGACGTGACGCGGGTCAAATAGCGGGCGCCCGGGGCGGAAACCGCGCAGAATCGCCGCGTGCATACGACGCTGCTGCCCGTACCCCTGGCTCCGGAGATCTCGCTGCACCTGGCCGACGGCCGGGTGGGGTTGTTCGACGAGAACGGCGGCGCGTTCAGCAGCGACGTGCCGCCGCCTTTCTGGCTGTTCGTCTGGGCCGGCGGCCAGGCACTGGCCCGCTACGTCCTCGACCATCCCGAGATCGTGCGGGGCCGCACGGTGCTCGACGTCGCCACCGGCTCGGGCGTGGCGGCGATCGCCGCGGCCCGGGCCGGCGCGGCCCGCGTCACGGCGCTGGACGTCGATCCACAGGCAGCGGCGGCGGCGGCCCGGAATGCGACGGCGAACGACGCGGCGGTGCACACCCGGGTCGCGGACGTCGCGCAGGCGGAGACCACCGCGGAGGTGATCCTGGCCGGCGACGTCTTCTACACCCGCGGCGTCGCCGACCGGATGGCGTCCCGACTGCGCCGGGCGAGCCGGGAGGGCGCCCGCGTCCTGGTCGGCGACCCCGGCCGGGGCTTCTTCCCGGAACGGCTGTTCGTACGGGTGGCGGAGTATGTCGTCCCCGTGCCTGCCGCGCTGGAGGAGACCGAGTCGCTGGTCACCGGCGTCTGGGAGATGCGAACGAAGGCCGCCGCGTCCGGCTGACCGCAAAATGCTTTCACCAACCAACAAGATGTACGCTGCATGCATCTCGGCGGGAGGCGCGACGTGACGAAACCGGACGCCAGTGACACCACGGGACGGCTCGCCGACGAGATTGTGCGATTCGCCCGGCTCGGCGCGCGCGCCAAAGGCATGCTCAACGCGGGAGACCTCGGTGCCGAGTTCTCCGCGCTCATGCTGCTCTTCCCGCTGCAGCACCACGGGCCGATGCGGGTCACCGATCTCGCCGAGGCGAAGGGCGCCGACCCGTCCACGGTCAGCCGCCAGGCGGCGCAGCTGATCAAGGCCGGTCTCGCCCGCCGCGAGGCCGACCCGGCCGACGGCCGGGTGTCGCGGCTCGCGGTCACCGACGCGGGCCTCTCGGCGTGCCTGCGGCTCCGCGAGGCGCGCCACGCGCTGCTCAGCGACGCGCTGAGTGGCTGGCCGGCCGAGCGCGTGACCGCGTTCGCCGACCTGTTCGCAGAATTCAACAGCTCCGTCGAGGCGCTCCTGCGCACCGACGCAGCCGTATCAGCACGGGAGAACGCGTGAGTGACTCCGGCACCACCGCATCGGCGGAGGACGGATCGGCGCAGGGCGCACCGGACGCAGGCAGGCCGTCGGTGGAATTCACCCATCGGCAGATCCTGACCATCCTGACCGGCCTGATGATGGGCATGTTCCTCGCGGCCCTCGACCAGACGATCATGGCGACGGCGACCAAGACCATCGCCGACGACCTCGACGGCTTCAACCTGCAGGCCTGGGCGACGACGGCGTTCCTGATCACGTCGACGATCTCGACCCCGCTGTACGGCAAGCTGTCCGACATCTACGGGCGGCGGCCGTTCTTCCTGTTCGCGATCGCGGTCTTCATCGTCGGCTCGATCCTCTGCGGACTCTCGCAGAGCATGTACGAGCTGGCCGCCTTCCGCGCGATCCAGGGCATCGGCGCCGGCGGCCTCATGTCGCTGGCGCTGGCGATCATCGGTGACATCGTGCCGCCCCGCGAGCGCGCCAAGTACCAGGGCTACTTCCTGGCCGTCTTCGGCACCGCGAGCGTCGTCGGCCCGATCCTCGGCGGCTTCTTCGCCGGCGCCGACACGATCCTCGGTGTCGACGGCTGGCGCTGGGTCTTCTACCTGAACGTGCCGATCGGCGCCGCGGCGATGATCGTCGTGGCCCGGGTGCTGCACCTGCCGCACATCCGCACGCCGCACCGCATCGACTGGCCCGGCGCGCTCTTCCTCGTCGTCGGCCTGGTGCCGCTGCTGACCGTCGCCGAACAGGGCCGCGCGTGGGGCTGGGACTCCGGCCGGTCGTTCCTCTGCTACGCGATCGGCGCGATCGGCCTGGTGGCCTTCGTCTTCGCGGAGCGGGCCTACAAGGACGAGGCGATGCTGCCGCTGCGGCTGTTCAACAACCGCACGGTCGCCGTCGGCGCCGCCTCCAGCACCATCCTGGGCATAGCGATGTTCGGCGGCCTGATGACCGTCCCGCTCTACCTGCAGATCGTGAAGGGTGCCTCACCGACCGTCGCCGGCCTGGAGATGATCCCGTTCGTGGCCGGCATCATGGTCGGCTCGATCACCGCCGGCCAGCTGATCGCCCGGACCGGCCGCTACCGGATCTTCCCGATCATCGGAAGCGTGCTGATGGCGACCTCGCTGTTGCTGTTCGCGCTGATCGACGCGGACACCCCGCTGTGGCGCACCATGCTGGTGATGGTGTTGATGGGCCTCGGCCTGGGCGGCAACATGCAGCCGATGATCACCGCGGTGCAGAACGCGGTGTCGCCGCGCGAGATCGGCGTGGCGACCAGCACCGTCACCTTCTTCCGGTCGATGGGTGGCACGCTGGGCACCGCGGTCTTCCTGTCGGTGCTCTTCAACGTGCTGCCGGGGAAGATCGACAATGAGCTGGCGGCCGCCCGGGAGACGCCCGCGTTCCAGCAGGCGGCGTCGGACCCGACACAGATGCAGCTCCTCCAGCAGGCGAAGAGCGAGGGCATGAGCGACACGTCGTTCATCAGCCAGCTGTCCGACGTCGTGGCGCACCCGTTCAAGGCCGGCTTCTCCGACAGCTTCCAGGTGGTCTACCTGATGGCCCTGGCCATCATGCTGATCGGCCTGGTCGTCGTGCTCTTCCTGCCGGAGATCCCGCTCTCCCAGCGGTCGGCGCAGCAGCAACGCGCCGACGACGCCGCGGCCGCGGCCGCCTGCAACGGCGTGCCGGGCGAGGTCGGCGCCGGCCCCGGCGCGGAGATCAAGAGCTCCTATTGACGACAGACCGACGACCGGAGGGTACGGGCGCAGCACGCGCTCGTACCCTTTGTCGTATGGCAGTCGTGAAGATCAACGCAATCGAGATCCCCGAGGGCGCCGGCCCGGAGCTGGAGCAGCGGTTCGCCGCACGCCAGGGCGCGGTGGAGAACGCCAAGGGCTTCCTCGGCTTCGAGCTGCTGCGCCCGGTCAGCGGCGAGACCCGGTACTTCGTCTACACCCGCTGGGAGACGGAGGAGGACTTCCAGGCCTGGTCCGCGGGATCGGGCCGGGCCGCACACGCCGGCGAGCGCAGCCGCCCGGTCGCCTCGGGCGCCAGCCTGCTGGAGTTCGAGGTCGTCCAGCACGTCACGAAGTAGTCCCTCAGCCCTCCGCGTTACGGGCGGCCGCCGCGATCAACCGCTCGGCGACCGCCCGGCGGTCCATGCCGAGGCGCTGCGAGGTCTCCCGCAGCACGTCGTAGGCCTCCTGCACGCCGCAGCCGCGCTGAGCGATGATCACGCCGGCCGCCCGGTCGACGGTGGCGCCCTCGCTGAGCCCCTCGCGCCGGCGCAGCTCGCCGAGCAGAACCTCGGCCTGGTTGACCACCGCCATGGTGGTCAGCAGCAGTTCGGGGGCGATGCCGCCCGGCTGCGCGACGAAGAGGCTCAGCGAACCGACCGAGGTGCGCTGCACGTCGAGCGGGAACGAGACGATGCCGTGCACCCCCTCGGCGCGGGCGCACTCGGCGAGCTCGGGCCAGCGCGGGTCGGACTGCAGGTCGCCCGCGGTGACCAGCACGCGGTTGCGGGCGGCCTCGAGGCCGGGGCCGTGTCCGGTGCCGTACTGCCGGTCGTCCAGGGCCTTCGCCCGGGCCCCGGAGGCGGCCAGCACGGGCGGACCGCCCTCGCCGATCAGCGCCACCGAGCAGCGCAGCACCCCCGGCACCGCGCCGGCCACGAAGGCGGCGAGGCGGTACAGGGCCTGCGGCACGTCGTCGGCGCCGAGCATGCGCACGGACAGCTCGTGCAGCAGCCCGGCCAGCTCAACCGGGTGCGGGCCGGCGGCCAGGCCGTCACCCGGCCGGACGGCCGGGACTCCGTGGTCACCGCCGGCGCCCCGGTCCGCCGCGATGACCTCGCCGTTCACCGCACGGCCCACCGCGACCGCCCCGATACCGCGGTCGTTCACGGCGCCCGGTTCCGGCGCCACGCCACGGCCCGCCGCGACGACGGTCGCCGTGGCCACCGCCAGCTCGCCGGCCACGCTCTCGGCGGCCGGCAGGGACTTGGTGGGCAGGGGCACGCGACCACGACCCACGGCGCGGGTCTGGCCGACGGTGACGGAATTTCCCGGGGTGCCGGAGGCCGGCGGGACACGGCGCGAGACGAGCCGTCCGGAGCTCCGTTGCGGGGCTGACATTTGCCCGATATTGCCATGCGCATCGGCGAACACGAAAGTCGTGTCCACTACCGGGTGCCTATCGGGGCGACACCGTCCGCTTCCCCGCGCAGCGCACCGGGAACGAATCCGGCACGGCCCCCGGGCCCGCCCCGAACCCGTCCAGCGCCGCGAGGACGGCCGCTGCCTGCGACTCGGCGACGGCTGCGCGTCGTCCCGGCGGCGCGCTGATCGACACGGTCCTGGTCCATGGAGATCGATTACCCGTGCCCCGCCGTCACGAACCCCCGCGGGCAGACAAATGCGCCGCCCCCGGAACCCAGGAGCGGCGCAGATGAAGATGCCGGTGCGCAGGTCGCCTCTCGGCGAAAGGCTCAACGCGGCTCCAGCCGAACGGTATTCCGCGAAGGCTAAGGGTGAGGCCCGGGGACACTGATCGCACCGACATCCAACCCAACCGTCGGCGGGGTACCGGGATTCCGGTAGCGCTTGTGACCCAGACCACACCCGCCGCCCGCGATCCGCTCAGAAGTCCTGGGTGAGCCGGGACGGATCGATCTCGCGGCCGGGATGCCGGGCCAGATACTCGGTCTCGAGCTCGGCCGTGCGCCGCAGATGCGTCGCGAGCGCCGCCTCGGGGGCGTGCCGCAGCGCGTCGAGCCGGGTCCGGTGCAGACTCGCCAGCTCGCGCAGCAGGTCGTCGTCTGCCAGACCCGCGGGAGCGATGCCGGTTTCGAAGACGACGAGCTCGTCGTCCCCGGGGCCGAGCCGGGCGTCGGTCATGACTCCACCTCCTTGTGCCTAACGCAACGGTTGCCCGAGCTCCCTGCCGCCAAACCCACGCCGGTACGCTGAGCGACATGAAAGGGCTGTGGACCCCCGCGTGGATCGCGCGCCACGTCCTCGCCCTGGTGCTCGTGGCCGGATTCCTGGGCCTGGGCTGGTGGCAGTTCAGCCGGGCCACCGGCGGCAACACGCTCAGCTGGGGCTACACCTTCGAGTGGCCGGTGTTCGCCGCGTTCGTCGTCTTCCTGTGGTTCCGCGAGGTCCAGCAGGAGCGCCGCGCGGGACGCGCGCCCGCGCAGGACGCCGAGGAGCCGGAGCAGCCCGCGCAGGGCGAGCCCCCGGTGGCGGTACGCCGCCCGGTCCGGGTGCCCGTGGCCTCCGCGGCACCCGCCGACGACGACCCCGAGCTGGCGGCGTACAACGACTACCTGAGCTGGCTGGCCGCCCACCCGGGTGCCCGGCCCGGCGACTACCCCGGACGCCGCACCAAGACCAGTTGAACCAAAGGACGTGGATCGTGCAGGGAGCCCTCACCCGCTACCGGATCATCGCCTGGATCGTCGGCGTGGTCCTCATCGTGCTCGTCGTGATCGGCATGCCGCTGAAGTACCTCGGGGACGACGACACGGTGGTGGCCGCGGTCGGGCCGTTCCACGGCTTCCTCTACATGCTCTATCTGGTCGCCACGTTCGACCTGAGCCGCCGCGCGGGCTGGCCGCTCGGCCGGATGCTGCTCGTGATGCTGGCCGGCACCGTCCCGTTCTTCTCCTTCTGGGCGGAACGGGTCGTCACGCACAAGTGGGCCGTCGAGGTCCCGGACGCCCCGCCGGCTATGGCAGAGTAGGCGAAAGTAACGCTTCGAATCGGCCTTGTCGCCGCCCGCTATCGGGATCATTCCGATATTAGTGATTATTGGCGCAAGTCACTCTTCCGGCTCTTGTGTTAATGCCGAGCGCCGATAAGTTAATGCGGTTGGTCCGGTCCGCAGCCACACCCCTCGGTGGCGCCGGCCAGCGCCGTCGAATCCTCGCCGGCGGAATGGGACGGCCCCGATCCCCCAGGGTCACCCTTCCGCCACGACGAACCGGGGAACCACCGAGCAGCATCGGGGTGAATCCGCGCCAGCGGTAGGGCCTTCTTCCCGCCCGAATCCGTCAGCTAACCCGGTAGGCGGCCAAGCGGAAGAAAGGCCACGTACCGTTGCCACACGCCCGAACCAGGCTCCGCGCGCTGGCGGTCGCCGTCCTGGCGATCGCGATCTCCGGAACCTCGGCGACCGCCGCGCACGCGGAACCGTCGAAGAGTGAGCTCACCAAGAAGATCGACAAGGCGTCCGACCAGCTCGAGGACGTCGTCGAGTCGTACAACAAGATGAAGATCAGCCTGAAGAAGACGAAGGCTGACGAAAAGGAACTCATCGCGTCGCTCGGTCCCGCCAAGGAGGCCCTCGTGGCCGCCGGCGCGCAGATGAACACCATCGCCGCGTCGGCATACAAGTCCGGCAACGTCGGCACCATGAACGTCATGCTCGAAGGAGCGGACAACCTCATGGACCGGATGAGCATCCTCGAGCAGATCTCCCGCAGCCGCAGCCGGGACATCGCCAAGTACACCGCGACGACGCAGAACTTCGCCGAGCGTCAGGCCGCCCTCAAGGCGACACAGGACAAGCAGGCCGCCGAGGTCAAGGAGCTGTCCGACCGCAAGAAGAAGATCGAGGGCGACCTCAAGGAGCTGTACGCGATGCGTACGGCCGCGTACGGCTCGGCGACCGAGACCGGCAGCAGGTACACCGGCCCCATCCCGAAGATCTCGGGCTCGGCGGGCAAGGCGGTGACGTTCGCCTACAACGCCATCGGCGTCATGTACGACTATGGCGCCGACGGCCCGAACGGCTACGACTGCTCCGGCCTGACCTCCGCCGCCTGGCGGGCGGCCGGCAAGTCGCTGCCGCACAACGCCGCCGCGCAGTACAGCGCGACAAGCCGGATCAGCCGTTCCCAGCTCCAGCCGGGCGACCTGGTCTTCTATCGCAGCAACGGTCACGTCGGCATCTATGTCGGCGGCGGCCAGATCATCGACGCCTCCCGCGCGGGTCAGCCCGTGAAGAAGCGGTCGATCGACATCATGACGCCGAACGGCTACGGCCGGATCGGCTGAGTCAGGCACAAGCAGAAGGCCGGCGCCCCGTGGGGGCGCCGGCCTTCTTGTGATCGTGGGCGGTTCTGGGTTACGCGGCCTGCAGGCCCTCGGCCCGGGCCAGCTCGCGCAGCCGGCCGAGCGCCTGGATCTCGAGCTGGCGGATCCGCTCGCGGGAGAGCGAGAAGCGCGACGCCACCTCGGTCAGCGAGTGCTCGCGACCGTCCTCGAGGCCGTACCGGGCGCGCATGATGCCCGCCGACCGGTCGTCGAGGTGGTTCAGCAGGCCCTCGATGCGCTGACGCTCCAGCGCGGTCAGGACGATCTCCTCCGGCGACGGGGCGTCACTGTCGGCGACGAGGTCGCCGAGGTTCGTGTCGCCGTCGTCGCCCACCGGGGTGTCCAGCGACACGGTGTCCTGGGCCCAGCGGGTCAGTTCGGTGACGCGCTCCACCGTCACGCCCAGCGCCGCGGCGACCTGCGCGGGCTCCGGGTCGGCGCCGAGCTCGCGGACGAGCTGGCGGGTGACGTTGCGCATCCGGTTGACGTCCTCGACCAGGTGCACGGGCAGGCGCACGGTGCGCTCCTGCTGTGCGATCGCCCGGCTGATCGCCTGGCGGACCCACCACGTGGCGTAGGTCGAGAACTTGTAGCCGCGCTCGTAGTCGAACTTCTCGACGGCGCGCACGAGGCCCGTGTTGCCCTCCTGGATGAGGTCGAGCATCGGCATGCCCGAACGCACGTAGCGACGCGCGATCGACACGACGAGTCGCAGGTTCGCGCGGATGAAGAGGTCCTTCGCCCGCTTGCCCTCGGTGGCCAGTCGCTCCAGTTCCTCCCGGCTCACGCCGCGACGGACCTCGCCGGTGTCGAGCAGGTGCTCGGCGTAGAGCCCGGCCTCGATTGCCTTGGAGAGGTCGACCTCCCTGGCAGCATCCAACAGCGGCGTCCGGGAGATCTCGTGCAGGTAGACTCCGACGAGGTCGCGCTCCTCGGCGACCTGGTCGGTCCGCATCACGGTGTTTTTCTCCACGTTGCCCACGGTCCCCTCATTGCCTTCACTAACCCTGTTACGGGCAATACCTGCGTCCATCAGCCGTCCCCGTAACTTCCGCAGCTCGTGCATTGCGGTGCTGACACCTACATGAACAGAAGTCGGCGTGCACTGATTCCGGCTGGTGGTTCGAAAGTGTCACGAATGTCTGAGTGTCACCTGAGAGCCGCATGCATACTTACTGAGGAAGGCCCTCTCAGAGGCATTCGGAGCCGCACCCGGCGTGGATGCGTCGATATACGCATACCCTTGCGCCTACCTCATGACACCATCGGCCCCTCATTCGTCACAGCGACGGGCATCACGCGTCTCCCTGCGATGCTCGTCACTACCCAGTACGGCCGGGTAGCCAAATGGGTTCATCTCCAGCATCGACAGGTTGTCGCCGGGCCTGAAGCAAATGCACACGGCAAAAGATCCCGCCGCTGCTCGGACCGGGACCAACTGCCACGATGCGGCACGACAGGCTGCAGTTCACTAGCCCGCACGGGTGACCCACGCATGGATGACGGCCGTTCGGACGGGCCCGTTGCACCCTTCGGCCGATCCTCGCGACAGTGAGGGAAAACACACCGCTAACGTGCTCCCCATGGAGCGCAGCGTGCTGGTTACGGGTGGGACGGGTGGGCTCGGCGAGGCGGTCGTCGAGATACTGCGGGATCAGAACTGGCGGGTCGTCGCTCCCGTGCGTGCGGGCGCGGCCGGCCGGCTGCCGAAGGGTGCGGTCGGGGTCGAGGCCGACCTGAGCGAGCCCGCGGACGTGCGGGCGGCCGTGGCCGTCGCGGCGGGTGACCCGGACGCGCCGCTGCGCGCCGTGGTCAACCTGGTCGGCGGGTACGCGGGCGGCGGGCTCGTGCACGAGACGGCGATCGAGGACTTCGAGGCGATCATCCGGGCCAACCTGCGCCCGACCTACCTGGTGACAGCGGCGGCGCTGCCGCACCTGGTGGACGCCGGCGGCGGCTCGGTGGTGTGCGTGTCGTCGCGCGCGGCGGTGGCCCCCTTCCCCGGCGCGGCCGGTTACGCGACCGCCAAGGCCGCGGTGCTGGCCTTCGCCAACGCCGTCGCGGTCGAGTACCGAAAGAGCGGTGTGCGTTGCAACACAGTGCTGCCGAGCGTGATCGACACCCCGGCCAACCGGGCCGGCCAGCCGGACGCCGACTTCTCGCGCTGGGTGGCGCCGGCCGAGATCGCCCAGGTGATCGCCTTCCTGGCCGGCGACGGGTCGAAGCCGACCAGCGGCGCGACGATCCCCGTCTACGGCCGGGCCTAGAAGCCCTCGGCCAGCTGGTAGGTCAGCGCCGACGCGGCCGCGGCGAGCGTCGCCCCGGCCAGGATCAGCACGCGCGCATGTGACACGACCGCCGCGGCCGGGCCGCGGCGCTCGACGGGCACCCGCGCCGGCGGGACCGTCACGGCGGCCGGCGGCGCCGGGTCGGTGAGGTAGCCGATCAGGGCCGCCCCCACCTCGTCCGGTGTGCCGTTCGCGTCGATCACGACGAAGTCCGGGCGCTCCGGCAGCGCCTCGTAGGCCGCCGACGCCGCCCGCAGGTAGGCCATCTCCTCGTGGTCGTAGCCGCGCCGCTCGATCCGGTCATACGCGATCGCCGGGTCGACCGCGAGCAGGAAGGTGACGTCCGGCTTCGGGAAGACCCGGTAGGCCAGCCGGGCCCGGCGCTCGGCGCGGTTGAGCCGGCCGGGGCGGGGCGTCTTGGCGTGCGCGCGGATGCTCGCGTACTGGCAGACCGCGTAGCGGTCCATGACCGAGATCTCGCCGGTGATCCGGCGGCGCAGCAGGGTGCGCAGGATGGCGAGCCAGCGCAGCACCGACTCGACGAAGAGCATGGCCCTGCGGCCGAGCAGGTGCTCACCGTCCCGGCGGCCCAGAACCACGGCGAGCCGGCCGAACCAGCGACGGCCGCCGGCGTTGCGCCGGTAGGTCGCGGGCAGGCCACGCGCGGCCAGCGCGGTCGCCAGCTGGTGCGCCTGGGTGGTCTTGCCGGAGCCGTCGATGCCGACCAGCGCCACCGTGCGTAGACGGCCGCCATCGGAACGGGACACCGGGAGGGAAACAAGGTCGGGGACCATACCCGCCAACGGTACCCGGGAGAGTCACGGACGGTTCGGGCGTGGGCGGGGCTGTCGGCGTACCAAAATGGGGTCAAGCAGTTTATTTTGACCTTGGCACCGCGTGCTGCGGGGTGTGAGGGGTCAGCCGCTCGGGTAGTCGCTGAAGTGGCAAACGCACACCAAGGACACAGGGAGACCGCCATGCCGCACCGGGTGGACGAGGGCCTGGTCAACACGCTCAAACGGGTGGCCTCCGTTCTGAAACAGGCCGAAATCCCGTTCGCGCTCGGCGGCAGCTTCGCGGTGTACGCACACGGCGGGCACTCGAGCGACCACGACGTCGACTTCCTCATCCGCGAGCAGGACAGGCCGCGTGCGCTCGAGGAGCTGTCCGCCGTCGGCTTCGAGGTGGAGCAGCCGCCCGAGGACTGGCTGGTCAAGGTCTACGACGAGGGCCGGATGGTGGATCTGATCTACCGGCCGGTCGAGTCGCCGGTGACCGACGCGACCCTGCGCGACACCGTGATGCGTCCCGTCGAGGCGATCAACATGCCCGTGCTCTCGGCGACCCAACTCATGATCCACAAGCTGCTCAGCTACACCCAGCACTACTGCGACTTCGCCACCGGGCTGCCCGTCGCCCGCTCGCTGCGCGAGCAGATCGACTGGGACCGGGTACGGGCGGAGACCGTGAAGTCACCGTACGCGGAGGCATTCCTCGTCCTGCTGGACCGCCTCGACGTGGTCCCGCTGGCGGGGGACGCCAACCTGACAGTTGGGGGATGAGATGACACCGCAGCTCGACGAGTACCTGGAGGCGGAGATCCAGCGCCTGCTCACCGAGAGCGGGGCGATCGCCGAACAGGGCATCACCCTGCAGCGCCGCGAACACGTGCTGGTGCTCGGCGGCGAGGTGGAGAGCCCGCAGCGTCGCGACGAGATCTGCCGGCAGATCTCCGCGAGCTTCCCGGACGTGGAGATCGCCTGCGACATCGGCATCATCCGCGCCGCGGCGCCCAGTGAGGTGGAGGAGATTTCATGATCCGGATCGCGGCCGTGGGCGACGTCCACGTGGACAAGGACGTGCTGGGCCGCTACCGGCCCGCGCTGGAGCAGTTGCCGGGGGTCGCCGACGCGCTGCTGATCGCCGGGGACCTGACCCGGCACGGCACGGTCGAGGAGGCCGAGTGCATGGCCACGGAGTTCGGCGACCTCGGCGTGCCGGTCGTCGTCGTGCTCGGCAACCACGACCACCAGAGCGACCAGGAAGCGCAGGTCACCGACGTGCTGCGCGGGGCGGGCATGACCGTGCTCGAGGGCGACGGCATCGTGCTGGAACTGCACGGGCACCGGCTGGGCATCGCCGGGGCCAAGGGCTTCGGCGGCGGCTTCGCCGGTGCCTGCGCGAGCAAGTTCGGCGAGCGGGAGATGAAGGACTTCGTCGGCACCACCGAGGCGATCGCCGAGCGGCTCGGCGCGTCGCTGCGCGGTCTCGACTGCGACGCGCTGGTGGCGCTGACCCACTACTCCCCCGTGCCGGAGACGCTCGCCGGGGAGCCGCTGGAGATCTATCCGTTCCTGGGGTCCTACCTGCTCGGGCAGGCCATCGACTCGGCGCCGACCGCGCTGGCCCTGCACGGGCACGCACACCACGGCACCGAGCGGGGGCGCACGCCCGGCGGCGTGCCGGTCCGTAACGTGTCGCACCCCGTGATCAAGCAGGCGTACAACGTGTATCAGCTGCTCTCCGGGGAGGTCGACGCCGGGCTGGTGGCCGTCTGATCCCAGGGCGCCCGGCAGAGGTTTTCGATTCGGGTGGCACGGGTATCTGATCGACATGTCACTGTTGCTTTGGATCCTCGCAGTCATCCTCGTGGTCGCCGGCGTCCTCGCGCTGTTCCGGCGGCAGATCCTCTGGGGTGTAGTCCTGATCATCGTCGGGCTCCTCGTCGGTCCCGGCGGCGTCAGCATCTTCACCTGATCCGTCCCCCCGGCGGGCTACCCGACCGGTCACTACGACCGCACCGGGGCTGTCGTGTGGATGCCTCCAGCAGGCAGCTACACGGCGGCCCCGGTTCTCTGTGGGTAGCAGGGCGCACACGACGTGCGATGTCCCACATCGGACCTATGGCTCAATCCTCTGCGACCTGTTCCCGACCTTCGCGAGGGTGTGACGGCAAAGTGGCCGAGGTCCATCACTTCACGTACGGTGCCTTCAACCCGATCGCGGCGTACCTGGTCGCGGTCCTCGGCTCCTTCCTCGGGCTGCTGTCCACCGGGCGGGCCCGCAGCGCCCGCTCCCGCGGACGCCGCAACCGCTGGCTGATCATCGCCGCCTTCGCGATCGGCGGGGCGGCCATCTGGCTCATGCACTTCACCGCGATGCTGGGCTTCGACGTGCCGCAGAGCCCGGTGCGTTACAACCCGGTGCTCACCATGATCAGCCTCGGGCTGGCGGTGGTCGCCGTCGGCCTCGGCCTGATGGTCGTCGGCCACGGCCGGCGCAGCATCGTGAAGACCGTGATCGCCGGCATCCTGACCGGCGCCGGAGTGCTGGCGATGCACTACACCGGCATGATCGGCATGCACGTCTCCGGCAAGATCCTTTTTGAACCCGCGCTGGTCGCCGTCTCCGGCGTCATCGCCGTCGCCGCATCCACCGCCGCGCTGTGGTTCGCCGTCTCCGTGAAGGGCTGGCGCCCCATGATCGGCGCCGCCTCGATCATGGGGCTGGCCGTCTGCGGAATGCACTACACCGGCATGGCCGCCATGTCCGTCGAGCTCAGCACCACCGTCTCCACCGCGGTGAGCGGCATCCGGCCGCTGCTGATGATCGTGCCGATCACCCTGATCAGTGCCGCCACGATCCTCGGTGTCGCGCTCAGCGCGCTGCAGGCGATGACCGAGGAGGAGTTCACCGAGGGCGACGGCAAGCCGCACCGCGGGATGCACGCCGAGAACCCCTGGTCGCTCAAGCAGGCGTCGATGTCGGCGATGCGGCGGGCGCCCGGCAGCCGCCCGTCGCCGGGCGTCCGGCCCTCGCCGCGGCCGGTCCCGCCGCGGCCCAAGCCGCTGACGGAAGAGCCGCTGCTCGACATCCCTTCCTGAGCGGCGACCCACGGAGCGCCTCCGTCGGGTATACCTGTTCGGCATGGCGCCAAGGATGCTGCTCACGATGCCGTTGCACGCGATCACCGAGGTGTACGGCGAGGCCGGGCTGCGCGAGCGGTTCGCCCTTGAGCTGCAGGAGCTGCCGGCCGGCGACCGCCGGCAGCTCGAGGAGGCGCTGGACCTGGCGGCCCGGCTGCACGCCGAGGACCGCCGCGTCCGGGAGCCGTACCTCAACCACCTGCTGCGGGTGGCGATCCGGATCATGCGGTACTACGGGATACACGACGTCGACGTGCTGACGGCGGCGTTGCTGCACGACGCCGTCGAGGACCATCCGGCGGAGCTGGCCGGCCTGCCGGAGTCGCTCGGCCACAAGGTGCTGACGGACGCCGCCGTCGCCGAGCTGGCCCGCCGGTTCAACCGCCGAACGGCCGAGCTGGTGCGGGCGGTCACCAACCCGGAGTACGACCCGGAGTTCGACAGGCACGAGCAGTATCGGGCGCACGTCGCGGAGAGCCTCGAGCGCGACCCGTGGGCCCGGGTCATCAAGGTGTCCGACTTCACCGACAACGGCGTCGGGGTCATTCACACCACCTACGACAAGGCCCGCAGCTCCGCGATCAAGTACCGGCCGCTGGTGCCGAAGCTGCGCGAACTGGTCGGGCGCCCGGACACCCCGCTTTCGCTCGCCGCCAAGGACCACATCCTGGACCAGCTCGATTTAGCAGAGGAACGGTTCGCCGCGATTCTCGACGGATAGCGCGGCTAGCCTGGGTGACATGCCATCCCCCACGGAGCACTGGTGGCGCAGCGCCGTCATCTACCAGATCTATCCGCGATCCTTCGCCGACAGCGACGGCGACGGGATGGGCGACCTGCCGGGCATCACGGCGCGCCTGAGCTACCTGCGCGACCTCGGGGTGGACGCCGTCTGGCTCTCGCCGTTCTACCCGTCGCCGCAGCACGACGCCGGTTACGACGTGTCCGACTACCGCGCCGTCGATCCGATCTTCGGCGACCTCGGCGACGCGGACAAGATGATCAGCGAGGCCCGGGCCCTCGGGCTCAGGGTCATCATCGACCTGGTGCCCAACCACACCTCGAACGAGCACGCCTGGTTCCGGGCCGCGCTGACCGCCGGCCGCGGCAGCCCCGAGCGGGAGCCATACATCTTCCGCGACGGGCGCGGCCCGGACGGCGCCGAACCGCCCAACGACTGGCGGAGCGTCTTCGGCGGCCCGGCGTGGGAACGCCTCGACGACGGCCAGTGGTACCTGCACCTCTTCGACGTCTCCCAGCCCGACCTCAACTGGGGCAGCGAGAAGGTCCGCGCCGAGTTCGAGTCGGTGCTGCGCTTCTGGCTCGACCGCGGCGTCGACGGATTCCGGGTCGACGTGGCGCACGGCCTGATCAAGGACGCGACCCTGGCCGACTGGCAGTACGCGGGCGAGATCCTCGGCGGGCTCGGCCCCGAGGGCGCCCCGCCGCCGCCGATGTGGGACCAGGACGGCGTGCACGAGGTCTACCAGCGGTGGCGCACGATCCTCGACGAGTACCCCGGCGAGCGCATCCTGGTGGCCGAGGCCTGGGTGCAGCCGGCCGAGCGGCTCGCCCGCTACGTGCGCCCGGACGAGATGCACCAGGCGTTCAACTTCGAGTACCTGGACGCGCCCTGGTCCGCCGACCCGCTGCGCAGGATCATCGACTCCACCATGACCGCGAACGCCGCGGTCGGCGCCCCCACCACGTGGGTGCTCTCCAACCACGACGTGGTGCGGCACGCGACCCGGCTGGGCTACCCGGTCGGCGAGCCGCGCAGGCACGGCATCGGCATCGGCGATCCGCAGCCCGACGCCGGGCTGGGGCTGCGCCGGGCCCGGGCGGCCACGCTGCAGATGCTCGCGCTGCCCGGCTCCGCCTACCTCTACCAGGGCGAGGAACTGGGGCTGCCCGAGGCGACCGAGATACCGGACGAGTTCCGGCAGGACCCGGCCTGGGAGCGTTCCGGGCACGCCGAGCGCGGCCGCGACGGCTGCCGCGTGCCGATCCCGTGGGAGGCCGACGCCCCCTCGTACGGCTTCGGCCCATCGGACGCCAGCTGGCTGCCTCAGCCGGCGACCTGGGCCGAGTACGCCCTCGACCGCCAGCGGGGCGTCACCGGCTCCACCTACGAGCTGTACCGCTCCGCGCTGCGCCTGCGCGCCGGGCACGGTCTCGGCGGCGGGGCGCTGACCTGGGTGGACACCCCGGCGGAGGTGCTGGCGTTCCGCAACGCCGACATGCTGGTGGTGACCAACTACGGCGCCGCACCGGCCGAGCTGCCGCTCGGCGCCCGGGTCCAGTTGTCCAGCGAGCCGCTGGCCGACGACGGTCGCGTCCCGCAG
Source organism: Actinoplanes sp. NPDC049118 (assembly GCF_040648555.1). NCBI lineage: Bacteria > Bacillati > Actinomycetota > Actinomycetes > Micromonosporales > Micromonosporaceae > Actinoplanes > Actinoplanes sp. NPDC049118. The sequence continues at coordinate 112,960 of NZ_JBEZDY010000019.1, forward strand.
GACGTCACGGTGTGGGCGCGGGTCTGATCTTCGCCTCCGCCTCCTCCCTCGCACGATAGGTGGCCAGGGCGGCATGGGTGTCGGCCATGTCCCTGGCGACCGTCCGGCTGGCGAGCCAGTACATGACGCCGGTCGGCACGAAGAAGAACTGGAAGGCGGCCAGGCCGACGGCGTAGTTGAGCGGTGGCGGGAAGGCGCCGGACAGGCCCCGGAACGCCACCGCGATCAGCACGTTGCCGCCGGCCCGGCCGAAGCCGTTGACCAGGTTACCGAGGCTGTAGACGGTGCCGCGGTGCTCGGGCGGGTTAACGTCCGCGATGAGCGCGAACCAGTTCGGCGAGTTCGCCGAGGTCAGCGCGAGGGCGAAGATCGCGGTGGCCAGGCTCAGCCCGACGGTCGGCTCGGTGTAGACGTTGCGCAGGATCGCGCCGACGACGGCGCCGGTGCTGCCGCCGTCCGGCACGTCGATGCGGAACGGCACGAAGAACAGCACCACATAGAACGGCACGGCGGCGAGGACGCCAACGGCCGCGACCAGGGCCCGGCCCCGGGGCGTACGGCGTTGCAGCCGGTCGCCGACGAGGCCGCCGAGGATCGACAGCGCACCACCCAGCTGGAACATCGTGGCGAAGACGCTTCCCACGATCACCGCCGTGGGTGCCGAGTAGCCCTGGTCCTCGGCGCGGGCCCGGAACAGCACCGGCAGCCAGACCAGTGAGCCGAAGGCCACCTGCGCGGAGAAGCCCTGCAGGATCAGCCAGACGTTGGTGCGCCGGGCCAGGATCCGCGGCAGGTCGTCGCGGTGGATCCGCTCCTCGTAGTCGACGCCCTCGAGCTCCGGCTGGCTGTCGCCGCGCGGGACGTCGTAGGTCAGCATGTACGCCACCGTGGCGATCAGGCCCGCCGCGGCGACGATCAGGAACGGCCGCCGCCAGTCGGTCGAGCCGAGCAGGCCGCCGATCAGCGTCCCGGCGAGCGTGCCGATGCCCTGCGACAGACCCCAGAAGCTCATCACCAGGCCCCGGCGGCGCGGCGAGATCAGGTCACTGACCACGGAGAAGCTGACGCTGGCCACGCCGCCCAGGCCGATCGCCGCGAGCACCTGAGACAGCAGGAACGACGAGTAGCTGCCGGCCAGGCCGGACCAGGCGGTGCCGAGGACCCAGATCACCGTGCCGGCGATCAGCACCGGCTTGCGGTTGGTGCGGTCGCCCGCGTACGCCCAGCCGATCGCCGCCACCGCGCTGATCAGGAACATCACCGTGGTGGCGAGTGCGATCCGGCCCTCGCCCACGCCGAGTTCGCCGCCGATGCTGCGGTACAGCGGCGGGACGAGGCCGATCGCGACGTTGTCCAGGGACGCGAGGATGACGAAGACGACCACGCTGTACGCGCGATGCGCCGGTCCTCCCCGCAAGCTCACGCGGACGAGGTTAGCGGGACACCCGGTCGATCACGGCGTCCCGGGCCGACGCGTACTGCTCGCGGATCAGCGGAACGCCCTCGTCCTCGTAAACCTCGGGGGTCTCGGCGGACCACGCCGGCGGCGCGTCCCCGCCCAGCGCGACCCACGCGGCCTGGCGGGCGGCCCCGTCCGCGACGTACTCGCCCGGCGGCGGGACCAGGACCGGCAGGCCGAACAGCGCCGGCGCGATCCGGCGAACCGCCTCGCTGCGCGCGCCGCCGCCGACCAGCACGATGCGGTTGGCCGCCGCGCCGTGTGCGACCAGGGCGTCCAGCCCGTCGGCGAGCGCGCAGAGCATGCCCTCGACCGCCGCCCGGGCCAGGTGCGCCGGGTCCGAGGTGCGCAGGGTGAGGCCGTGGACGGCACCCGTGGCGTTCGGCCGGTTCGGGGTGCGTTCGCCCTCCAGGTACGGGATCAGCACCAGGCCGTCCGCGCCGGCGGGCGCGGAGAGCGCGAGCCGGGACAGCTCCCCGTGATCGACGCCGAGCAGCCGGGCCGCCGCGTCGAGCACCCGGGCCGCGTTCAGCGTGACGACGATCGGCAGGAACCGGCCGGTCGTGTCGGCGAAGCCGGAGACGGCGCCGCTCGGATCGTCCGGCGCGACGTCGGAGGAGACGAAGACGGTGCCGGAGGTGCCGATGGAGATCACCACGTCGCCCGGCAGCGCGCCCGCGCCGAGGCCGGCCGCGGCGTTGTCGCCGGCGCCCGGGCCGAGCGGCGCGCCGTTCGGCAACGTGCCCGCGATGCCGGTCGGGCCGAGCACCCGCGGCACGGCGATCCGCCGGCCGAAGCCCAGTTCGAGCAGGTCATGGCGGTACTCCTCGGCCGCGGCCGACCAGTAGAGGGTGCCGCTCGCGTCGCTGCGGTCGGTGTGCAGGCTGTCCAGGCCCCGCGCGCCGGACAGCTTCCAGGTCAGCCAGTCGTGCGGCAGGCAGACCGCCGCCACCCGGGCGGCGTTGTCCGGCTCGTTGCGGGCCAGCCAGCGCAGCTTGGTCAGCGTGAAGCTCGCGACCGGGACGATCCCGACGGCGTCGACCCAGGCCCGGCGGCCCTGGTCGCCGCCGCCGAGCTCCTCGATCAGGTCGGCGGCGGCACCGGCGCTGCGGGTGTCGTTCCACAGCAGCGCCGGGCGCACCACCTCGCCGTTCTCGTCCAGGACCACCATGCCGTGCTGCTGACCGGCGACGGACGCGGCGGCGACGTCGTCCAGGCCGCCGGCCTCGTCGATCGCCTGCCGCAGCGCGGTCCACCAGGCGTCGGGATGTACCTCTGTGCCGTCGGGGTGGCTCGCCCGCCCCTGCCGGATCAGCTTTCCGGTTTCGGCGTCACGGATGACCACCTTGCAGGACTGTGTGGAGGAATCGATCCCGGCTACCAGTGTCATGGGTTCATCTTCCGTTCGGAGTCAGTTCGCGCGCAGCAGGTGATCGATGGCGAGCTGGTGCAGCCGGACGAAGTGGTAGCCCTGGGCTCCGGCCGCGTCGACGTCGTAGTCCTCATAGGAGCCGCGGTCGTTGAGCAGGTCGGCGTAGGTCTCGCCGGCGGCCAGCGTCGGGGTCGAAAGCTCGAGGACCTTGCTGGCGGCGAGCGCCTCCTGCACCCGCGGGTCGGCGCGGAACGCCTGCGCCCGCTCCTTGAGCAGCAGGTACATCCGCATGTTTGCCTCGGCCGAGTGCCAGACGCCGGTGTAGTCCTCGGTGCGCGAGGGCTTGTAGTCGAAGTGCCGGGGGCCGTCGTAGGTCGGCCCGCCGCCGGGTCCGCCGTTCTCGAGCAGGTCGACCAGCGCGAACGCGTTGAGCAGGTCGCCGTGGCCGAAGACCAGGTCCTGGTCGAACTTGGGGCCGTGCTGACCGTTGAGGTCGATGTGGAAGAGCTTGCCGTGCCACAGCGCCTGGGCGATGCCGTGCGCGAAGTTGAGGTTCGACATCTGCTCGTGGCCGACCTCGGGGTTGACGCCGAACAGCTCCGGGCGCTCGAGGTCGTGCACGAACGCGATCGCGTGCCCGGCCGTCGGCAGCAGGATGTCGCCGCGGGGCTCGTTGGGCTTGGGCTCGATGGCGAAGCGCAGCCCGTAGCCGCGGTCCTCGGAATACTGTGCGAGCAGGTTGAGGGCCTCGCGGTAGCGGTCGAGCGCGGCGTGGATGTCCTTGGCGGCGTCGTACTCGGCGCCCTCGCGACCGCCCCAGAGGACCAGGGTCTGCGCGCCCAGTTCGGCGGCCAGGTCCATGTTGCGCAGCACCTTGCGCAGGGCGTAGCGCCGGACGCCGCGGTCGTTGCTGGTGAAGCCGCCGTCCTTGAAGACCGGGTGGGTGAAGAGGTTGGTGGTCACCATCGGCACCACCATGCCCGTCTCGTCCAGGGCCTTCTTGAAGGCGGCGATGATGCCGTCGCGGCTCTGCGCGTCGGAGCCGAACGGGACGAGGTCGTCGTCGTGGAACGTGATGCCGTAGGCGCCGAGCTCGGAGAGCTTGTGCACGGCCTCGATCGGGTCGAGCGGGCCCCGGGTGGCCTCGCCGAACGGGTCCCGGGCCTGCCATCCGACGGTCCAGAGACCGAATGAGAACTTGTCGTCGCGCGTGGGCTGGACCGACACGGTTACCTCCACGTAACAGAGCTGATTTGTTTATTGGTTGAATTATTTGACCGGCGTGTGGCATTGTCAAGGGCGTGACGGGGCGGATGATGAGTGCGACGGGGTCGCCGGTCCGGCAATCGAGCGTGCGGGCCCATAATCTCGCGCTTGTTCTGCAAACCGTGGCGAACAGCACAGGTCAGATATCTCGGGCATCGGTGGCCGGGGTCACCGGCCTGACCCGGGCCACGGTCTCGGCACTCGTCGACGACCTCGTCACCGGCGGGCTGCTCACCGAGGTCGAGCCCGCGCCGCGCAGCGGCGCCGGCCGGCCCGCGGTCGGGCTGACCCTCGCACCGGACGGCCCGGCCGGACTCGGGCTGGAGATCAACGTCGACTACCGGGCCGCCTGCGTGGTCGACCTGGCCGGCACCGTCCGGCACCGCCTCGTCGAGCCCGGCGATCAGCGCCTGACCGGTCCCGGCACCGCCATCGCCGCGCTGGGCCGGCTCGCCGCCCGGGCCCGGGCGCTGGCCGAGGCGGACGGGCTCACCATCGCCGGGGCGGCCCTGGCCGTGCCGGGCCTGGTCACGGCGCACGGCGTCGTCCGCATCGCCCCCAATCTCGGATGGCAGGACGTCGCCGTCGGCGACCTCCTCGGCGACCTGCCGGTCACCGTCGACAACGAGGCGAACCTGGCCGCGCTCAGCGAGCTCGGCACGGCCGAGCCGCCCCGCGACTTCGTCTACATCTCCGGCGAGATCGGCATCGGCGCCGGCATCGTGCTGGACGGCGCGCTCTACCGCGGCACCCGGGGCTGGAGCGGCGAGATCGGCCACATCCCGATCAACCCCGACGGCCCGGCCTGCCGCTGCGGCGCCCGCGGCTGCCTCGAGCAGTACGCCGGCCAGGAGGCCGTGCTGCGCGCCGCCGGCGTGACCACCGTCGAGGCCCTGGCAGGCGCCGCGGCCGACGGCGGGACCGCCGCGCTGACCGCGCTTGCCGCCGCCGGCGGGGCCCTGGGCATGGCGGTGGCCGCGGTGGTCAACCTGCTCGACGTGAAGACGATCGTGCTCGGCGGCAGCTACGCCTCGCTGCTGCCCTGGCTCCGCGAGCCGATCGCGGCCGAGGCCGGCCGGCGGGTGCTCACCGCGGCCTGGTCGCCGGTGCGGCTGCACGCCGCCACGTTCGGCCCGGACGCCGCCATGCGGGGCGCGGCGGGTTCGGTCGTCCGCGCGCTGCTCGACGACCCCGCCGCGTGGCTCGCCCGGCAGTGACCACTCAGGCCGTACGGGCGGTCTCGGCGGCCGCACCCGGATCGGCGGCCGCGGCGAACTCGGTCAGGCCGCGCACCAGCGCCGTCCGGCCCGCGGATGTCATCCGCTCCAGCACCTCCGCGAGCAGCTCCCGGCGGGTGGCCCGCAGGCGCTCGAGCAGCTGGCGCGACGCCGGCGTCAGATACAGCGCGATCTCGCGCCGGTCGGCCTGGCCCGGCACCCGCTCGACCATGCCGGAGGCGACCAGGCGGTCGCACAGCCGGCTCGCCGAGGAGAGGATCATCTTGAGCTGCCCGGCCAGGCCACGCAGGTTGATGCCCTGCTCGCGCTCGATCACCAGCAGGGCGTTCAGCTGGGGCCAGGAGAGCCGGGGAGTCATCCGCTCGCGGGCGGCGTCCCAGGCGGCCAGCAGGGCGGGCGCGGCGTCGTCGACTGCCGCGGCACGCATCGGGTCCGGCCCATCCGGCCCATGGTGTTCGGCCATGTTGCAGCAGAGACTACCCTTGCGGCGGAGACTGTCCAGGTGGTGAAGCCATGTCCGACCGGTTGACCGCCGTGCAGCGCGCGCTGACCGATGCTCCGGCCGACCTCATCGTCGAGTGTCTGGCGGAGGCGGTCGCCCGCGACTACGCGATCGACATCGAGCTGCTGCTCGTCGACTACCGCCTGGCCGCCCTGCTGCCGCTGACCGGCGGCCCGCCGCTGACCCGACCCGGCGAACCCGCCTGGCGCTCCTTCGACCACCAGTCCGAGGTCAGGGACGGCGAGGTCGGCTACCTGCCGGTGACCGGGCGCGGGGAGCGCATGGGCGTGCTGCGGTGCTCCCCCGCCGCCGACTCGGCCGAGACCCGGGGTGAGCTCGCCGAGATCGCCACGCTGCTCGCGCACGAGCTGCAGGCGGCGTCCGCCGGAACCGACCGGTACACGTCGGCGGCCCGCACCAGCCGGCTCACGCTGGCCGCGGAGATGCAGTGGGAGCTGCTGCCGGGTCGCAGCCGGATCCGGCCGTCGTTCAGCCTGGCCGGGCAGCTCGAACCCTCGTACGCGGTGCGCGGGGACAGCTTCGACTGGGCGGAGCAGGACGGCCGGCTCTACCTGAGCGTGCTCAACGGCCACGGCGAGGGTACGAGCGCCGCGCTGCTGACCTCGCTGGCCACGTACGCGTTGCGCAACGCCCGCCGCGCCGGGCTGCCGCTGGCCGACCAGGCCGCCCTGGCCGACCAGGCGGTCTTCGCGCAGCACCGAGGCGACCGGCACGTGGAGACGCTGCTGCTGGAGCTGGACCTGGACTCCGGCGAGATGCAGGCGGTCGATGCGGGGTCGCCGCGGATGATGCTGCTGCGCGACGGCGACGTACTGGACCAGCCGCTCGAGGCGCAGTTCCCGCTGGGCATGTTCGAGTCCTCGGAGTACGCGCCGCAGTCGTTCACCCTGCGCGCCGGCGACCGGCTCTTCATCGTCAGCGACGGCGTGTTCGACGCCGCGACGGGCACCAGCCGCTACGGGGAGGCCGCGCTGCACCGCTTCGTGCGGCGGACCGGGTCGCTCGCGCCCCTGCAGGCGGTGCGCTCGCTGCTCGGCGACCTGCGCGTGTTCGTCGGCGGGGACCTCGAGGACGACGCGGTGGCCGTCTGCCTGGACGTGACCGCCGCATCTCGGCAATGAAACGGCCGCCGGACCCTTGGGAGGATCCGGCGGCCGGTTGGGTCGTTCCGAGCGTCAGCGCGCGGCGCCCGTGCGGGACGAGATCGCCTCGAGGAAGATCTCACCGATCTTCGCCGGGTCCTGCGCGATGAAGACGCCGCCCGAGCTCGAGGCGTTGGTGATGGTCTCGAGCTCGGTGCGGTCGACACCGGGTCCGATGCCGATGATGACCATCCGCACCGGGCGCTTCGGGTCGGCGAGCTTCTTCAGCTCGTTGACCAGGGTCCGCTGATCGATGCCGTCCTTGTTCTCGTTCTGCCCGTCGGTGAAGAGCAGTACCGAGTTGACCCGGCCGGCCTGCCACGTGTCCTGCACGTTCTTGTACGCGGCCAGCGCGGTGTCGTAGAGGCCCGTGCCACCGTTCTCTTTCGGCGTGATCTTGCTGATCGAGTCCTGGATCGCGGCCCGGGACGAGGTCAGCGGGCTGATCGGCACGACCTGCTTCCAGGGCCGCTTGCCGACCAGCTCGGTCGAGAAGAGCCAGACGCCGACCGCCCACTTGTCGTCCATGAGCGAGAGGCCCTGCGAGGCCGCGGCGCGGGTCACCGCGGCGCGGGTCACGTTGCCGGCCGTCGGCACCTTGTCGAGCATCGAGCCCGACACGTCGAAGACGGCAAGCGCGCGGCCCGGCAGGGTGATGGCGGCCCAGCTACCCAGCACCTGGTTGATCGAGCTGGCGTCGAGGCCCGCCGCGGCGGTGCCCTCGGTGCCGGTCGCGGGCGCCTCGGCGGCTGGGGAAGGCTGCGGCGCACCGACCGGCCCGGCGAAGCCGGCGCCGACCGTGCCGTCGGGGCCACGCAGGCCGGCCGAGGCCAGCAGGTTCTTGAAACCGGGCTGCTGCAACGCCTCGCGCAGCCCGGTGGCGGCCGCGGACTTGGTCAGGTCGACCTCGGGCATGACCGCGAACGGGTAGTCCAGCGGCGGCGTCGGCTCGAGGTAGAGGGCGGCGAGCTTCACCTGCGGACGCTCCGCGTTGTATGCGATCACGTCCTCCTCGGACAGCGGCGCGGCACTCACGGCGCTGGCGAGGTCGGCCGCGTCGAGCGACCGCGGGAACTTCTGCATGAGGTCGTCGCGCAGCGAGGAACTCCCCGCCGCCAGGGCACGCAGCGCACCTACCTGGGTCGCCTTCGCCTCCGGACCGCCGCCGGCGGCGCCGCCGAGCGCCAGCAGACCGGCGAGGCCGGCCGAGTCGCGCGTCGGGTCGACGATGCCGGTACGCAGCGAGTTGCCGGTCGTCATCTTCTGCAACAGGTCTTTCCAGGTGAGCTTCTTGTCAGGCCAACCGACCTGCTGCGCGATGGGTTCGGGCATGGCGATCACGACCGGGCTCTGCGCGACCGACTTACCGTCGGTCGGCACGAAGCCGGACGCCTCCGACCGCAGACGCAGCAGCCAGGTCGACGAGTCCGCGATCCACACGTCCGGCAGGACGGACGACTTGCCGCCCGAACCGATGCCCGTGAGGGAGACGCCGTGCTTGGCTGCCACGGCCGAGGCCGTAGTGGCGGGGTTTACGCCGGACACGTTCACGGCGACACAGGTTCCGTTGACGTTGGCACCGCCGGAGGTCCACTGCTGGGCAGCTTGTTCCACGGCGGGAGCGATCTCGGTGGCGGCTGCGACGGTCAGTTTGATCTGACCTGAGCATCCGGCATCGGCGAGACTCTGGTAGCCGAGCCAGGAACCGGCGAGGACAACCACGATCGCCATCGCAGATGCGACGACGCCGGCTCCCCTGAGATTGAAGTTTCTGCGATGGCGGCCTGACACGCGCTCCATACTGCGCATCTCCGGACCTGAATGCCATATACGTTCGGACGAAACTTACTCGGATTGGAAATTCCCGGTACCTAATTCACTTTCCGTAGCGAAGCGCCTCCGGGCCGTGTGCGGATCTTGGGGGTCTCTGCCGGATTTCGGCCGGTAACGTCGGCGCGCCGTCGCCGTCCGCTATAGGTCATCCGCTCACCTGGAGACCGTTCCAGCGCAGCAGGCACGTCGGACTGCCTTCGCCCACCGGCTCGCCCTGGGACTGCGGAATGCCGGTGTCCGGGTCGATGCGGAAGATCGTGACGTTGTGTGAGCGCTCGTTCGCTACGTAGAGATGGTCGCCGAGCAGGGCGATGTGCCGCGGCCAGGCACCGCCGACGGCCACCTCGGCGACCAGCGTGCCGCCCTCGGGCTCCCAGGAGAAGACGGAGACGGTGTCCGGGCCGCGGTTGGCCACGTAGACGAAACGCCCGTCGCGACCGGTGGTCAGCTCCGACGGGTGGTTCGGCTTCCCGGCGCTCGTCGACGCGCCACCGGCCTGCCGCAGGCCGCCGTCGGCCGGGTCCGGGCGGTACCAGCTCAGCTCGCCGGCCAACTCGCCGACCAGCAGCAGCGCGCCGTCGATGGAGTGCAGCAGGTGCCGCGGGCCGGTGCCGGGCGCCGCGACGACGGCCGGGCCGGCCAGGACGAGCCGGCCGGAGATCGGGTCGAGGCGGGCCCGCCACACCCGGTCCGAGCCGAGATCGGAGATCAGCACGTCCGCGCCGTTCGGATCCGGCGCGACCATGTGCGGGTGCGGGCCCTCCTGACGGTCCGCGACCGGGCCCCCGCCCTGCAGGTCGAGCAGGTCGCAGTGCTCGCCCGGTACGCCGTCGGCGTCGAGCGGGAACACCGCGACGCTGCCGCCGGCGTAGTTGGTCACCAGCAGGTGGCGGCCGTCGGCGGCGACGGCGAGGTGGCAGGGCGCGCCGCCGCCGGTGGACTGCACGGCCACCGGGGTGAGGGAGGCGTCCCGGTCGACCGCGAACGCGCTCACCGTGCCGGCGTCCAGCTCGTTGACCGCGTACAGCACCGGGCGGCGCGGGTGCTGGGCGAGAAAGGACGGCGAGGGCGTGCGGGCGGCGAGGCCCAGCCGGGTCAGCTCGCCGGTGGCCGGATCGCGGCGCAGCAGCGCGATGCCCTCGCCCTCGCCACCGCTCTCGCCCGTGTAGCAGCCGACGAAGACGTACTCATCGTTCGCGCCCATGCACCGATCCAATCACGCGGAAGCGACAGGCGCGCGGACCCCCGTCCGACCCGCGCGGCTGCCGCCTCTGCGCCACCTCAGCCGTTCAACAGCTCGTAGGCGTCCTTTGACGCCTTCTGCTGCTGGTCAGCCGCGGGCGCCGTCGGCGTCGGTGCCTTTCCGTAGTCGCTGTAGGTCACCTCGTACTCGGAGGCCTTGTACTTTCCGGCCGCCGGGATCCGCACGACCGTGGAGAGCAGCCGCCCCTGGCCGTCGACGGTGGCCTCGAACGGCACCGCCCTGGCCCGCGCGCCCAGCGCCGCGAGCCGTTCCTGGTCGACGATCTCCGCCTGACCCTGCCGGGTGAGGTCGGTGGTGCCCGCGAACCCACCCGCACCGGTACGCCGGACGTCGACGATCGCCGCAAGCACGGCGCCGGCCTCGCCCGGATCCGTCTCGCCGTCGTAGCCGAGCGGGATCTCGTCGGTGTTCTCGACCTTGGCCGGGTCGATCAGCATCCACTTCTTCGGCAGCTTCGGGAGCCCGGTCAGCCCCTCGGTGCCGGTGAACCGCATCCTGATCCAGGTCCGCTCCTCGACGACCAGGAAGTCGGAGTGCATCGTGAAGCCGGCCTCCGGTTCGCGGTAGCGGAACCCGATCCGGTAGCTCCGCCTGCCCGCGTCGAAGTCGCCGGAGGCCGGCGCCTCGCCGCCCTCGACGGCGAAGTGGAAGCTGCCGGTCTTGGCGTCCGGCAGCGACTTGAGCAGTGTTTCCCGCGGCGCCTCCGAGGCGGCCGCGGCCGGCTCCCGCGCGGCATCGGCGAGGCCGCAGCCGCCTGCGGCGGCCACACCCACGGCAACGAGGGCGGCGACGGCCGCCGGCCGAACCTTACGAACGTTCATCGACTCATCGCTTTCTCCGCGCGGCGGCCCGTCCCGGTCCGCCTGTCGGGTTGACGCATTGAAGCCTCGGAGACAGTGCTGCCGTCGCGCTGCGGCTATGCTGCTGCCGGCTGCCGTTCCGCTGCCGTTACACAGGTGTGCTGCTCAAGGGGGTTGGCGCCGTGACAGACGCGCCCGCGGGCCGCACGCTGAGGTTCGAGATCCTCGGCGCGGTCCGGGCCCTACGCGGCGACGAACCGGTGGATCTCGGCCCCGCCAAGCAGCGTGCGGTACTCGCGGTGCTGCTGCTCGAGGCGGGCCGGCCGGTGCCGACACACCAGATCGTCGACGCGGTGTGGGGCGACGGGCCTCCGGAGAACGGCGCCAACGTCGTGCAGAAGTACGTGGCCGGGCTGCGCCGCGTGCTCGAGCCCGAGCGCTCGCCGCGTACCCCGGGCGAGCTGATCGCGCTGACCAACGGTGGGTACGTCCTGCGGGCCGACCCCGACGCGCTGGACGCCGAGCGGTTCCAGACCGGCCTGGCACGGGCCTCCGCGGAACGCCGGGCCGGGCAGCTCGTCGAGGCGGCCGAGACCCTCCGCGAGGCGCTGGACCTGTGGCAGGGCGAGGCGCTCGCCGGCCTGTCGGGGCCGGTCTTCGAGGCCGCCCGCAACCGGCTCTCCGACGCCCGCGCCACCGCCTGGGAGAAGTGGGCGGACATCGAACTGGCCCGGGGCAACCACACCGGGCTCATGCCGGACCTGGTCCGGCTGGTCGAGCAGTTCCCGCTGCGCGAGGGGCTGCGCGCACAGCTGATGATCGCCCTGCACCAGGGCGGCCGGCAGGCCGAGGCGCTGGCGGTGTTCCGTGACGCCCGCGCGTACTTCCTCGACGAGTTCGGCGCCGAGCCGGGCGAGCGGATGCAGGAGACCCACCGGCGCATCCTGCGCGGCGAGCCCTTCTACGCCGAGCCCGTCGACCCGTGGGCCGCGAGCGACGAGATTCCGGTACCCCGCGGTCCGGCCGGCGACGCGCCGCCCGCGGCCACCTCCGGCTCACTCATCGCGGCGCCGTCGGGCTACATACAGCAGTACGTCCCGCCGGACCCCACCGAGATCGTGGCGGCCCCCGCATCGCCGGGCCACCCGCCGCTGTCCCCGTGGGGTGGGGCCCCACCGCCTCCGGCGTACGCGGCGCCGCGGCGGCGGTTCCCGATCGGCGAGGTCATCTTCGCGGCCCTGCTCCCGTTCGTCGTGTGCTCGTTCGGCAGCTGGATCTACTTCGTGTACGCGGGCGCCCGCCGGCAGGACAAGCGCCAGTTCCTGGTCGCGGTCGGCTACGCCCTGCTGTTCGTCGTCGCGCTCGTCTTCGCCGCGATCGACCCCAGCCCGCTGGAGAGCCCGGACCTGAGCACGGCGGAGGCCATCGGCTTCCTGATGTTCATGGGAATCGCCGTCGTCGCGTCCGTGCACGGCGCGGTCCTCGCCTCCCACCCCGGCGACACACCGGGTACCCGGAGCCTGCGCGAGCAGGCACGCCAGTTCGCGCTCTTCGACCCGGCGCGCGCCCGCCAGCTGGGCATCGGCCGGCCGGATCTCCTGCGCGCCTTCGACGACGGCGGGCTCGTCGACGTCAACCACGTGCCCGGGCACGAGCTGGCCCGGCTGCCCGGACTGAGCTCGGAGCAGGCGCACCGGATCGTGATGGACCGGCTCAACCGCGGGCCGTACGCCCGGCCCGACGAGCTGATCGCGCGCGGAGTCCTGCCGGCACGGACGGTGTCCCGGCTCGCCACCCGGCTGATCTGCCTGCCGGTGACCCCGGCGAACACCCCGGCCGGCTGGCATTCACCACACTCGGCACCGCGCGGCTGAGCCCCTAGCGGGAACCGGCGGCCAGCAGCTGCCGGCGGGCGACGTACTCGACCAGCTCGATCAGGACGTTGCGGGCGGCCAGCGGCTCGCGCGCGTCGAACTCCACCACCGGAACGTCGGGGTCGAGGTCGAGTGCCCGGCCGACCGCCTCGGCGCCGAATCGGCGCTCCGAGTCGAAGCAGTTCACGGCGACCACGAACGGCGTGCCCCGCTGCTCGAAGTAGTCGATCGACGGGAAGCAGTCCGCCAGGCGGCGGGTGTCGGCGAGCACGACGGCGCCCAGCGCACCCTGCGACAGCTCGTCCCAGAGGAACCAGAAGCGGTCCTGCCCGGGCGTGCCGAAGAGGTAGAGCTGCAGATCCTCGGTGATCGTGATGCGACCGAAGTCCATCGTCACCGTCGTCGTCCGCTTCGCCTCGACGCCGGAGGTGTCGTCGGCGCCCTCGACGCCGGTCAGCACCTCCTCGGTCTGCAACGGCCGGATCTCGCTGACCGAGCCGACCATCGTGGTCTTGCCCGCACCGAACCCGCCGGCGATGAGGATCTTGAGCGCGACCGGGATGCGAGAGCGCGTGCCGTCTCGGTCAGAGCGCACGGAGTCCATTGACAACCGCCTTGAGTACGTCGACGTCGTGCGGCTGAGAGGCCGCGGGGGGCTCGTAGAGCGAAATGAGTCCCGCTGAGCGTAGATCACCCAGCAAGACCCGGACGACCCCGAGGGAGAGGTCCAGTTTGGAGGCTAGTTCGACAATCGGCGTCGGCTCCCACGCCGCGCCGACGATCGCGTGATGCTCCGGATGCAACGAGGGCGACGGTGTCGCCTCCGCCATCGTCGCCACCACGAACGCGACGAGATCGAATTCTCCGCCGGACGGGGCGACCCGGCCTTGCGTCATCGCGTACGGACGGACCACCGGACCCGCGTCGTGGTCCAGCCAGTCGTGCGGCGCGCGCAGCGGATCACCGCCCATTGGACCCGGCGGGCCGCTCGGGGGCGTCCATCGTCTGGCCCACCCGGATCACGAGCATGGCCATCTCGTACGCGATCAGGCCCAGGTCCGCGTCGCTGGCGGCCACCACCGCCAGGCACGCGCCCAGGCCGGCCGCCGTGACCAGGAGGAACGCGTCCTCCATCTCGACGACGGTCTGGCGCACCGGGCCGGCCCGGAAGTGCCGGCTCGCCCCCTTGGCCAGGCTCTGGAAGCCGGCGGCCATCGCCGAGAGATGCTCGGCGTCCTCCCTGCTCATAGCGGCGGACGCGCCCATCATGAGCCCGTCCGCCGACAGCACCACCGCCTGCTGCACCGACGGCACCCGCTCGACCAGGTCGTCGAGGAGCCAGGTGAGGTTGGCGCTCTGGTGGTTCGTCGTGTGTGCCACTATGCGTCCTTCTCCGGCCGGTTCTCGTGGTTCTCATCGGGCGCGTTGTCGGTACCTGCGGGAAGCCCGGCCGCCACCGGGATCTGCACCGCCGGGAACGTGACGGTAGCCGCCTCCGACAACGCCTGCGCCCCCAACGTCTCCTGTTTGTCAGTGACGGATGTCTCGGTGGGTTTCTCCGGGTTCTTGGCGGCGCTGAGGGCGGCGGCCGCGATGCGGCCCTCGGAGGTGCCGCGCTGCAGGGCGCTCATCAGGCTGCGGACCTGCTCCGGGGAGCGGGACGTGCCGGCGCTGACGCGCTCCGCGACCGGGCCCCGCAGTTGCGGCGCGAGGCTGGCCTGCCGAACCCGCCGCGGAAGCAGCGCCTCGTCGGCCTCACCAAGCGGCTCCGCGGGCGCCCGCCGGCCGAGATCCGCCTTGGGCACGAACGGCTCGGACCCAAGGGGGTCGGACCCAAGGGGGTCGGACCCGAGCGGATCGGGCGCGAACGGATCGGGCGCGAACGGATCGGACCCGAGCGGATCGGGCGCGATACCCGGCGCGGAGAGATCCGCCGCGGGGCCGATCGGGTCCGGCTCGATGCGCGGCGCCGGGATGCGGGGCCGGAACGACGCCGGGGCCGGGCCCGGCACGGCGGTCGGACCGTCACCGTGCCGTAGCGGGGTGTCGCCCGCCAGGCCGGTGCCGTTCGCCGCCAGGCCGGTGCCGGCCGACGGCAGCTCCATCGGGGTCAGTCCGGCCGGTGAGGTCAGATTCGGCGGCAGCAGGGCCGGCGGTGCCGCGGGGCCGCCCTTCGCGCGGCGTGGCCGGGTGCGGCGGCGCTGTACCAGGCCGTCCTCGGTGAGCCCGTCGACCACCGCGCTGGGGCTCGGCCCGCTCGGTTCGGCCGGCGTCGCCGGGGTCAGGTCGACGGAGGTGTCGGCCAGGTCCGGGCCCGCGGTGGCGGTTCCGTTGATCGTCACCGGACGGCCGGTCACCGAGATCGAGCGCAGCTCCTCGGTGCCCTGCCACTGCAGGGCCGCGAGCGAGGGGCGCGACGGATCCTCGGTGCCCGTGCCGACCAGCGGCCGGTCCCATGACTTGTCGGAGGGCGACGGCCCGGCGGGCAGCGCGGTCCGGCCCGGTCCGTGCGTCACGAGATCGCCCGGCACCAGGACGACCGCGGTCACCCCGCCGTAGCCGCTCGGGCGCAGCGACACCCGGATGCCGTGCCGGTTGGCCAGCTGGGCGACCACGAAGAGACCGAGCCGGGCGCTGTCCGTCGGGTCGAAGTCGGGCGGCTCGAGCAGCTTGCGGTTGGCCTCGGCGGTCGCCTCGGGCGACATGCCCAGGCCTCGGTCCTCGATCTCCAGGGCGTAGCCGTTCGGCAGGACCTGGCCGACGACCTGGACCCGGGTGCGCGGCGGGGAGAACGACGCCGCGTTCTCCAGCAGCTCGGCGACCAGGTGGATGACGTCACCCACGGCCCGGCCGAGCACCGCGGCGGACTCGATCGAGACGATGTCGACCCGCTTGTAGTCCTCGACCTCGCTGATCGCGCCCCGGACGACGTCGATCACCGGCACCGGGTTGCGCCAGCCACGCCCGGGTGCGGCGCCGGCGAGGATCACCAGGTCCTCGGCGTGACGGCGCATCCGGGTGGCGAGATGGTCGACGCGGTAGAGATCCTCGAGCTCGTCCGGCTCGGTCTCGCGCCGCTCCATGCGGTCTAGCAGGGCGAGCTGGCGATGCAGCAGGGTCTGGCTGCGCCGGGCGATGTTGAGGAATACCTCGTTGATCCCGCGCCGGACGTTGGCCTCCTCGACCGCCGACTGCACGGCCGTGCGCTGCACCTCGTTGAACGCGCGGCCGAGCTCGCCGATCTCGTCGCGGCCGTATTCCAGGGGTGGGGTCTCGACGTCGACGTCGACGGCCTCGCCGCGCTGCAGCCGGCGGACGACGGACGGCAGCCGCTCGCCGGCCATCTCCAGCGCCTCGCCGCGCAGCCGGCTCAGGCGGCCGACCATCGAGCGGCCGATGCGCACCGAGACCACGATCGAGACGACGACCGCGATCAGACCGAGCAGGCCCGCCAGCCCGAGCCGGATGAGCACCTTGGCGGCGACCGGCAGGGCCTCCTGCGCGAGCGAGTCGGAGGCGTTGATCTCGAACGCACGCAACTGCTGCACCGAGGTGTCGTACGCCGGCTGCCACGACGCGGCCGGCACCGGCGCCGCAAGGCCGGGGCGGCTGTCACTGACCAGAAGGTCCTGCAGCTCGCCGAGCCGGTTGAAGGAGGCGCCGTTGCTGAGCCGCCGGTATGCCGTGCGGTCCCGCTCGGGCAGGTCGTTGACGCCCTGGGAGAGCAGGAAGCGGGCGGTGGCGATCGACTGCAGCAACTCGGTGCGGCCGACCGGGCTGAGCTTGCCGGCCGCGTGCGCGCCCGCGAGCAGCGAGTCCGTGCGGCTGAGGTGTTCCCGGCCGCGTCCGATCAGGATGAGGGCGCGGATCTGGCGGTCGATGCGCTCGTCGCTGAAGGTGGCGAGGGCCGAGTACATCTGGAAGGTGCTGTCGACCATGCTGTTGTAGAGGTTCTGCGCGCCGATCGGGTCGACCGCGCGGCGGTCGATGTGCAGGCGGTTGGGGTTCAACCCGTCGAGGTCGGAGAAGACCTGCCCGATCCGGGCCTCCAGCGTGTCGGTCGCGGCGCCCCGGGCGTCGTCGCTGCCGGCGGTGCGCCGGAACTCGGCGGCGGCGCGGTCGGTGGCGGCGCGCTGCGCGACGAGCGCGGCTGCGCTGCCCTCGGAGTCCGCGAGGAACTCGACGGAGAGCCGCCGCTCGCGCTGCAACTCACCCGTCAGCACCTCGCCGGGGGTGCCGACGGTGTCCAGCAGGGTCTGTGCCGACATCAGGTTGAGCGCCGGGCCGACGGTCAGTGCCGTCGCGAAGACCCAGAGCGCGAGCAGGGCCGCGAGCGGCACCGCCACCATCGCGATGATCTTCGAACGGATCGACCAGTTGCGGGTTCTCATCAGACTCCGCCCGAGGGGATGCAGGACTTGCGCAGCGCAGGCCGAGGTGGCCGTCGACGCTTGTTAACGGCCGTTTTCGAGCTGAGCGCGCCTTCGGCAGGATACGTAATGGACGCGATCCGAGCTAGCTCCGCTACGTGCCATAATAAAGCGGACTGTCCTAATTGTCCTGGGGGAACGACATGCGTAACAGGTCGCGCTTTGGCGAATCTCACGACAAAACCGCCCCACGCCGGCCGGGCCGGGGCGGGGCAGGCGGGCGATCTGTCCGCTTACGGTCAGCGGTGAGGCACGGTCCGCCGGCTCGTGTGCGCCTCCGCGAGGACGACGGGGTCAAGTTTCCGGCCACACAGACGGAGGGTTTTCACGCCGGGTTGTCGAATCGGATTGATGACCCTGGTTGGGTGGGCATATCCCGGGGTGAAGAAGGAGGAATCCGATGTCCCCCACAGTCGTGATCATTCTAATCGTCGTCGCGCTGCTGGTCGTCGCCGTCACCGTCTACGGCGTACGCGCCAGCCGCCGCAAGCAGCTTCGCACCACGTTCGGCCCCGAGTACGACAAGGTGGTCGGCGACGCCGACAGCCGTTCGGAGGGCGAGCGTGAGCTCCGTGAGCGCGAGAAGCGCCACGCCGGGTTCGAGCTCAAGGAGCTGTCGGCCGAGTCGAAGGCGAAGTACTCGGCCGCCTGGGAAGAGGTGCAGATCCAGTTCGTGGACTCACCCGGTGAGGCCGTGTCCACCGCCGACGAGCTGGTCACCCAGCTCATCGCCGAGCGGGGCTACCCGACCGGCGACTACGACGACCAACTCGCCAACCTGTCCGTCGCGCACGCCCGGACCCTCGAGCACTACCGCGACGCACACGCGATCAGCGAACGCAACGCGGCCGGCGAGGCGGACACCGAGGATCTGCGGCAGGCCCTGGTCCACTACCGCGCGCTCTTCGCCGACCTGCTCGGCGAGAACCCCGTCCGCACCGAAGGCGCCGCCGCGGAATCCCAGCCGACGGTACCGACCCAACCGATCAACAACCACGACAGCGACGTCGCGGGCTCCCGTCCCGACGCCACGAGCCGCTGAGGAGCCCTGATCATGCGTTTCTTCTCCAACGACGCTCGCGAAGCCGACGAAGAGCTGGCGCTCGACGACCGGCCCGAGCGGGTCCAGTCCGACCCGGTGGCGGTGCCGAACCAGCGCCCGCCGTCGCCCTGGTCGAACACGCCGGCGACGACCGGCGACGCCGTCGACGACGCCGACCGTGCGCGCTCGGACGACGAGCCGCGTGACGACACCGCCGACCCGGCCGACGGCACCGTGAACGATGACGACACGACAGGGGACCCGGACCGGACCACCGCCTTCGGCGCTTCGTCCGCCCGGGACAACGACCGGTGGGGCGCGCCGGGCAGCGATCCGGACGACAGCGCCGTGACCACCGCGGACAGGCCGTACGCGGGCAGCCCCGCCGCCACCGGCCCGGAGGACACCTGGCTGGAGGACGAGGACCGGGTGGACGCGCACGACCACGGCGGCCCGACCGACGAGGTCGACGTCCCGCTGGACGACGAGCCCGCCGCGGGCGAGGCGCCCGCCGACACCGAGGCGGCGCAGGCGAAGTCCGGGAAGGGCGACTCCGAGAAGGCCGAATCCGAATCGGACGAGGACCGGACCGAGGACGAGGACAAGGTCGACGGCCCCGAGGCGGTCGAAACGGTCACCGACGAACCCCGTGACGACGCCGACACCGAGACCTCCCCCGCCTCCGACAAGACCGACGACACCGAGGCGGTGGCCCCGGTGACCGACGCACCGCTCGCGACCGACGACACCCCGGCGGCGGACGAGCCCGCCGTCGACGGCACGGAGCCTGCCGTCGTACCGGTGCCGGTGCCGGTGCCGGTGGGTGCGGCCGCGACCGCATCCGCGGCCAAGGCCGAGACGATCTTCGGCGCGGACGACGCCAAGTCGTTCCAGGAGCGCTGGCGCGAGGTCCAGCTGCGCTTCGTCGACAGCCCGAAGGACGCGGCCGCCGAGGCGACGACGCTGATCGACGAGGCCGTCGAGAAGCTCACCGCCGGCCTGAAGGCACAGCGTGACGACCTGACCGACGACACCGAGGACACCGAACGGCTGCGCCTGCAGCTGCGCGGGTACCGGGACATCCTCAACCGCATCCTGAGCCTGTAGCTCCGGGCACACCGGCCGCGTGCTGTGTGCACGCGGCCGGTGCCATGCTGGGCCGATGCGCGCGTCCCGCCTCGTCTCCCTGCTGCTGTTGCTGCAGACGCGCGGGCGGATGACCGCGCAGGAGCTCGCCGACGAGCTCGAGGTGTCCGTGCGGACGGTCTACCGCGACGTCGAATCGCTGGGCGCGTCCGGCGTGCCGGTCTACGCCGACCGCGGGCCGGCGGGCGGATACCGGCTGCTCGACGGCTACCGCACCCGGCTGACCGGCCTGACCGGCGACGAGGCCGGGACGTTGTTCCTGGCCGGGGTGCCCGGGCCGGCCGCGGAGCTCGGCCTCGGCTCGGTCCTGGCGGCCGCGGAGCTCAAGCTGCGGGCGTCGCTGCCGGGCGAGCTGGCGGACCGGGCCGATCGGGTACGCGAGCGTTTCCACCTGGACGCGCCCGGATGGTTCCGGGCCGACGAGCCCACCCCGCACCTGGCCACGGTGGCCGACGCGGTCTGGCGGGAACGGATGCTCGAGGTGCGCTACCTGCGCTGGAAGGCGCCCCGCGAGGTGACCCGGACGCTGGCTCCGCTGGGTGTGGTCCTGAAGGCGGGACGGTGGTATCTCGTGGCCACGTCGCGGGACAAGGTCACCGCGTACCGGGTGGCGAACGTCCTGGACGCGGCGCTGCTCGACGAGCCGGCGCGGCGCCCGCCGGGCTTCGACCTAGCTTCGTTCTGGGGCGGCTGGACCGAGCGGTATGAGCGCGGTGTCTACACCGCGCAGGCGACCGTACGGATGACCGCCGAGGCCCTCGACCGGATGGCGTACCTGTTTCCGCCGGAGATGTCGCGGGTGGCCCGCGCCTCGGCCGGCCCGGTGGGCGACGACGGCCGGCTGACCACGACCGTGCCCATCGAATCGGTCAGGCACGGCCACACGCAGTTGCTGAGGCTGGGCGCCGACGCCGAGGTGCTGGACCCGCCGGAGCTGCGCGAGCGCCTCGCCGAGACCGCCCGCGGCCTCGCGGGGACGTATCTCGAGGCGGAGCTTCGCGGCGCGGGTGACCCGCTCGGGCCGAAGGACGAGGCCGCGGCGCCGGTCGGGCGGGGTCAGGCGGTCGACGCCTCGGCGTAGACCTGCCCGGTCTCCGCGTCGGAGGGCGGGGACGGCGGCACGTCGGGCTCGTCCTCGGTCGGCGGGTCGTCGGGCGGGGTGGTCGGCTCCGTCGGCGTGCCGCCCCCGGCGCCGGTCGTGTTCGAGGGTGTCGGCGACGACTCCACCGGCGGGGTCGGCGATCCGTCCGATTCGGACGGAGACGGGGTGGCCTTGGTCGCCTCGGGGCGCGCGGTCCTGGTCGACCCGGTCGACTGGTTGCCCGCGCCGGGCTCGTTGTCGATCACCTCGGTGTCGGTCGGCGCGTCACCCGCGCCGGTGCCGCCCCTCGGAGTGCTGTTCTGCTGGACGGTGGTCACCGCCGGCGGCCGGTCCGGTGTCTGCGTCACCTGGCCGAACTGCGCGCCGAGCCACATCGCCGGTCCGAGGCCAACCGCGACGATGGCCCCGAAGAGCGCCATCGGTCCCCGATCCACAGCGCCCCTCCCCCCTGTCAATGACGATCATCGCTGTTCCGCGTGGCCTACTTCTACCCAATTCGGCGAACGGTAAGCGAATGACGCCGATCCCATCATGACGCCTTGTGATGAATCGATGACTCCTGAGTCAGCCATGCGACCCACTACCAACCAGCACGCTTCGGGGGCGCGAACGGTTCAGCGGACGGGGTGACTATCTGGTACGAGAAAGGAACGCTACGGCGTCGTCGAGGGCGGCCCAGCCGCCGGACAGCTCGTCGGAGTCGAGCGCGGTCCGCAACCGCAGCGTGCCGCCGTCGCGCAGGCTGAGATCCCAGCTTCGGCGCTTGGTCCGGGTGGCGCCGGCGACTTCGGCGTAGGGCACGAACCGGCTGCCGGGAGCGGCGGCATCGCGCTGGGGCGCGTCGGCCGCGGCGAACCGAGCCAGCCGCCGCTTCGCGGAGCCGTTCTGCGAGCGTGGCAGCCCAGGCACCAGGAACAGCCCGGTGTCGACGATAAGCACGTCCGTGCGGGCGCCGTCGACCACCAGGTTGACCACACCGCCGACCACCTCGGGCCGGGTCTGCGCGATCTCCGCACCCGGTGCCGCCGCCGCGTCGATCCCCAGGGCGGCCAGCCGCTCCCGGGCGGCGGCGACCGTCGCCGGGTCGCTCGCCAGCGCGGCCAGGCCGCCGAGGTCGAGGTGCGAGGAGTCGGCGGCGACGAGCTCGGCGGCGCCGGTCCAGCTGTGCCGCCAGCGTGCGGCGCCGCTGTGCAGTGCGGCCAGCGCGAGCAGCAGCGTGACCAGCTCGGCGACCCGGCCGGCGGTCTCCTCGGTGGACAGGCCGGTGAAGACGGACTCGGCCGCCTTGTGCAGCCGGCCGTCCGCGGCGAGATCCAGCACGTCCGCGGCGTTCACCACGGGCGCACCCGCGGCGCGCGAGATCGTGGCCAGCGCGGCGTCGGCCTCGCGCTGCATCTCGACGGTTCGGGCCACGCCGAAGAACGCGTCCCAGTCGACGGTCGTGCGGCCCTGCGGCGGGAACGCGACGCCCTGCAGCGCCCGCCCGAGCCCGGGCAGGTCGGGAACGAGATCCCCGGCGGGCGCGCCGAGCCCGGCGCCGTCGCGGTGATCCGCTTGGGCGCCGGGGGTCTTCCCCTCCGGCGCCGAAGCGGCCTCCGCATCCTGATCGGCATCGGGCGCGCCGGCCGACCGGTCCGCCGCCGGCGCCGAGGCCGGATCGCCCGCGCCGACCAGGCCGGTCGTCCCGGCGCCCGGCTCCTCGGAACTCGCACCCGGCGCTTCGGTGGGAGACCCGGTGACGGCGGCCGCGTCCTCGCCGGTTCCCGCCTTGACCCCGGCGGCCTGCGTTCCGGCCGGGATGCCGGCAGGCTGCGTTCCGGCCGGCGAGTCGGCAGGCTGCGTTCCGGCCGGGGAGTCGGCAGGCTGCGCGGTCAGGGCGGCGAGGCGGTCCGTCACCGGCGGGTGGGTGTCCCACGCCGACAGCGTGCCCGGGTCGCGGGCGCGCAGCACCGCGACGTCGTCCGCGCGGGCCGCCAGCACCCGCAGGAAGCCCCCGAAGATGTCGTCCGGGACGTGGCCGGCCTGCCAGCCCGGGCCGAGGTACTCCGCGTGGAAGATCCGCTGCAGGGCGTCGAGGGCGGGCAGGTCACGCAGCACGGCGATCGCCGCGGTGCGGCCCGCGTAATCCGCGGCGATCCGGTCCGCGGCCAGCTCCTGGGCTCGGCTGAACGGCGCGTCGACCCGCCGGTAGAACTTCGCGTACGTCCGCAGCAGCGGGCCCGCCGGGTTGCGCGGCGGGATGCGTGGCACCGTCCGGGCGACCGCGACCCGGCCGCGGTAGGCGAGCGGCGCGAGCCGGCCCAGCCGGGGCGAGAAGTGGCCGAGCTCGTGCGCGGCGACCGCACGCAGGTGCGCCTCGTCCCAGGCCTGAAGCAGCGGCAGGCCCAGATAGAGATCGCGGCGGCCGCCGATCAGGCCGAGCAGGTGGGTGCGCTCGATGATCTTCGCGGCGGCGTCGGCGACGATCGTGACCCGGTCGGGGGCGCGGGTGCCCGCCGCCGCGGCGGCGCCGTCGAGCAGCGCCCAGAGCTGCGGGGCGTCGGCGCGGGCGACCGGGATGCCGATCGGCTCGCGGCGCCGGGTGTGCAGGGCACGCCAGGTCGCGTAGGCCATCACGCCGACGGTCGCGATGCAGACCGGCACGCCGAGCCGCAGCGCGGTCCTCCCCGGGAGCATCGAGAGCAGCAGCAGGACGGGCACCACGACGAGCGCGAGCTGCGCGGCCGCGACGATCAGGAATCCGGCCAGCGCGGTCGCAGATGCCAGCACCCTCTTCTGCACGCGGGCAAGCCTAGGGGTGGCCTCCGACCGGCCGACATCCGCCGCTCGGCCTTCCGCCACGATCAACGGACCGAACTCCCCCACGACGTGCGGAAATATCGCCCGGAAGACATATTCCAGTCACCGAGATTTAAGAAAGATTTCGGTACGCCCCGGCGGGACACCTAGGTCCAGGGGATCTCGGGCGACGGATGGAACGCGACGCCCTGATTACGCCAGCGCGGCGCGAACGCGGCCAGGCGGGCCCGCAGCGACTCCCAGTCGTGCGCGCTCCGCGGCGACCACCCGATCTCCGCGATCGCCGGGAGCCGGGGGTAGGTCATCGTCTCGACGTCGGTGAGGCTGCGCAGGGTCTCCGACCACAGCGGGGCCTCCACGCCGAGCAGGGACTCCTCGCCGACCCCGGGCAGGCGGTCGGCCGGGTCCCACCCGTACGCACGCTCGACGTCGATGTGGCCCGCCCAGTCCAGGCCGAGCGGGCTGTCCGCCGTGTACTTCATGTCCAGATACGTACGGTCGGCCGGTGACATGATCACCTTGCTGCCGTTCGCCGCCGCGCGGGCCGTGCCGTCGTCGGCGGCCTCGGTTCGCCAGTACTGCGGGATCGCGGTGTCCGGCAGCTCCACCCCGGCCATCTCGTGCCAGCCGATCGCGCGCTTCTCGTACTTGGCGACGAGCGGCAGCACACGCTGGATGAAGGTGCGGTAGTCCTCGGCCGTGGTGGCCTGCGCCTCGTCGCCGCCGATGTGCAGGTAGGGCCCCGGGGTCAGCGCGGCGACCTCACGCAGGACGTCCTCGATGAACGCGTACGTGCCCTCCTGGTCGGCGACGAAGGAGCTGTAGCCGACCTCGCGGTCCGTGCGCTGCGGCACGGCGAGCCCGTCCGCGGTGAGCTCCGGGTACGCGTGCTGGGCCGCGTTGACGTGGCCGGGCATGTCGATCTCGGGCACGATCGTGACGAACCGCTCGGCCGCGTACGCGACGATCCCGGCGTAGTCGGCCTTGGTGAGAAAGCCGGGTCCGGTGCCGTCGACGCCCGTACCCTCGCCGCCGCTGATCGCGGTCAGGGCGGGCCAGCCGTCGATCTCGAGCCGCCAGCCCTGGTCGTCCGTCAGGTGCAGATGCAGATGATTGATCTTGAATTGGACGATCGAATCGATATAGGACCTGATCTCGTCCGACGTGAAGAAGTGCCGGGCGAGGTCGAGCATCGCGCCGCGGTAGGCGAACCGGGGCCGGTCGACGATCTGCCCGCCGGGCAGCACCCAGGCGCCCTCCTGCGGCGTGGCCGCGTCGATCGCGGCGGGCAGCAACTGCCGCAGCGTCTGCACGGCGGCGAACAGTCCGGCGGGCGCGACGGCGTGCACGGTCGCCCCGGCGGTGCTCACCTCGAGGTGGTAGCCCTCGTCGCCCAGCGCGTCATCTCCGTCGAGCAGCAGGGCGATCGCACCGGACCCCTCGCCGACCGGCAGCGCGAAGCCGGTGGCGGGGCGCAGCAGGGCCGCCAGGTGCTCGCCCACCCGCCGCGCCTCGACCGATCCCGGCGCCGTACGGATCGCCGTACCCGCATCGATCGTGAAGGCCGCGGCCGGGTCGGGCCGCACGTCGGCCGGCGCGGGGATCACGTCGCCGAGCCCTCTGCGCTCGAGTACCGGTTCGCTCACCGCTACGCCCTCCCCGTCTCCGGACCGCCGATCGGTCGGCACGACTCTAAACCCTGTTTTCAGTTTCCGGGCGCCGCGATGAAGCGCGTCACGCCGCCGTTATCGTGGCGCCATGGCGATCACCACCCGGCCGGCCGTCCCGGCGGACGCGACCGACCTGCACGAACTCGCGGCACGCACGTTCGGGCTGGCCACGCCGCCCGGCACGCTGCAGAGCGACATCGACGCGTTCGTCGCGGAGCACCTGGCACTGTCCAGCTTCGACAAGTATCTGGCAGATCCGGCCCGAATCCTGCTGCTGACCGAGGATGACGGCGCCACGATCGGCTATTCCATGCTGGTCGCCGGGCCGATAGCCGATCCGGAGCTGGCGTGCACGGTGGCGGCCGCGGGACCCGGTCCGGCCATCGAACTCAGCAAGTTCTACGTCGCCGCGGACAGTCACGGCTCCGGCGCCGCGGGCACGCTGATGGCCGCGACGCTCGCGGCGGCCGCGGCGGCGGGCGCACGGCACTGCTGGCTGGGCGTCAACCAGCTGAACGCGCGGGCCGTGAGGTTCTACACCAGGAACGGCTTCGAGATCATCGGCACGAAGCGCTTCCTGGTCGGCGAGATCTGGCACGACGACTACGTCCTGGCCCGCCCGCTCTGACCGCCGGGGTCAGATGCTGCGGACGGCCGGGGCGCTGAACCACGCGCCCGAGCCCGGCAGCAGCGCCCATTCGATGCGCTGGCGGGCCAGCTCCGAGATCGGGGGCAGGTCCGCCAGGCCGAACCAGCCCACGGCCAGCGACTCGTCGTCGTTCACCCGGGCCTCACCACCGACCGCGCGGCACCGGAAGGTGATGTCGACGAACTCCGTCTGGTCGCCGTTCGGGTAGGTGTTCGGCGGCTGGGTGAACACGCTGCTGACCCGCTCGGGCACGACGTGCACCGCCGTCTCCTCGTACACCTCGCGGACCACGGTCTCGGCCGGCTGCTCGCCCGGGTCCATGACCCCCGCGATCAGCGCCCAGCGGCCGCTGTCCGAGCGCTGCCCCAGCAGGAGCCGGCCGGCGTCGTCGAAGACGACGGCGGTCACGCCGGGTAGCAGCAGCGGGCGGTGCCCGACGACTTCACGGAGGCTCTTGATATACGGCGAAATGGGCATGCCGGACAAGATAATGCCGTCGGGCGGCACCGCCGACCACGCCGCGCAGCGTGTTGTCAGCCGATCAGTGGGCGGACCTCCTCCGCGACGAACCGCACGAAACCCTCCGGGTCCGGATCGTCGGCGGTCGGCTGCAGGACCACCGTCGTCGCGCCGGCCTCGGCGAAGCGCTCGACCGTCGCGGCCACCGCCCTGGCGTCCCCGGCCGCCCCGGCGAAGTCCATCCCGAAGCTCTCCTGCTGCTTCGCGATCCGCCGCGCGCCCGTCGGCCCGGTCGCGGCCGGCACGAACACGACGAGTTCGTGGCCCTCGCGGCCGCCGATGTGCTCGCGGGCGGCCGACACGCCCTCCGGCGGCGTCCCGCCGGTCAGGATCGTGCCGTCGGCCAGCTCGCCCGAGAGCCGCAGCGTCTTCGGCCCGGTCGCGCCGATCAGCAGACCGGGCGCGGGGTCCGGCGCCCAGTCCAGTGCGACCGCGTCGAGCTTCACGTAGCGACCCCGGGTGGTCACCGTCTCGCCGTGCAGCAGGGCTCGCAGCGCGGTCGCGTGCTCACGCAGCATGGTCATCGGCGAGGCGGCTTTGGCGCCCACCTGAGCCATCCACTCCTGCACACCGTGACCGATGCCGACGATCGCCCGGTCGCCGAACATCCGGCGCATCGTGGCGATCTCCATCGCCGCGAGGGCGACGTTGCGGAACGGCACCGGCGCGATGCCGATGCCGATCTCGAGCCGGGTGGTCCAGGCCAGGGCGGCCGAGGCCGCGGCGACGCCGCCGTTGAGGAAGCAGTCCTCCCACAGCCAGAGCTGCTCGAGGCCGGCCTCGTCGGCGGCGCGGGCGATGTCGCGCAGCCGCTCGGGCGGATTGGAGGGCAGGAAGATCGCGCCGAGTCTCGTCATCGGGCCATCCTCCACGGTGCCTGTGACAGAAGCGGGGCCCGTCAGACGAGCCGGGCGCGCGCCTCCATCAGGGCGAAGCCGAGCAGGTTGAGCCCGCGCCACCGGGCCGGGTCGGCGGCGCGCTCGTCCGTCGCCGCCAGGCCGATGCCCCAGATCCGGTCGGTCGGACTCGCCTCGACCAGGATCCGCTCCCCCGTGCCGACCAGGAAGTCGCGCAGCTCGGGGCGCTGACCGAACTTGGCGACGCTCGCGTCGACCACGATGGCGCGGCGCTGATCGGCCCAGGTCTGCTCGTCGAAGCCACGCACCCGGCGCCCCAGCATCTTGGCCTGGCGTGGGTGACTCGCCGCGACGATGCGGCGCGCGGCCTCGTCGTCGCCGAAGCACAGCGCCTTGCGCCACATCATGTAGTGCTCGGCCGTCTGGAAGCGGATGCCGTCGACGGTGAAGGTTGACGGCCACCACTGGCTGAGACAGCCGGTGCCGATGGAGCCGTCCCGCTGCGGGCGGTGGCCCCAGAAGAACAGGTATTTCACCCGCCGGCCGGCCAGGGCCAGCTCGATCACCTCGTCGACGGTTCCCGGCATCTCGTTCACGCCGGGAATTATGCCGCCC
The DNA here is from genome assembly GCF_040648555.1 of Actinoplanes sp. NPDC049118. Taxonomy (NCBI): domain Bacteria; kingdom Bacillati; phylum Actinomycetota; class Actinomycetes; order Micromonosporales; family Micromonosporaceae; genus Actinoplanes; species Actinoplanes sp. NPDC049118. The sequence continues at coordinate 140,560 of NZ_JBEZDY010000019.1, forward strand.
GCCTCCGACATCTTTCCCGCGATTTCGCCGTGCGCACCACATAGGACTGTCGGGACGGGCGGCATTATTAAGTTGAGATTTATATAAGCCGAGCTGCAAACGCAGGGGGAAAGTGTCGGGGGTGATCGATAGATTCATCGTGCGGATCGGCGCCACGGGGGCGCCGATCCGTCCATCTGACCGGCGGCGCCGCGCAGCAGGGTCTCGGCCGATTCGCGGATCCGTCCGGGCAGTTCCGGCGGCGACTCCACCGTGAAGTCCGCGCCCATCGCGCCGAGGATCATGACCGGCCAGCTCAGGTCGTCCACGTTCATCCGCAGCCGGCACGCGGCCGGCGACAGCTCCTCGACCGTCGCCCAGTGGCCGACGAACTGCCGCACCGGCTCCGCCGTCCTGTGGATCACGACCGACACGTCGTAGCGGTTCGGCGCCGCGGCGAGGCGGGCGCGCATCCAGGCGACGGGATCGCCGCCCGGTATCTCGCGCGGGCGGAAGCGCGCCCCGGTCGGGGCCGGCGCCGCCAGCCGGTCGACACGGAAGCTGCGCCAGTCGCCCCGGTCCAGGTCCCAGGCCACGAGATACCAGCGACGGCCCAGCGACACCAGCCGGTGCGGCTCGACGTGACGCGCCGAGGGGTCGCCGTCGCGCGGCGTGTAGCCGAACCGCAGCCGCTCCTCGCTGCGGCAGGCCATCGCCAGCGTCGTCAGCGTCGTCGCGTCCAGCGTCGGGCCGCCGCCGAAGACACCCGGCGCGGTCGCGGCCTGAAGGGCGTCGATGCGCCGGCGCAGCCGGGGCGGAAGCAACTGGATGACCTTCGCCAGCGCGCGCACCGAGGTCTCCTCGAAGCCTGCCACCGCGCCCGCCGCCGCCGTACGCAGGCCGATCGCGATCGCGACCGCCTCGTCGTCGTCGAGCAGCAGGGGCGGCACCGCCGCACCCGCCTGCAGTTGATATCCGCCGGCGACACCGCGCGCCGCGTCGACGGGATAGCCAAGCTCGCGCAGCCGGTCGACGTCGCGGCGCAGCGTGCGGGGGCTGACCTCGAGCCGGTCGGCCAGCTCGGTGCCGGGCCAGTAGCGGTGGGTCTGCAGCAGGGAGAGCAACCTCAGCATCCGCGCACTCGTGTTCGCCATGAATTCAGTCTCGCTCCGATTGCGGTCAAGAACTGGCCGCTATGAACCCTAGCGTGGGATCCATGATTGAGACGCAAGAGCTCACCCGGCACTTCAAGGACGTACGCGCCGTGCAGGGCGTCAACCTCACCGTCGCCCCCGGCGAGCTGGTCGCGCTGCTCGGCCCGAACGGCGCCGGGAAGTCCACCACCCTGCGCATGCTCACCACGCTCATACCGCCGACCTCCGGCACCGCGCGGGTCGCCGGCTTCGACGTGGTCCGCGACCAGCGCGAGGTGCGGCGGCGGATCGGCTACATAGGACAGGGCAACGGCGCCGGGCACAGCCAGCGCGGCCGCGACGAACTGATCAGCCAGGGCCGTGCGTACGGATTGAAGGTCGTCGCGGCCCGGCGCCGGGCCGCCGAGCTGATCGACTCGCTCGGCCTGGGCGAGGTCGCCGACCGGACGGTGTCGACGCTCTCCGGCGGCCAGCGCCGCCGGCTCGACATCGCAATGGGCCTGATCCACGCGCCGGAGCTGCTCTTCCTCGACGAGCCGTCGACCGGACTCGACCCGCAGAACCGCGCCAACCTGCAGGAACACATCGTGCAGCTGCGCAAGCAGCACGACACCACGATCGTGCTGACCACGCACTACCTCGACGAGGCCGACTCGATGGCCGAGCGGGTCATCGTGATCGACCACGGGCGGATCATCGCCGACGACACCCCAGCGCGGCTCAAGACCGAGCACGTCGGGGACCGGATCATCCTGGGCTTCGACCACGAGGTCGACGCGGCGGCGGCCTCGGCGGGCATCGCGCACCCGCTGCACCGGCACGGCACCCAGCTGACGATCGCCGTACCGAACGCGCCCCGGCTCGTGCCCGACCTGCTCGAGGATCTGCGCGCCGCGGGCCTCGCGGCGGCCGAGGTGGAGATCAGGCGCCCGACCCTCGACGACGTGTTCCTCAAGCTGACCGGCCGCAGCCTGCGCGAGGGCGGCGCGGCCGCCGAGACCACCGACCGCGACCCGGCACTCGTGGAGGCCTGAACCATGTCCAACCTCGTCACCGACACCGGAGTCGTCTTCAGCCGCGAGCTGCGCCCGATGCTGCGCAACCCGTTCGGCATCGTCTTCTCCATGGTCCAGCCGCTGGTCTTCCTGGGCCTCTTCGCGCCGCTGCTGCCCGACGACCTGCCGCTGCAGTGGTTCGTGCCCGGCATCGTGGTGATGTCCTGCCTGTTCGGCACGTCGATGACCGGCTCGAACCTGCTCTTCGAAATCCAGACCGGCTCGCACGAGCGGATGCTGGTCACTCCCCTGCGCCGTCCCGCGCTGCTGATCGGGCGCGCGCTCAAGGAGATCGTGCCGGTGGTCGCCCAGGCGGCGGTGATCGTGGCGATCTGCCTGCCGTTCGGCTTCGAACTGCACCTCGGCGGAGCGCTGCTCGGCCTCGTCATCCTCTGCGTCTTCTGCCTGGGACTCGGCGCCCTCTCGTACACGCTGGCGCTCGCGGCGAAGAACCAGGAGTGGCTGTTCTGGACCGTGCAGCAGACGCTGCTCTTCCCGCTGCTGCTGCTCGCCGGCATGCTGCTGCCGGTCTCGGCCGGCCCGGCCTGGCTGCAGGCCCTGTCGAAGTGGAACCCGCTCACCTACGTGGTCGACGCGGAGCGCGCGCTCTTCAGCGGCGACGTCTGGGCATCGACGACGGCGTCCGGCGCGATCGCCGCGGCCGGCGTCGGCGCACTCGGCCTGCTCGTCGGCGTCCGGGCGATGAAGCGGTCGGACTGACCTCCCGCCATCCCATCCGGCAGGGGGCCGACCATCCGGTCGGCCCCCTTGCCACCTCGTCTAGATCATGGAAACTGGACGGGCTCCGCGGCCGGCGGTCCAGACTGTGCGGCGCGGGGCGGCGCGGAGCGGATACCGTCGTTCCCGCATGTGCTGCGAGCGACGGGGGACCACGGGCGATGTTCGGGCGAGGGCGGCGGGAGATGCCGCTGATCCCGCGTACGTTCGGCCGGCTCATCGAGGGCCTCAACCGGCCCCGGCACGCGATACCGCAGGCGCGGCGCAGCAATCCCGATGCCGTCGTCGACTGCGCCGTCTACCACAACGGGATCCGTCGGCCCGGGCCCGTGCACTACGCCGACGCCGCCCGGCGGGCACACCGGCAGCGCGACGCCTTCGTCTGGCTCGGCCTGCACGAACCCGACGAGGCCACGATGGCCGCCATCGCCCGCGTCTTCGGGCTGCACGAACTCACCGCCGAGCAGGCCGCCAACGCCGGGCACCGGCCGGCCGCCGAGACGCTCGGCGACGTCACCCGGCTCGTCCTGCGCACCGCGCGCTACGTCGAGCACCAGGAGCTCACCGCCACCTCCGAGGTGGTCGACACCGGTGACGTCACCGTGCTGATCGGGCCGCGGTTCGTCATCACCGTGCGGCACGGCGCCGCCGGGGCGCTCAAGCCGGTACGCGAGGAGCTCGAGCAGCGGCCCGCCCTGCTCGCGCAGGGGCCGTGGGCGGTCGCGTACGCGGTCTGCAGCCGCATGGTCGACCTCTACCTGGACGTCGCCGGGCACGTCGAGCACGACCTGGAGGCTCTGGAGGAGGTCGCCTTCTCCGCGAGCAAGCCGCCGGACATCGCGCACATCTACCAGCTCAAGCGGGAGATGGTCGAGTTCAAGCGCGCCGTGATACCCCTGCAGGAGCCGTTGCAGCGGCTGCTCGACCGGGGCGTCGTGCCGGAGGGGCTCCAGCCGTACCTGGTCGATCTGCGTGGGCGGCTCGCCCGGGCCGTCGACCGGGTCGCCGGCTTCGACGACCTGCTGAATTCGATCCTGCAGGCGCGGCTGGCGCAGGTCTCGGTCGACCAGAACAACGACATGCGCAAGATCGCTTCGTGGGCGGCCATCGCGGCCGTGCAGACCGCCATCGCCGGGGTCTACGGAATGAACTTCGAGTTCATGCCGGAGCTGGGCTGGAGATACGGCTATCTGGGCGCGGTGCTGCTGATGGCCACGGCCGCCGTGCTGCTGCATCGCCGGTTGAAGAAGGCGGGTTGGCTGTGACGATCGCGGAGCCCGACGAGCGCTGGGCCGCCCTCGGCCGGCTGGCCTGCGTGGTGCTGGCGCCCCTGTTCCTCGAGATCGAGCACGTGGGCAGCACCGCGGTGCCCGGCCTGCCCGCCAAGCCCGTCATCGACCTGATGGCGAGCGTCGACGATCTCGACGACGTGAACGACCAGGCACTGGCGACGCTCGGCTACCACATGATGCGCTCCGACATGCCGGAGCGGCTCTTCTACCGGCGCGAGGACTACGACAGCACGGGCTACCACCTGCACGTGGTGACCGCCGAGAGCTGGCCGACGCGCAACGAGCGGCTGCTGCGCGACCACCTGCTCGCGCATCCCGCGGACCGCGAGCGCTACGCGGCACTCAAGCGTGAGCTGATGGACCGGTACGGGCCCGGCGAGGCGTACACGCGGGGTAAGACCGGCTTGATCCAGGAACTGACCGACGCCGCCCGCGCCGCCCGGGGTCTACCCTCGGTACCGGTCTGGGAGGAGTAGGTCACGCTACGTGGCCGAACTCATCCCACGCATCGGGCGTTGCGGCTGTGACCAGGCATAACGCCTGAGGTCCCACACGTCGCAGAATTCCACCGAACGGTCCCGGACCCGTCACCCGGTCCGCATGATCTCCACTCCGGACAGTGCACCGAGTGTGTACCGGTCTGCCGTGGCAGCCGAACACGCAAGGTAACTACCGTTTGGCTTCGATCACTGCACTGGGGGCGGTAGCTAGGTGGAGAGCACGATAACCGAGGCCGAACCGCAGAGCCTGGATTCCGGCACCGAGGGGCCCGGCCGCACCGGCATCGTGGCCATCCTGCGCGGGCATCTGGATCTGTTCCTGAACGCCGGCTCGCTGATGGCGACGACCGCGATCACCTCGCTGTTCGGCTTCGCCTACTGGTGGCTGGCGGCGCAGAGCGCGTCGAAGGAGGCCGTCGGACAGGCGTCCGCGGCGGTGTCGGCGATGACGCTGATCGGCACGATCGGGATGTTCGGCATGGGCACCATGCTGATCTCCGACCTACCGGCGCTGCGCGGCCGCAAATGGGAACTGATCTCCACCTGCCTGCTGGTCGCCGGCAGCGCCTCGACGGTGGGCGGTCTCGTCTACGTCGCGCTCGCGCACCTGGCCATCCCCGGCCTGCAGAACGCGCTCGGCGGCACGGCCGCCACCGTGCTGCTGGTTTTCGGCATCGCGTTGAACGCGATGACGCTGGTCCTGGACGAGGCCCTGGTCGGCCTGCTGCAGGGGCCCATGCAGCTGATGCGCAACGCCTGGTTCTCGGTGATCAAGCTGGCCCTGCTCGGCGCCCTCGTCGTGCTGCCGCTCACCCTCACCGGCGGCGAACTGCTGCTCACCTGGATCGCCGGCATGGTCGCCTCGGTCGTGATCCTCGGTCGCGCCCTGCGGCGCAAGGGCATGATCGATTCGGTACGCCCGCGAGCGTCGCTGCTGCGCGGCCGGGGCCGGTCGACGTTCGACCACAACCTGCTGAACCTGGCGACCTACCTGCCGCGTGCGGCGCTGCCGCTGGTCGTCACCGCGGTGCTGTCGGCCGAGGCGAACGCGTCCTTCTATACCGCGTTCATGGTGCTGTCCTTCCTCGCCATGGTCCCGGGCAACGTCGCGCTCACGCTCTTCGCGGTGGCCAGCGGCGACAAGGCCGCGCTGCGCTCCAAGGTGCGGATGGGCCTGCTCATCTGCCTCGGCGGCGGCCTGCCCGTCTCGCTCGTGGTGGTCTTCGCCGCGAAGCCGATCATGAGCCTCTTCGGGGCGGGCTACGCGGAGAGCGCCGGGACCGCGCTGATGATCCTGGCGCTGACCTACCTGCCGTTCGTCTTCCACCACTTCTTCCTGGCGATCTCGCGGGTACAGGGCCGGGTCCGCGGAGCCGGCATCTTCTCGGTCTTCGCCGGCGTCGCGGAGCTCGCCGCCGCCTGGTACGGGGGCAGCCGCGGCAGCCTCACCGAACTCGTCACCTGGGTGGCGCTGGTGATGGCCGCCGAGACCGTGCTGGTCGCGCCGACCGTGCTCCGGGTCGTCTTCGCCCGTACACCTCTCGAGGAGAACATCATGTCCACCACCAGCCTGACCCTGCGCGAACGCGCCTGGCTGCCGCTGGAGTACATCCGGACCGTCGGCCCGCTGACCGGCGTCACCGCCGAACGGCTGCGGAACGCGCTGATCGGGCTGCACGCCGCGGACCCGACGCACCGCGCCGTGTCGCGGCTCGACCGGGCCGGAGCGCGGTGGGAGCACATGGACGCGGCGGCCTTCGCCGCCTACGTCGCCGAGGCCGTCACCGACCTCGGCGACGGGCCGGTCGATTTCGACGCGATGACCCGGGAACTGCAGGCGGAGCAGCGCGCGCACCACCCCGTACGGATCCTGGCCGGCGGCGGCTACGTCGCGATGAAGGTGGCGCACGCGTACGGCGACGCCGGGCCGGTCAACGTGCTCCTGCGCGAGCTCGTCCGCGCGGCCGGCGAGGAGCGGCCGGCGGTCATCGCCGCGTCGGCGCGGCACCGCTGGGCGCTGCCCAAGGCCTGGTGGAAGCAGTTCGGCACCAAGCCGGGCCGCTGGAAGCAGGGGCTGAGCTTCGCCCGGCCGCCGCACCAGGAGCAGTCCGCGACCCGGCCCTGGACGGCGAGCCTGACCGTCGAGACCGCCCGCTCCGCCGACGTGCTGGGCAAAATGCGGGTGTGGCGCGACGAGCACTCGCCGGGGGTCACCACGTCGGCGATCACGTTCGCGGCCTTCACCGCGGCGCTGCGGGAGCTGGGGCTGAACCCGGACATGTCCGGCGGCACGTTCCTGGCCGACGCCCGCCGGTACGTGGACAAGGGCGTCAGCATCGACAGCAACTTCTGCATGGGCCCGTACCTGAGCCCGGCGAGCCTGACCGACCCGCAGGCGATACACACCACGCTCAAGGCGGAGCTGGCCACCGGCCGGATCCTGACCATGATGCTGCTGCGCGAGGGCAAGATCGCGGTTACCGGCGCGCCGGGCCTGCCCGACCCGTACCCGGGCGAGGCGCCGATCGAGCCGCGGCCGCGGCTGACGTTCAGCAACCAGGGCCGGCACGACGTGCTCGCCGACCTGCCCTGGGCGGTCGACGTCGCCGGCCGGGTGAACCAGAGCGTCCCGACGCTCAACGGCCCCGAGGGCATCACGCTCACCACGTCCGAGATGGGCGGGGTGCTGCACCTGGAGGCGACGTTCCACGCCTCCACCTACGACCCGGCCGTGGTGGCCCGGGCGCTGCAGCTCGTCTGCGCCGACCCGGCAGCGCTGATCATGGCGACCCGCTAGGCACCACCCAGGACCGGTTCTTACGCGCGGTCGGCCGCCCCCGCCGGCCGCGCGTAAGAACCTCAGCGGTCGTGGTCGGGGTTCCGCAGCACTGGGAGCCGGAGCCAGTAGATCCTGGCCTTCTCGACCGCCTGGCTGCCGCAGGTGTTGTAGGTCAGCGTCGCCTCGAGAGGCACCAGCGTGTTCCGGTCGTAGTCCGCGTCCACCTTGAACGCCGTGTAGTCGGGCCGGCCCGGCTTTAGGTCGGCGTCCCGGCGGAACGACGTGTACGAGCCGGTGTTCTCCGGGTAGACGATCCCGACGTCCTCGCCCCTGACGGTCACCTCGGCGTCGCAGATCCGTCTGCCGGTGGTCCACCAGACCTTGACCCAGGTCGGCTCGTGCGCCTGGACGATCTCGATCCAGTGGATTATCGGGCGGGGACCGTGGTGCCCCGCGGCCGCCGGGGTCGCCGTCATCAGGCCTGTGGCCGCCATCACCGCGGCCGCCAGCACTGCGATTCGCCGGGTCCCGTTCATCAGCTCTCCAAATGCCTCAGCCAGCTTCAAACCACAATAATTCGCATGATATTGCGATCTCCGTCACGTCGAAGTTGGTTTGAAAAGGAGAGACGACGACAAACGCGTGGCCGGCCAGGTGGCCGGCCACGCGTTTGGCTATCTACGCAGCACAGACTTCAGCAATTACCCGCGCTGACCGCCGCCCTGCTGGCCGCCGCCCTGCTGACCGCCCTGCTGGCCGCCGCCCTGCTGGCCACCCTGCTGGCCGCCGCCCTGCTGGCCACCCTGCTGGCCGCCGCCCTGCTGGCCACCCTGCTGGCCGCCGCCCTGCTGACCGCCCTGCTGGCCGCCGCCCTGCTGGCCACCCTGCTGGCCGCCGCCCTGCTGGCCACCCTGCTGACCGCCCTGCTGACCGCCGCCCTGCTGACCGCCCTGCTGACCGCCCTGCTGGCCGCCGCCCTGCTGACCGCCCTGCCAACCGCCGCCCTGCTGGCCGCCGCCCTGCTGGCCACCCTGCCAACCGCCGCCCTGCTGGCCGCCGCCGTGCTGGCCACCGCCGTGCTGGCCACCGCCGTGCTGACCCCCGCCCTGCGGGCCGCCGCCGCCGATCACCACGACCGGCATGGCCAGGTTGAACGACCTACGCATCGTGCGGGCGTGCCGCCCGCAGTTGTCGTACTCGATGGTGGCGATCAGCCGCGCGACGCTGGAGCGACGGAACTGCGGGTTCACCAGGAACGTCGTGACGTCGGTGCGCCCGGGCAGCAGCGAGCCGCCCCGCGGGAAGGAGGTGAACCGGCGCCCTCCCGGGTAGCCCACGTACACGCCGCGACCGTTGACCCGGACCGCGACGTCACAGATGCGGCGGTCGGTGGTCCAGCGGATGCCGACCCAGGTGGGCGCGAAGGCCCGGACGGTCCGGATCCCGCTGGAGACGGGCACCGGGCCACGCGGCGCCGCTTCCGCGGCGGTCGGCGCCACCAGCGACGCCATGCCGACAGTGGAAGCGGCGGCGACCGCGAGGGCTCCGATTCGACGACCCTTGCTCATCCCAAATCCTCCGAAACTAGGTCACGTAGCCAAGCCTGACGGCCAGCTCGACAACCAGAGGTTATGGGAGCTTTTTACCCATGGACGCCGTTTGAGTGGCGTTTTGGGTGATTTATAGCTTTTTGACCATTATGTGGAGACCGACTAGTCCGTTCGTCCGATGATCAAATGCCTCCGGTACGGTGCCGACGATCTCGAAGCCGAGCGAGCGCCACAGGTGCACGGCGGCGGCGTTGCTCTCCACGACGGCATTGAACTGGATGCTGTGGTAGCCCTCGCAACGCGCCCGGTCGACGACGTATGCGCCCAGCGCCCGGCCGACACCCCGGCCGTGGCACTCGGGGTTGACCATGAAGCTGCCGGTGGCGACGTGCGCGCCGCGTCCCGGCCGGTTGGGGCCCATCTTCGCCGAGCCGAGGATGTCGTCGCCCTCGACGGCCACGACGGTCACCCCCGGCGGCGGCTCCATCCACAGCGCCCGCGCGTCGTCTGAGCCCAGGCCGAGCGGGTAGACGTACGTCTCGCCGGCCTCAACGATCCGCGACCAGAACGGGTAGATCCGGGGCCAGTCCTGCGGGGTCGCCTCTCTGATATCCATGGCTGGGAACATACGGCGACTCGGATCGCCGGACCCCCGAGCCCTCGCCGGCCGTGGCCGGGGAGCACGATCTGGTGCAAACGCCGAGCCCAGCACCCGGATTTATCGGTTCAAATCACCTGCAAACCCCCGATAGGGGACGATGGGTGGAGTATCGGTTACAGAGAGGGATGGCATGTCGCTCAGCGCGGCCCATTCGGCGGCGTTCCGCCGCGAGGTACCCCAGGAACGCCGGGTCTGGTCGATCCGGGACGCCGCGGGCTTCCCCGCACCCCGGGATGCGGCCGGGAACCGGGCCATGCCGTTCTGGTCCAAGCCGACGCGGGCCAAACGGGTCGTCGGGACCGTGGCGGCGTACCGGGGCTTCGACGTGGTGGAGATCCCCTTCTCCGACTGGCTCGACGACTGGCTGCCCGGCCTGCAGCGCGACGGACTGCTCGTCGGGGTGAACTGGGCGGGCGGGCGCGCCACCGGCTACGACGTGGCACCCGCCCGGATCGCCGAGTGGTTCGCCGAGCTGCCGGGCCCGATCTCACGGGCCGGGGGTCGCACCGCTCGACGGGCGGGTTGAGGCGCCGGCCTCCGGAGTCGGCGTGGTGGACGGCGACGGGGAGGCCGAGGCCGACGAGGACTCCGGAGCCGGCGCCTGCGGCAGCGGGCGTGACATGACCGTCCGCTCCGGCAGGTCGAACCTCCAGCCGTCGCGCTTCAGCTTCGGGATCAGCTTCGTCAGCGCCGCGACCGTCTGCTCACGCTCGCCGCCGCCGTCGTGGATCAGCACGATCGCGCGCGGCCTCAGCTGCTTCTCGATGCGGTCGGCGATGACATCCGCGCCCGGCAGCAGCCAGTCGTCCGGGTCGACGACCCAGCCGAGCGGGGTCTGACCGAGGTCGCTGCCGACCTTCGCGGAGCTGCCCCACGACCCGTACGGCGCGCGGAAGTACGGCACCGGCGCCCCCGGCGCGGCCGCGGCGATGGCCTCGTTCGTACGGATGATGTCGTCGCGGGCCGCGACCGCGGAGACCCGGCCGAGGTCGTCGTGCTTCCAGGAGTGGTTGCAGAGCTGGTGACCCTCGGCGACGACCCGGCGCACCAGCTCCGGATACCTCTCGACCTCCTCACCGACCATGCAGAAGGTGGCCTTGACGCGCTGCTCGGCGAGCAGATCGAGCACCTGGGCCGTGTACGGCGACGGCCCGTCGTCGAAGGTCAGCGCGAGCCGCCTGCCCTTCCCCGCGGTGTTCACGACCGGTACGCCCGGCGCCGGCCTCGAGTCCTCGTCCTTCGGCCTGGCGGCGGCCTTGGACCGCCCGGCGTCGCCGACGTCGATCCGTCCCACGTGCGCCGGCCTCGGCAGCGCCGTCTTCGGCGTGCCGTCCAGCGCGTCACGGGTGAAGTCACGCCACAGCCGCGCGGGCACGGTCTCGCCCTTGATCGCGTCGCCCGCCGAGTCGCGGATCGGGCCGGGCCGGGCCTTCCCGAGCCAGACCGCGGTGGCCAGTTCGGGGGTGTAGCCGGCCATCCAGGCGTCCTGGTTGTCCTTTGTGTCGCCCCACTGCTGCGCGCCGGCCTTGCCGGCGGCGGGACGGCCCGGCAGCACGTCGCCACCGCGCACCACGGCGCTCAGGACGGTGGAGACGTCGGCCGCCGCTTTGCTGTCGAGCACCCGCTTCGCCACCGGCGCGGACGTCCAGAGGCGCCGGCCGTCGGGGGTGGACACCGACTCCACGAAGTACCGGTCGTGCCGGACGCCGCCCGCGGCGAAGGTGGCGTACACGGAGGCGAGGTCGCCGGGAGTGACCGGATAGCGGCCGATCGCGATGTCCGACCGGGTCCTGCCCGGCGTCGGATCGCCCTTGGCGTCCACAAGCGTCGGTGCGCCACCGTACGTCCTCGCGACGCCCAGGTCGTACGCCATGGACCGGACGGTGGCCGCGCCGATCTCCTCGGTGACCGCGTAGAACGGGGTGTTGAGCGACTCGACCATCGACTTCTCGAGCGTGCAGCTCGGGCACTGCTGGTCTCCGCGGTTCGACAGCGGCACGCCGAGCCGGCCGGCGAAGAGGCGCGGCGAGCTGCCGTCCCAGCGCGACAGGTAGCCGATGCCCTCGCGCAGCGCCGCCGCGAGCACGACCGGCTTGAACGTCGAGGCCGCCGGGTGCGCCGCCGAGGCGTCGTCGAAGTAGCCTCGCCCCTGGTCACCGCCGTAGTAGGCCCGTACCCCACCGGTTGCGGGGTCGACCGCGACCAGCGCGGCCCGCAGGCCCTTCGGCTGGCTCGCCAGGTGGGCCGCGACCTGGTTGACGGCCGCGCCGTGCGCGGCCGGGTCCAGAGTCGTGATGATCGACAGACCCAGGGTGTGCAGGGCCCGCGGCGTCACGCCGTGCCCGGCCAGTTCGCGCTCGACCCGGTCGACGACCAGGCCGTCGGGGCCGGGAGCCTGCACGGTGGCCGGATTCACCGGCGGATAGTGCGGCTCCTCGGCGAGCCAGCCCTGCTCGCGCTCCGACTTGATGACCCACTCCCAGCGGGACCGTGCGGCGGAGGCGTCGTTCGCCGGGTCGAACCCGTACGGATCCTTGATCACCGAGGCCAGCACCGCGCCCTGTGCGGCGGTCAGGCGGTCCGGCGTGATGCCGAAGTAGGCGTTGGCCGCCGCCGCGATGCCGTACGCGCCGCGGCCGTAGTAGATGGTGTTGAGGTAGCGCTCGAGGATCTCGTCCTTGGTGTGCTCGCGCTCCAGCCGGATGGCGATCGCGAACTCCTTCGCCTTCCGCTCCACCGATACGTCCTGGGTGAGGAAGGCGTTGCGGGCGTACTGCTGGGTGATCGTCGAGGCGCCCTGCCGGCTGCCACCGACGTCCGCGACGACGGCGCGCAGGACGCCGCGGATCGAGACGCCGCTGTGGTCGTAGAAGTCGCGGTCCTCGGCGGCGAGGACCGCGGACCGGACCGCCGGGGGCACGGAGCTGAGCGGCACGTCACTGTGGTCGGTGGTGCCGACCCGGGCCAGGATGGTGCGACCGTCGCGGTAGTACAGCGTCGACGCCTGCGGCTCGGCCGGTCCGGCGGACATCGGCACCGACTCGACGTACGCCTCCATGGACGCGGCGCCCGCGCCGCAGAGCAACAGTGCGACCACGGCGAGCCGCGCCGCGATCCGCCGCGGATTCCATCGTTTCCGTGCCGTTGCCGGTTCCCGCCGATGATCTCCCACGCTGAGGGGACGAGAGCCGGGCGTCGATCGGTGCAGCCCCCGGCGCAACTACTTTGCGTACTCAATTACTCACCTTTCATCTACGGGCAGTGACCAGTCGTTTCGCGGAGGTTGCCGGACCGGCGGGTGAGACATGTCTCTTCGCGCAACGAGATCGAGTCGGCGGCAAGTGGTTCAGGGGCCCACTACCCCCTATGCTTGCCGGACTGCAAACAAAGGGGGCGCAGCGGTGCGGAGTCTCGAAATCCTCGTCGTCGACGACGACGATGCCGACGCCCTGATGATCTCGGAGGCGCTGGAGAACGCGGAGCACGGTGCCACGGTCAACCGCGTGGCCGACGGCCGCGAGGCGCTGGACTACCTGCGCCGGACGCACCCGTACGAGAGCGCCCAGCGCCCGGACCTGATCCTGCTGGACCTGAACATGCCCCGCATGGACGGCCGCGAGACCCTGGCGGCGATCAAGACCGACGACCGGCTGAAGGCGATACCGGTGGTCATACTGACCACGTCGGGCGCGGCACCGGACATCGCGTCGAGCTACCAGCACCGTGCGAACGCGTACGTGACCAAGCCGTTCGGCCTGGACGAGTTCGAGGCGACGGTCCGCACGATCGACCGCTTCTACAGCGAGGTGGCCCTGCTCCCGATGGGCGACTGACCTTCGGTTATCCGGCGCCCGCCCGGGGTATCTCCAGGGCATGTCGCAGAACAACGCCCCAGAAGACCTCGGGGCCCCGCAGTCGTTCGTGGTCCTCGCCGACGGCACGCCGGTCTACGACCGCGCGGGCGACAGCGTCGGCTCGGTCGCACACGTCCTGGCGGATGAGCAGGAGGACATCTTCCACGGCCTGGTGCTGAAAACGTCCGACGGCCACCGCTACGCGAGCGCGTCCCAGGTCGACGGAATCTTCGAGCACGGCGTGATCATCTCGGTGCCGGCCGGCGAGCTGAAGGATCCCTCGGCGGAGCCGGCGCCGGACGGGGACGCCCACTTCACGGACGGCCTCCGCCGCGCCTGGAATTGGCTCATCCAGCCCAGGTGACGACGACGCCGCCCGGACCGGCTCTTGGGTGGAGCCGTCGGTGGTGACCGACGGCTCCACCCACCCCCGTTGGCGTCGAGCCATCGAGCATCGTGCGCGACTACTCTGAAATCCGGATTGATGAAGGCTGAAATGCCGCACCGGAACCGGAGGGCCGCCGCGCCATGTGGGATCTGCGCATCCTCGGGCCGGTCGAGCTCCTCGCCGGTGCGCAACGCCTCGACCTCGGCCCCGCCAAGCAGCGCGCCGTGCTCGCCGCGCTCGCCGTCGACGCCGGGCGCACGGTGCCCGTCGAGGTCCTCATCGACCGGGTCTGGGACGAGCATCCGCCCCGGACCGTGCGCAACGCCCTGCACACGTACGTGCTGCGGTTGCGCCGCTCGCTGGAGACCCTGGAGGACACCGTCCGGCTGGAGTTCCGTGACGGCGGCTACGCCCTGCGCGCCGATCCGGAGCGGGTCGATCTGCTCCGGTTCCGGCGCCTGGTCGGGCGTTCCCGCGGCGCCGGGCAGAGCCCCGGCCAGACCGCTGACCTGCTACGCGAGGCGCTCGGGCTCTGGCACGGCCAGCCGCTGGCGGGCCTGCGGGGCGGCTGGGCGGCCCAGGTGCGCGACGAGTGCGAGCAGCAGCGGCTGTCCGCGACGCTGACCCTCGCGCCGATCGAGCTCGAGCTGGGCACGCCCCCGGGCGCCGTCGCCGACCTGCTCCGGCCGCTCCTGGAGGCCCATCCGCTGGTCGAGCCGCTGGCGGCGGTGCTGATCCGGGCGCTGCGGGCCGACGGCAGGCCCTCCGAGGCGCTGGCCTGCTACCGCCGGACCCGGCAACGGCTGCGGGACGAGCTCGGCGCCGCGCCTGGACCCGAGCTGGAGGAGGCACACCAGGCCGACCCGCGCCGGCCGGTCACCGAGGCGCACGTGCCGCGGCAGTTGCCGCTCGACGTCCGGGGATTCACCGGCCGCGAGGCCGAGCTGTCCACTCTCGACGACTTCCTGGACGAGGCCGAGGGCCTGGTCGTCGCCGTGGTGTCCGGCACCGCCGGGATCGGCAAGAGCACGCTGGCCGTGCACTGGGCGCACGAGGTCCGCGACCGGTTCCCCGACGGCCAGCTCCACGTCAACCTGCGGGGATTCGACCCGGGCGGCCCGCCCGCCGCGCCGGCGGAGGTGCTGCGCGGATTCCTGGAGGCGCTCGGCGTACCGGCGCAGCGGATCCCCGGCGACGTCGGGGCACAGGCCGCCCTCTTCCGCAGCCGGCTGACCGGCCGGCGGATGCTGATCCTGCTCGACAACGCGGCCGACGCCGCACAGGTCCGCCCGCTGCTGCCCGGCGAGGCCGGCTGCCTCGCCCTGGTGACCAGCCGCGCCTCGCTGTCGGGCCTGGTGGCCGCCGAGGGCGCCCGGCCGCTGCGGCTCGACGTCATGTCCGGCGCCGAGGGCCGCGAGCTGCTCGCCCGCCGGGTCGGCGAGCACCGGATCAAGGACGACCCCGAGGCCGTCGACCGGATCCTGGCGGCCTGCGCCGGCCTGCCGCTGGCCCTGGCCATCACCGCGGCACGCGCCGCGACCCACCCCCACTTCTCCCTGGGTGCGGTCGCGGCCGAGCTCACCGAGGCCCGGCACCGGCTGGACGCGCTGGCCGACCCCGACCCCGCCACCGACGTGCGGGCGGTGTTCTCCTGGTCCTACCGCACGCTGGACCCCGCCGCGGCGCGCCTGTTCCGCCTGCTCGGGCTGCACCCCGGCCCCGACGCGGGCATCGGCGCCGTGGCGAGCCTGGCCGGGCTGCCCGCGGACGAGGTGCGGCCGCCGCTGACCCGGCTCATCCGGGCCAACCTGTTGGCCGAGCAGCCGGCCGGGCGGTACGGCTGCCATGACCTGCTCAGGGCGTACGCGCGGGAACTGACCGACCGGATCGACCCGGAGGCCGACCGCCGGGCGGCGACCCACCGGGTGCTGGATTTCTATCTGCACACCGCGCTGGCCGGCGACCGCCTGCTCTACCCGAACCGCACGAAGCTCTACTACCGGCCCGACCCGCTCACCGCCGGCGCGGCGCCGGAGCCGCTCGCCGACATGGCGGCCGCGCTGGCCTGGTTCGCCCGGGAGAAGCGGCCGCTGCGCGCCGCGGTTGACCTCGCCGCGGCGGCGGGCTTCGACACGCACTCCTATCTGCTGCCCTGGGCGCTGGCGACCTTCTTCGAGCGGGAGTGGAACGAGCGGGACTGGATGGCCTGCCTGGACGTCGCGCTGGCGGTCACGGAGGGCTCCGGCGACCCGGTCCGGCTGGCCCGGATCCACTACAACCTCGGGTACGCCCACCGCGAGCTCGGCCGCCCCGAGCTGTCACACCGCCACCTGACCCTGGCCCTGGAGCTGCTCGACGGGCACGACGAGGTCGGCGAACGGGCCATCATCCACCTCAACCTGGGCACGACCGCGCGCCGGCTGGGCCGCTACGACGAGGCGCTGGAGCAGGCCGGGAAGGCCCTGGAGGTGTACCGGGCGCACGGCGACCGCCCCGGCGAGGCGAGCGCGCTCAACAACCTGGGCTGGTGCCACGTGACCCTGGGAAACCACGCGGTGGCGCTGGAGTACTGCCAGCGCGCGGTGGCCATCCAGGAGGCGGTGGGCAACTGGCCCGGCGCGGCGCACTCCTGGGACAGCGTCGGCTACGTGCACCACCACCTGGGCGCGTACGCCGAGGCCCTGGCCTGCTATCGCCGGTCCCGCGAACTGTTCCGCGACCAGGGCGACCGCCGGCTGGAGGCGATCATCCTGACCCACATCGGCGACACCCACCTGGCCGCGGGCGACCCGGGCATGGCCCACGACGCCTGGCGCCAGGCGCTGGACATCTACGAGGAGATCGACCACCCGGACAGCGCGGAGATACGCGCGAAGCTCCGCAGCGACCTCGCCCGGGTCGCACCCGGCGCCTAGGCGAGGCCGCTTGCGCGCCGATCAGATCGCGCTGCCCTTTTTGTACTGCTCCCAGCTCATGTTCCAGTCGGTCCAGCCGTTGCCGTTCTTCAGCTTCTCCTCGGTGCCGCTGACCGTGATCGGGTCGCCGAGCATCGTGCGGCCGAACAGCCACTTGCCGTTGGCCATCGAGATGTTCACGCAGCCGTGCGAGACGTTGGCCCGGCCCTGCACGCCCTCGGACCACGGTGCGGCGTGGATGAACTGGCCGCTCCAGGTGATCCGCTGCGCATAGTCGATCTTGGTGCGGTAGCCCTTCTCGGGGCCGAGCTCGTCAAGCGTGTCGAAGACGGTGTGCGCCTGCTTGTCGATGACGACCATCGTGCCGCTCGAAGACGGGGTGCTCTTCTTGCCGAGGCTGACCGGGATGGTCTTGATGACCTTGCCGTCCTGCTTGACGGTCATCTTCTTGGTCTTGTTGGAGACCGTCATGACCAGCGCGCGCCCGGTCTTGATGTCCACGGTCATGTCGGAGCGGCCATACCAGCCGTCACCCATCGGCACGCCGGCGAGCTGCACCTTGTAGAAGATCTTGGTGTAGGCCTTCCAGTACGTCTTCGGCCGGTAGTGCACCTCGGTGGGGCTGACCCAGTGCCAGATGCCCTCCTGGACCGGCGACGCCGTCACCGTCATGCGGCGCTGGACATCGTCGCGGTACTTGGACGGGACCGAGCGGCCGAACCTGACGATCAGCGGCATGCCGACGCCGACCGTCTGGCCGTCACCGAGGAAGCTCGTCACCCGCACCAGCTTCGACGGCTTCTTCATCACCGTGAAGGTGCTGGTCGTGGTGCCGCCCTTGTCACCCGAAGGGGTGCCGTTGACCGTCACCGTGTAGGTCTTGCCCCAACCCAGCGCCTTGGCCGGCCGGAAAACCCTGTCGTCCTTGTCGAGAGTGCCCTTGACCTCGGCACCGTCGGCGTCCTTGACCTCGACGGAGGTGTTCTCGGCGTCCTCGGTGTCGTATTTGATCTCGGCCGAGGCGACGACGTCCTTGGCGTCCGCGGCCGGCGACGTGACCGCCACCGTGCTCAGCGTCGGCTGCGGCGAGGGAGACGCCGAAGCGGCCTGGCCGTCGCCCGGTGCGCCACCCTGCCACGAGGGCGTGTCGGCCTTGTCGCCACTGCAGCCGGCGGTGACCAGCACACTCGCGGCTACCAGCGCCGCCGCGGCCATCCGCCACGGCCGCCGCCCGGCCAGGCCGGCCTGGCGGAGCGCATCCACGTCCGTCGACCGTTCTCCACGAAGTCCCATGATCCCTCTCAGCGCGCCGTCGTCCAGGCGCCCATCTTCCTCCATGAATGCCGGGCCACCAATCCCGGATTCGTGCCGTGACCCTCTGGAGGATGGCGCCGCGCCCGGATCAGTGCTGCGAATCACCCCGCGCCTCGAGGTTTCAGGCGGCCCGGGCCGCCAGGTCCGCGGGCACCGGCAGGGCGCTCCCCTTCACGAAGTCCTTCCAGCTCATGTCCCAGGCCGTCCAGCCGTTGCCGGCGGACAGCTTGTCCCCAGTACCCCGAATGGTGATCGGATCACCGATCAGGGTCTTGTCGAACAGCCAGCGGGCGTTCGACGGGGATACGTTGACACACCCGTGTGACACATTCCGGCGGCCCTGCGAGCCGACCGACCACGGGGCCGAGTGGATGTACTGACCGCTCCAGGTGATGCGCTGGGCGTACTCGATCTCGGTCCGGTAGCCCTCCTCCGGCCCGAGCTCGGCGGTGGTGTCGAAGACGGTGGCCGCCTTCTTCTCCATCACGACCATGGTGCCGCTGGACGAGGGCGTGCTGGACTTGCCGAGGCTGACCGGGATGGTACGGATCGTCCTGCCGTCCTGCACCACGGTCATCTTCTTGGTCTTGTTCTCGACCTTCATCACGAAGCTGCGGCCGATCTTGGCAACCGCACCCCGGTCCTGGTCGCCGTAGCGCCCCCCGCCGGTCGGCAGGCCACCGACGGCGATGCGCACGGAGAGCTTGGTGCCCGCCGTCCAGTAGTCGGGGGCGCGGTAGTAGGCCTGTGAGCCGCTCGCGGTCCACGACCAGACTCCGGGCTGCGCCGGCTCGGTCTTGACGAACATCCGCCTCTGCACGGCGGCCCGGTCCTTCTTCTTGATGCCCGGGCTGAACTCGACGACGACCGGCATGGCCACCCCGTACGTGCGGTCGTCGAAGAGGTACAGGCCCGTACCCGTCCGCTTACCAGGGCTGCCCATCGTGGTGAACGTGGTGGAGGCCGTCTTGGCCTGCCCGGCGGCGTCGACGGCGGTGACCGTGGCGTCGTACCGCTTGCTGGTCTTGAGGGGCTTGCTCGGCACCCAGGCGGAACCGTCCTCACGCAGCGCGCCGTCGACGGCCTTGCCGGAGGCATCCTTGAGCGCGACGGTGGTGACCTTGCCCCCCGAGACCGTGAAACCGATCTCAGTGCTGATGGGCACACCCTTCTTGCCGGTGGCGGGCGTCACGCTCAGTGAGACCGGACCGGTCGCAGCCGCGGTCGAACCGGACTCGGGAACCACACCGGAGGACGGTGGAGCCTGCGAGCCACCCACCCACGCGGCGGTGGGTTTGTCCTCGTCACCGCCGCAGGCAGCCAGCGCCAGCGGCGTGACCACCGCCAACGCCACAACCGCCACGACCGAGCGCCGCATGCTGACCATTCTGTGCCCCGTTCTCACGTTCCGGCTGGCACATCCTGCCCTATGCGCGCAACGCGCGGGGTCATCCACAGGGCGGGTTTACCCCGGACGATCATGCGGGCGGCCCGATTTCGGGCCGCCGCGAACCCCGTGTTAATGTTTCTGCGTTGTCAGCGAGCGCCGCTAGCTCAACTGGCAGAGCAGCGGACTCTTAATCCGCGGGTTGTAGGTTCAAGTCCTACGCGGCGCACCATGCTTCACCAGGCCGTATAGCCGTCAGGCTATGCGGCCTTGATCTTTGTGGGACGTCGGTGGGACGTGGGTGGGCGCCACCGTTTGACGCCCCTTCGATGGCCGGACTGCCCGGTCGCGGGCCGCTTCGGCCAGCCGGAATCGACCGGCACAGCGGATTTCGTCGAGCGGTCGTTGCCGCTGTGGCGGCGTCCGGGATTTCGCTCGGCGGCGGGGACAAGCCGGGCAGTCGCTTCGGCCGCGTACGCCAGGAGGTCGGTCAGGACGCTGGTGTACGTGTCCGCGGTGAGCACGATGCTGCTGTGCCCGAGCTGGGCCCGCACCGTCTTGAGGTCGACGCCGGCGCAGTGCGCGAGGCTGGCCGCGCCGTGCCGTAGGTCGTGTAACCGCACCGGCGGTAGGCCGGATTCGAGGACCAGGTGGCGGAAGCGGCGGGTCAGGTAGTCCGGGTGCAGCGGCGCGCCGTCCTCGGTGGTGAACACGTAGCCGCTGTCCAGCCACCCACCTCCCCCGCCGCCCGTTGTTCGACGCGTTGCCGACGGCGGTGCTCGCGCAGCAGCCGCACCGTGTGCCGGTCCAGGCAACCAGACGCCAGCTCGCGGCGGTCTTGGGCGGGCCGACGGTGATTAGGTGGCCGTTGGCGATGCGCTGTTGCTCGATCATCGCGACGCCGGCATCGAGGGCCACGCCGGCCCAGCGCAGCCCGGCGGTCTCGCCTCGGTGTAGGCCGCGTAGGGCAATCAGCCACCACATCACGGCGAGGCGATCCTGGGCGACGAAGGTGAGGAAGGTGGCGGTCTGCTCGGTGGTCCACACCGCGACCGCCGGCCGTTCGCCCATCTTCTGCCAGGCGTCCACGCGCTGCGCAATCCAGACCAAGGCATGCGGACGGCGCGGGGACGGCACTCGACGTAGCGGGCCGGATTGTCCCGCAGCAGACCTTCGCGGATCGCGGCTTTCAACGCCGAGCGCAGCGTCGTGCGGATCCGATGCAGCGTCGACGGGGTCGGCGTACGTCCATTGCGGTTCGTGGCAGAACCGATCGCGGTGATCATGTCAGTGATGTGCCGACCAGCCAGATCACTGAGCCGGGCCCGGCCGAGATGCGGGATCAGATGCCGCTCGACGTGGACCTTAGGAACGCAGGGTCGTCGGGCGGATCTTCGTTCGGGTGGTCAGCCAGTACCGCAGCCACCGGGCTACCGTCCATCCCTCGGCCAATGCAGTGTCGCCGTCACCCATCAACGCGTCGCGGGCCGCGACGGCATCTCGCCGCGTCGGGTAAACCCCACGACGCAGGCGCTCTCGCATGCCGGGCAGGACCGGCACAGCGCAGTCGAAGTACCAGCTCCCATGGCACCGTTCAGGCAGCCGCGGACAGCTCAAGTTCAGGAGCCGGCCCGTGCTCGACGACCTGCACCCACACCGTTTGAACACTCCACCGCTCATCGCCACGCCTCCCTCGATCGGATAGCTCAACAATGAGCCTGAGCGGCACACCAATGGCTACCAGGTCACTCCGATGTGGAGCTCGGAAGGGCAAACGCAGCATCACTCACCGCAGCCAGCAACGCGCGGATCGCGACAGAAGGGTACGGGCTCGCAGCCCGGGCCCGGTGCGCCTATTACGTCGCGGACAGGCCCGGGTATTGGACCTGGAACGGCTGCGGCGGGGCCCCGACGAGCACGTCGGGGTAAGGCGAGGGTCGGCGCATTATACCGCATCGACGAGGTCGCCGGCCTCGGCGCCGCCACCTCGTCGCCGGTCAGACCGTCCGGGCGCGTTAGGGTCTTCCCCTCACGGGAGGACTACTACACATGTTGCGAAGGTTGACCGCGGCCGGGGCGGCCGCCGGTTTCACACTGTCTCTTGCCGCTTGCAGCCTCGGTGCGGAGGACAGCAGCTTCGATTGGGATGAGACCGTGCACACCGCGTCCGGTGCGGTCGTCGCCGTGTCCGCACCGCCTGGCACGGTCATCGAGAATTTCCCGGCGCCGCCGCTGGCCGTCGACGACGCCCTTCGGGTCACCGTGTTCGAGCACAAGGTGGTCGCCCAGCCGATCGATGCCCCGCTGGACGCCGCTGCCCATTGGTCGTACGAGCGCGCCGGTGATCCCGCCGTCTCCGACGTGCGAGTGGTCGAGCTGGACGGGCGCAAGCTCGTGGTAGCCGGCTGGGACGACGGCGGCCTGGTGGCTCTGGAGGCGCTGACCGGGAAGATCGCGTGGCATGCGGAGTTCGAGCCGCAGGGCGAGGGCGTCATCACCGGCTCGTTCAATGTATCGAGCGTCAGCGGCTACTACTCCGGCGCCGCCTTCACGACCGCCGGTTCGACGCTGCTGGTCGGCTGGGCCTGGCAACTGGCCGGCTACGACCTGGCGACCGGCAAAAAACTGTGGCAGACCGAGCAGGCCGGCTGCGACCGCGACGCCAACTGGAATCCGATGGGCGCCTTCGTCGTGGTCGACGCGGGCTGCGAGACCTCCCCCGACATCCACGTCAAGGTGCTGGACGCGCGCACCGGCGTCGTCACCAGTGAGCTCCGCCCCAGATCCTGGCCGCACACCCCCGGCAGCAGGGGTCCCGACGGCGTGGCGGTGCACGGCTGCGCGGCGGACGGCTCGGACTGCCTGCTCCTCGAACACCACAACTCCGACGGCAACGACTACAAGGCGCGCTTCTACGCAATGACCGACAGCGGCAAGCTGGTCGCCACCGGTGCCGGGGTCGACTACCGCGGCTACGCCCACGTCCAGGGCGGCGGCGAGATGCTCATCGTCGATCAGCCGTCCGACAAGACCCGTTGGAAGGTGACCGGGGATACCCGCGAGACGGGCTACCAGTTCGGTGCCTACAACCATCGGGAACTGCGCCCCGAGGATAAATCGATCTGGGTCAGTTCCCCCTCCTGGTACGGCGGCGACCGCCTCCTCGCCAAGCTCGACGCCAAGACCGGCCGAGTCCTCTCCTGCGCCGACGTCCCCACCGGTAAGACCGTCACCTACTTGCAGTCGCTGGACGACACCCACCTGATCACGGCCACCTACGTCAAGGACCCCCAATCCTCCGACCACGCCTACGCCCTCTACCTCCCCAAGAAACGCTCATCCTGCTAGCCGAGCTGGGGGCCTTCTCGCACCCTCGACGGCCTCACAGCCCCCGCACCTGGGCGTCGCCGGCGGCGACGAGTTCCAGGATCTCGCGTTCCCGGCTGGTGAGCTCGGGGAAGACCGTGACGGCGTAGTCCTTGTGTGCGCCGGTGAAGAAGCCCATGATCCGCCGGGCCACGCTGGTGCCGTAGGCAGCTCAAGCGCGCCTACCCCATAGACATACGCACCCTCGGCAAGAGCACCGCGCCGACCAAGTCGGGGCGGTATTCACAGTCGGTAACGCGCGGCTCTCGGCGAAATCCGGACGCCGGGTTATCTCCGCCGGACACCGGTCCGGGCGGCGACGCGATGGGAGACGAGGGTCCCCAAGTCGGCTGAAGCAGCGCGTTCGAGCCATTGATGCGCTGCGCCAGTCATGAGGATGCGGGCGGCCAGTCGAGGGCGGGTCGGATGCCGGCGTTGATCATGCCGATCACGGTGTCCGGCTCGATGGCCGCACGGAAGCCCGAGAACATGAGGGCTTCCTCGCCGCAGCCCTGCCAGGGGCTGCAATCGGCGGCGCCGCCACGGCTCACTCGGGAACCTTGACCGAGATACGGTTCGGCGTCGCGGGGAGCGTGGCTGTAGCCGGGCCGGTAGGTGTCGGCGCACGCCTCCAGGACCGATCCCATCGCGGCAACGCCGAACCGATTCTCGTGCCGCCGGATCACAACCTCGTCCCCGAAGCTACTGAGCAGGTCCGTGTCCTGGTCCGGGAGCTGGTCGCCGCGGTAGGTCAGGGTGGCGGTTCCGGCGCGGGCGGCGTACTCCCACTCAGCCTCGCTCGGTAGCCGGAAAGGAAGCGCGGCCAGCAGCTGGTCCAGACACTCCAGGCTGTGCAGCGCTGCCGCGGCATGCTCGTCCTCGCCCTGATCACCCTCGTTGTAGCCGGGCAGGAAGCACCGCGCCTGGGCAGCCGTCAGCGGATGCCACGCCATCAAAAACGACGGGACGCTCACCGCCCGTACCGGCCGCGACCGCTCAGCGTAGTCGTCCTGCCACTCCAGTTCGTCGTCGCAGAGGGCCTCGATGGTGGCAAGCTCCCGGTCCGAGAACCCCATCTGGAACGAGCCCGCCGGCACCAGCCGGAATACGACCCCGGAGGGATCATGTCGCCACGCGGGGCGCCCCGTCACGGTTGCCTCGGTCAATTCCACACCCGCGATCCGGATCATGGTGAGGCACCCTATCTGGCTGCCCAGCCGCCCGCGAGACCTCTAACCGGCTCATCCGGACCCGGAGTGGACCCGGCCCCGGCGGATGCGATTTGTGCACGCCCACGGCAAGAGCGCAGCCCGGCAAGGATGGCGGTCATGACGAGGCTCCGCGCGCCCCTGGTTGATCGGCCGGTTCAGTCCCACCAGAACGACCAGTGGCCTGCGGGCGCCTGCTCGCGCGCGACGACCGCCACGGCGCCGACGGTTTGGGCCAGATCGTCGCAGTAGGACGACTGCTCGATCGCGCAGGTCGCGAGCGCGAGCGGGTCACGCGGTGGTCGGGCGACCGCAAGCTCCAGGACCGCACCGCGGCCGTAGTAGAGCTGCGCACCCCAGGCGCGTTCCCAGTGCCGCAACACCAGTATGTGGTCGGCGTATTCGAGGCTCGGGTGCGACGGGCCTCCCGTCCAGTTGTTCATGACGGGAAGGACCCCGGGCGCCAGGGCGAGAACCTCATGGCCGGCCGCCGCCGGCACGAGAAGTACCTGCGTGGGCGGATCACACATGGTATGCCGCTCGACTCCGGCCGGGACTTCGGTAAGCGGCGCAACCGCGTCGGCCACGCGTACCGGATCGAAGTCCGCCTCGAATTCCGTGATCCTGGTGGCGTCCTGCGGGTCGGCCGGGTCAAGTCCCTCGATGCACGACTCCCGGATCGACCGCACGATGAGGGCCATCCGCTCCGTCGCGTCGAAATCACGCAGTGCGGCCAGCAACGGGCGGCCCTGAGGTCCGAACGGCCAATGGTGTGCTATCTCGGCTGCCTGGGGAGCCGTCCAGCCCAGCACCGGCCACAGACCCGTGCGGCTGTGCTCGGCACGCAACGCACGCCAGACCCGGTCGTGCTCGCCCTCCGGAAAGCGGGCGCTCACCAGCGGCACACCGGTCGGTGTCTCGCCATACTCGATTCCGGACAGCTGAGTGAGAAGGTTCGCCACTCGAAGATCATCTCGGGTGGACCAGCCGTTGACCAGCCGATTCCGGCCCGAGCCGAAACGCCCGGTACCGGCGGCTGACCACTCACAGGTTCGTGCGGGACCGGTCGGCCGAATGGCTGGTGTGGTTCTGTCTGCGATTTCGAACCGGTTCGACAGAACGAGCGCCACCTTATTGACCATCGGGAGTCAGTGGCGAGATCGACACAGGGAGCCGCTGCGTCACTCTGTCCGTGACCGGCCGTCGGCGAAGGAAGTACACGCCGTTGGAACCAGGTCGGTAGACGTGATCTTGACTAAGGCTGGGGCTCGGGGCCAAGGTCGGCCGATGGCGGCCCGCCTGACGTTGCCACTCCGCCCGGCCCGACCCGAATCGCGCATTGAACTTTGATGCGGCAGCGCCCCCAGGGGCACCCTTTATCGGTTGTGTTCGCGTTCCACCAGGGCGATCAAGCTGGCCAGGTCAGCAGCAAGCACCTTCTCGAGGCCAGCCATCGTCGCCGCGAGTTCCGCCGCCCGTGGCCCGTCGATCCAGGCGTGTAGTTCCAGCCGGCTGCCCGTGCCGTCACGGTGCGACTCGTGACGGACCGTCAAGGCACCTCCGTCCAGGAAAATGGTGTCCTGGAAGGCCACCCCGGGAACAACATCGCTGACCAGCATCGGAGTCTCTTGCCCCGCCCGGGTCTTCATCACCCCGCGGGCGCCGGGACACACCGGCCCGTCGAGCCGGATGTATTCCATGCCGGGTGCCCACTCCGGATGCGTCACCACGTCACACCATCGGGCGTGGAAATGTTCGGGAGCGACCCGCGACCCTGCCGTGATCACCGGAAATTCGATCATGGCGGGAATGCTACTGAGCCAGCTGGTCCCCCGTCCCGACGGCCACCCCTCTTAATCCGCGGGTTGTAGGTTCAAGTTCTACGCGGCGCACCATGCTTCACCAGGCCGTATGGCCGTCAGGCTATACGGCCTTGATCTTTGTGGGACGTCGGTGGGACGTGTGTGGGCGCCGCCGTTTCACGCCCCTGCGATGGCCGGACTGCCTGGTCGCCGGCCGTTTCGGGCGGGCTACTCCGCCCGGCCCAGCGGATTTCGTCGGGCGGTCGTTGCCGCGGTGGCGGCGGCCGGGATTGCGGGCTGCGGCGGCGAGGACGAGCCGGGCGGTGGCTTCGGCGGCGTACGCCAGGAGGTCGGTCAGGACGCTGGTGTACGTGTCTGCGGTGAGCACGATGCTGCTGTGCCCGAGCTGGGCCCGCACCGTCTTGAGGTCGACGCCGGCGCAGTGCGCGAGGCTCGCGGCGCCGTGCCGCAGGTCGTGTAACCGCACCGGCGGTAACCCCGTGTCGAGCACTAGGCGGTGGAAGCGGCGGGTCAGGTAGTCCGGGTGCAGCGGCGCGCCGTCCTCGGTGGTGAACACGTAGCCGCTGTCCAGCCACACCTCCCCCGCCGCCCGCTGCTCAGCGCGTTGCCGGCGGCGGTGCTCGCGCAACAGCCGCACCGTGTGCCGGTCCAACGCGACCAGACGCCGGCTCGCGGCCGTCTTGGGCGGACCGACGGTGATCAGGTGGCCGTTGGCGATGCGCTGCTGCTCGATCATCGCCACCTCGGCGTCGAGGTCCACGTCAGTCCAGCGGAGCCCGGCGGCTTCACCTCGACGCAGGCCGCGCAGGGCGATCAGCCACCACATCACCGAAAGCCGGTCCCGGGCGACGAAGCGCAGGAACGCGGCGGTCTGCTGCGTGGTCCAGACCGCGACCGCCGGCCGTTCGCCGGTCTGCTGCCACGCCTGCACCCGTGGGGCGGTCCACACCAGCGCGTGCGGACGCCGCGGGGATGGCACCTCGACGTAGCGGGCCGGGTTATCCCGCAGCAAGCCCTCGCGAATCGCGGCGTTCAACGCCGAGCGCAGGGTCGCCCGGATCCGGTGCAGCGTCGACGGGGTCGGCGTACGTCCGTAGCGGTTCGTGGCAGAACCGATCGCGATGATCCCGGCAGAGCGGGCGGCTCACCGACCTTCCGCCCCGTCCCCGTTTCGACCACGGGTCACGTGCGAACAGGCCAGGGCCCGGATCCGTCTGGACACCTGGCCTGTTCTACTGATCGCGCTGGTCCGTCGAGCGCCCGACTTGCGGCAGATCCGGATGGCGTCAGGACCGCGTGGGTGCGGAGATACCGTTCGGCGTGGCCGGCGAAAATGGCGGCATGCGTGCGACGCCTGGTGGGAGGCTCTGAGCCCGCGGCTGCGGACCAGAGTGATGGTGAGTCGGAAGCTGGCCGTGCGAGTGCGACCGAAACGTGGGACGGCCCTGCCCCGGGTCGACTCGCTGCTGACTTTCGGCGCAACGAAGCGCGTCAGTGCGGGTAGGTGAAGGTCGCCTTCGTACGCAGCGCCCACTCGATCGTGTCACGAGCCGTCTCCGCGAACGGCCGGGGCCGGTAGCCAGCCAGCCGCGCGCGCTCGCCGGAGAGCTGGAATACACCGTCGTCACTGCCGTCGCGGGGTTGCACGATGAACCCGCCGAGGTCGTCGACGTTCTCGTCCTGCGTCCACTTGACGGTCGCCGTTCCACCACCGGCCCGGCGGCAGGTGTCGAGCATCTGGGCGAAGGTCATCGGTGGCGGCATCACGTTGAACGGGCCGGTACCGATCCGCAGCAGGAACGCGGCCAGGTCACGGACATCGGTCACCTGGACCGACTGCGAGGCCCGAGCCGCGCACGGGACCACCCCGGCGCCGGCCATGGCGAGGGCCCAGCTGGTGAACGCGCCGAACGGATCACCGGGGCCGCTGATCAGTCCCGCGCGGACGGACGTCGCCCGGCCGGGCATGGCCGCCTCGGCCGCCTGCTCGCAGGCGACCTTCAGGTTGCCGTACTCGCCGTCGTCGGGCTCCGCCAGCAGCAGCTTGGCATCCTCCGACCGGCCCGCCTCGGCCGAGTGGGGATAGGCCGCGATCGAGGACATGAAGACGTACTGCCCGATGCGCGGGGCCAGCAGCCCGGCGGTGGCGGCGACCTGGCGCGGGTGGAAGCCGCTGAAGTCAAAAACCGTGTCCCAGGTGCCGGTACCGAGCGCGGTCAGGCCGGCTGGGTCGCCGTCCGCGGTCCGGTCGCCGATCAGGCGGGGCACGCCGGGAAACAGATCCGTGCCCGTACGCCCGCGGTTGAACAAAGTGACGTCGTGCCCAGCTTGCAGGGCGTGCTCGGCGAGGTGACGACCGAGGTACTTGGTGCCGCCGAGAATCAGCACGCGCATAGCGGGGCTCCTTGGGCAGAATGCCGTGGTGATCGAGACAACGCTGCCCAGCTGGCTTCCCGACCTCGACGGCACGATCGTCGGCGGTGATCTACTGCGCGGCTGGGCGCTGTCGGAAGTCTGGCGGATCCGCCTGGACGGTGCCACCCGGAAATCGGTGATCGCCAAGCGGGGCGTCGGCGAGCCGGCCGGCGAAGCGCGGCGTTATCACGAGTTGGTCGTTCCGCTCGGGATTCCCGCGCCGCGGTTGCTCGCAGCGGGCGGCCCGGGGGTGATCGTCCTGGAGGACTTCGGCGGCGACAACCTCGAGGACCGCCCGACCGCCGAAGGATACGAGCAGGCCGTCCGCGTCCTGGCCCGGATCCGTGCCGAGTCGGCGCTGCGCCTGGCTTGCGACCCAGCACTGGCCGCCGGTCTGCGCCGGTCAACCGCCGATCTCGTGGCCGTGGCGGCACGGGCCGACGCGGCGATGACAGCCCTGCGCCCAGACCTGGCCGGCGCGCTCGACGACCCGGTCCGAGCGATGACCGGCCGCCTGGAGCAACTCTCCAGCGAACCCGAGACCATCGTGCACGGCGACTTCCAGGCGAAAAACCTGCTGCACACCCCCGGCGGCGGGATCGTCACCATCGACTGGTCGGACGCCTACGTGCACCCACACCTCGGCGACCTTTACCTCCTGCTCCGCGAGGGCCGGAAACAGGGCCGGATCGAAAGCGTACGGATGGAAGCCTTGCCGGAGCTGTTCGCGCACGAAGCCGGCACCGACCCGCAGACGGTGACCGATCAGCTGGTGACCGGCGGCCTGTGCTGGACCATGAACGCGCTGCGCTGGGTCGTGGAGACCGGCGTCCACGCGGTCCCGGTGTCCCGCGGATGGATCGACGAACTGGTCACCGATCTTCGGGAGTTGGCCGGGCGTCATCAATCTGTGTGAAGTCGGCGCCGGGTAGGAATCATCGCCACGACGGAACACCTCGTACCGATCCGGGTGGACGTCGTCAACGTTCTGACTCAACGAGAACTGCACGCTGGCCGCCATTCGACACGACATCGGACGCGCTGTTCTCGGCTAAGCCGTGCACCTGTTCATCAAACGGCGGACACGGACAGTGACTGCCGTGCCGGGCTGGCGCGCGATGACTGCGGCAGATCAGTGCGTCCGCGAGGCTACAGGCGGGCGAATCGTCGCCGCGGATATCGTGAAACGCGCGGCGGAGCATGAGAGTCAACTTTGAAGGACCTGATGCGCCGATCGGATCCCACCACGACAGCCGGCGTCAGCATCGATCGGCGGTGCTCAGCCCCACTTCACCGGGTTGCCGGCGGCCAGCGAAGCCGCGCACAGCATGCGCAGCGACCCGAGCCAGTGGCCCCAGCGCTGCGCTGACTGGGGACGGGTCACTACAGCCAGCCGCTCCGGGGTCACCGGCAGAACGCTGCCCACTAGGAACAGCGGCAACCGTACGGTGCCGTTCTCGCCAGTGAACTCCACCACGTCACCACCCAACGCGCGCTGCACGAATCGCTTCGCGCGGAACACTACGGCCGGCGGATCGGTGCCGGTGTCCAACACGAAGAAGCCGTCCGGGTCGATCCCGGCGTGCAATTTCCCGGTCCACCCGAACACCGAGCCATGCGACCCGATACAGCCGCAGATTGCATGCCCGGTCGCCTCGTCGAGCAGCACAGTCTCGGCGACCGTGCTCACCTGGCTCTCAAATACCTCGAGCTCGGACAGGACGGCAGGCACGTCGGCCGCCGGGATCCAGCCGTCGTTCGTGGTCGGTAGAACGTCACGCAGAGTGGGCAAGAGCGACCAGCCGATCGCCTCGCACGTCTGCCGGATGGCGCGCTGGCCGCCCAGACTGCCCAGGTCAGCCCAGGCGACTCTGAAGTTTTCGTGCACGCACCCTGCCGCGAACCACCGCCGCGCCACCGGATCGTTCGGCGTCAGCAGATCTAGCCAGCCGTCCTCGTCGAAGCCGATCGGGCCCTCTAGGCCAGCGTCCTTCCAGCAACGGCAGTACACGAATCCACTGAGCCCCACCCGCGACAATCTAGTGCAATCGATAGCGTGCTGCCCCTGTATTCGTGCCCCTGCGCGCGCTGGCCGCGGCTACGGTCTGAGGACCGATTCCCGGTCGGCACGGCCGGTTGGGAGCGCTGTGATTTCAATGCACTCTTCTCGGCTAGATCAGTGCGCGTAAGAACAGACTTTCTCCCCGGCTCGGACAGAGTCGTCGAGGACGCCGCCGGGTCGGTGGCGAACTCGGCCAGTCAGGTAACGCCAAGAACATCGGTGGCGATGCATCCGCCGCGGATTGACACCGCCGCCGCGTCCGCTCTTCGTTCACGTAGCGACGGCCGGTAGCCGAACGCACGGTCCGTACGTGATCCATGCGTGATCGACAGCCCTGGCGGGAAATGTCACCCATCAGCATTAATCGACATTCAGAAACGGCGAACCTGCAGGTAGGCTGATATTCGTCGGCACGACACGGCACCATTAAGCAATAGACGACAGTAAGATCTACTTTAATCCGCGGGTTGTAGGTTCAAGTCCTACGCGGCGCACCATGCTTCACCAGGCCGTATAGCTTCTGAGCCATACGGCCTTGATCTTTGTGGGACGTCGGTGGGACGTATGTGGACGCCGCCGTTTGACGCCCCTGCGATGGCGGACTGCCTGGTCGCGGGCCGCTTCGGACGGGCGGATTCGACCGGCCCAGCGGATTTCGCCGGGCGGCCGTTGCCGGCCCACCACCCCGTACACCCGGCACGAGCCGCGCCTGGACGACCGCCGCGGGCGCCGCACCTTCGCTGGCCGACAGCTTCAGCAAGGGGTGCCGAACCGCGCGGTTCTTGGGTCTTCGCCTCGACGAAACAGCGTGCGGCCGTCCCACGCGACGATGCCGGGCTCACCGCCGAGACACCGGCAGTTCCGATCAAGCACGACCATGCCGCCGTTTCGGCGAGATGTCGTGCGCCGACCCGTTCGTACGACCCACCGTGTCCATGGCCGCCATCGGCTCCTCCTCGCGCTGCCCGCCGATGCAGACGGAAGGCCGTCGACGGGCCGTCCGCGAACGGTTCGTGGACAAGATCCGCCTGTGGACAATCTCGGTGGAGCGGCCCTGCGGCTTCGGGCCTACGCGGATCGGCGGCGTGCGAGCGTGGCGAGGCCGCGTGCCAGCGCGCGGTAGAGGGGGTAGCCGCAGAGCACTCCGAGTGCGACCGCGATCATCGATCCGACGGCGGAGACGAACTCCTGGGCACCCGCGGGGTCGCCCCGGCCCAGATACTTGGTAACCCCGATAACGCTCAATGCTCCCGGTACGAGCAACCAGAAGGCCGGCATGAAGGAGACCAACGCCGGGGGCCCGGAGGGCCGCCGTTCGACCAGGTACGCCACGGGAGTCATGGCGATGGCGCCGATGAAGCCGCTGAGGTAGCCGCCGAACACCTGGTCGCCCAGGAACTGGGCGATCCAGGCGGTGTAGAGGACGAGGCAGAGCCACCGGAGGGCGCCGCGCGGGGCCGAGTGGTGCAGGTAGTCCCCGAGCGCGATGATCAGTACGCCGAGCCAGGGCGTCCACCAGCCGAGCTCATGGCTGGCGGAGGCGGC
This sequence comes from Actinoplanes sp. NPDC049118, assembly GCF_040648555.1. Classification (NCBI taxonomy): domain Bacteria; kingdom Bacillati; phylum Actinomycetota; class Actinomycetes; order Micromonosporales; family Micromonosporaceae; genus Actinoplanes; species Actinoplanes sp. NPDC049118. Next base: position 172,545 of record NZ_JBEZDY010000019.1, read on the forward strand.
AAGCCTATCCGGCGGGGGCAGGCCGACCACATGGGCGGCGCCGATGATCCCGAAGGTGAGCAGCATGAGTTGTAGCGCCCCGGCCACCAGGCGACTGGCGCCGGAGACGATCTCGGCGGCGGAGATCTCGACGACCGCCATCGTGAGCATCGCACCGGGCAGGAACGTCACCAGCGGTGGGACCATTGCCCGCAGGTCCGCCTGCGCCCATCCCTGCCCGACGACCAGGAACGTGACGGCCGCGACGGTAAACGCTGCTGCTACAGGCAGGATCATCTGGATGCTGCTCCATCGCCTGGCGAGGAGCTTGAGGCCGCCCACGAGCGCGCCGAACAGCGCGGCGAGAACGAGGTCTCCCCAGGTCGGCTCCAATACCAGGCAGATACCAGTGGTGAGCACCACGTGGCCCAGGACGCTGACCGTGGGCCTGAAGCGCGGAGTCATCTGGCCGACCTCGTGGATCCGCCGACTGCCTTCTGCGGGTGAGATTTGCCCGCCTTCGGCAGCTTTGAGGATCTCGAACACCGCCGCCGTTTGATCGAGCCGCAGATGACCGGCCAGCCGACTGGTGGACTCCAGGGCTACCGGACGCCCGGGTTCCATCGAGATCGCCAGGTAGGTGGGCAGCACGCTGACCCGAGCCTGGGGAGCGCCGCACACCTCCGCCAGGTGGTGCAGATGGTCCTCGATGAGGTTGACGGCCTCACCAGAGGCCGTCAGCGCGCTGCCGAGGTCGAGCAGGAACTGCTGGAGGTCCTTGTCGGCGGTACCCGGCTGCCCGGGATGTGTCGTCTCTGCCATCCGAGGCCTGTCTCGTTCCTCGTAGAATCCAGTTGCGCCATGGCAAGCACTCGGGCGATTGCCATCGTGGCGATTCCGGCGTCGTGACCAATTGTCGTGATCAGTAGGCGCAGCCACCGTCCAAGCCGATGGCGGCCGGGCGCAGATCAGCCTGCACCGTTATGCCTGAGCGCGCCGCCTGGATATCACCGCGCTGCGGCCAAATCGCATCACCGGCGATGCCGGGATTCGGCTCAGGCCGTATGGAACCATTGCGCGCATGACCGGGCGCCCCTTCCCCGGCTACGACGACGACCCGATGTCCTCGGCTCGATGAGGCAGTCGAGCAGGACCGCTGCCCGGTCGATCCTGGTGAATTGTATGTGCGGCGGCTAGGAGCGTGCCCCTTATTTCGCGTTACCGTTCCCGCACTGCAGATTTGCCAGGGCGCCAGCTTACTCTGTATTGATCTCTGCCGCGCCGAACCGGGCCACATCCAAACCCAGCCCATCGCCCTGCCGGTCCAGCAGGTACTGACCCGGGTCACGGACAACCTGACCAAGCAGGCCCGCAAGCGGGTCAGCGCCAACTACGGCCCACCCGGCGCGACCGTGTGGGCCGACCCGGTACACACCCACGAAGTGCTGTGCCTACCCCGCGCCCAGCCGAACCCATAAACGGCGGCATCGCCCGACCTGGTGGACGGCACGGCGACTACCTGAACCCAGGCAGCCCGGACCCCGGCCCGCGCCTGGACGGGACTGTAGATCTTTTCGGTTTTTTCCGGCCCGACCGCCCGGGGTGAGCCTGGGTGAGGAAGACGTCGTGATGGCACCGCGAATCACGGTTCGCAGCGGTGGTCGACCACGGTGAGTCTTCGCCAGGCGCCGGGCAAAGCAGGCGGATGGGACCAGGCATTCACCCTGGTCCCATCCGGTGGCCGGGGGCAGGGTTCGAACCTGCGGCCATCTGCTTGTTGAGGCGGTTCACCGCCGGCCGTTGGCCGTTGGCCGGCCTGACGGTTGCTCAGGCGGTGCGGATGCCTCGTTCCTGGCGGCTCTGGGTGATGCGATGTTCCGCGACTTGGCGGGCCTTGTCGGCGTCGCCGATGGCGGCGCCCAGGATGTCGGCGAGTCCTTGAACACCGCCGGAGGCACCCCAGTGGCCTTCGCGGATCTCCATCGGGAAGACCCACACCCGGTGATGGGCGTTCTTGTCCCCGGAGCCTTCGGCGCGCACTACCGCCTCGGTGATTTCCGAGATGAGCTGCTGCTTCTTGACGGTGCCGTTGAGCTGTCCCTCCGGTACCCCGGCGATGACCCGGTAGTGGGGCTTGTCGGGGGTGGTGCCGCCGACGAAGACCTCGGGCCGGTGCAGGAAGGCCCAGGAGATCTGGCGCACGAAGGCGTTCGACGGGTCGGCGCCTTCGGCGCGCATCAGGATCGAGGTCAACTCGTCCATCAGGATGTGTTCGGCGTCCGGGTCGAGCGCGCCGGTAGGGATGTAGACGTCGAGCATTGGCACGGGTGTCTCCTTTGAAGGGTGCCCAGATGGGGTGCTGGGGTGGGCGGTTGGGTGTTGGGGGGTCAGAGCAGCGCGGTCAGTTCGGCGATGACGTCGTCCAGTGGCGCGGTGCTGCGCTGGGCGCGGGCCAGGATCACCGCGCCCTCGATGGCGGCGACGGTGAGCGTGGCCAGGGTCGCCGCTCGCTGTTGCGGGACATCGTGCGCGGCGAGCAGGTCGCGGTATTGCTCCTGCCAGCCGACGAACACCTCGCGGGCGATCTCGGAGGCGGCGGGCATCAGGTCGCTGCCGTCGACGGTGAGCCCGACGAGTGGGCAGCCCGAGCGGTAGTCGCTGGTTGTCAGCAGCGACCGAAAGAACTCACCCAGGCGCGCGAGCGCCTCCCGTGGGTGTACCGGGCCGTCGTCCTGCCGCAGGAACGCTGACATCCGGTGACCGGCGACGCGGGCCGCTGCGGTGATCAGCTCCTCCCGGCCGCCCGGAAAGTGGTGGTAGACCGACCCCCGCGGCGCGGCACTGTCGGCGAGAACGCCGTCGATGGTGGTACCCGCCGCACCGCGAGTGGCCAGCAGCTTCACCGTGCTGTTGACCATGCGCTCCCGACTGCTGAGCTTGCCGCGGGGCATCGGTACCTCCTTCGTCGTCACGGTATGGAATATAGCAGACACCATATTTTGCCTGCAAGGAGGCTGTTCTCACACGCGGCCAGCGGCGCGGAACGCTCGCGATGAGCTAAAGATGCGTGCCGGAATGCCGACGGATCGGGACATGGCGCATGGCCTCACAGGTGTCCCCGGGCGGCGTAGCCGCTGGAGGACCGCTCCATCTCCGGCAAGTTGCCGCCCCGGCTGTTCCTCCCGGCGGGCATAGCCCCACTGACCCTCGGGCTGGCCAACGTGGACGGCAGCCGCGACTCCCTGCTGATCCGGGGTTGATCGCCTGCCCGATCGTGGCGGTGACCCTGGCGGGTGAACTGGGATCGGGTGTCGCCCCAGGCGTTGCGGGTCATGGATGAACCCAGCGCAGACGGCGTGGCGTTGTGCGACGAAGGCAGCACGCCCCGTAGTCTTCCGAGTTGGCTGGATCATGCCGGGCACGGCTTCACGCCCGCCAGGAGCGGACACCCACTACAACCTCACCCCCTTTACAAAGAGGTGCAGGTGAACGACTGCACCGGTATGACCCTTGTAGAGTCCGCCGATCCATCGCCAACCAGCTAGCAGAGATCGACACATATGAACGAACAAGTCGGCGCCATTTTGGCGTACTGGAACGAGCACCGCCAACAGCTTCGTCAGTCGGAGACGCAGCGCGCGACTTTGACGAATTTCTTCCTTGTGATTACCGCCGGCCTCAGTGGTTTCACCGTCCAGCAAAAATTCGCCATCGGCACGGTGGCCGTGGCCGGACTAATCATGGGAATTGGAATATACGGCGCTTTGTCAAGTGCAAAATGTCACGAGCGGGCACATTATCATCGCACGCAAGCTCGTGCGCTCACGGCGACGCTGAAGGATCTCGGCGCACTCGCCGACAACCCTCACCTCCAGGAATTCCGAACCGAGCACGACCGCGAATTTCCACGATTGAAAAAGATCCGTCTTCACTGGCTTTGGACCGGACTGCATCTCGCCGTAGCGGCACACGGAGCCACCCTGGGCGCGATTGCCCTACTCCGATAGCTATCTAGTGTCGTGAGTCGTTAATGCGGGTGCAGTAGCGGGAGATGGATTCGAGGATCTGGTCGGCGGTCTTGGTCCAGACGTAGGGTTTCGGGTCGTCGTTCCAGGTCCCGATCCAGTCGCGGATGTCTTTGTTGAGGGCGCGGACGCTGCGGTGGGTGCCCCGTTGCAGCTTCTTCGTTGTCAGCTCGCCGAACCAGCGCTCGACCAGGTTGAGCCAGGAACTGCTGGTCGGGGTGAAGTGCAGGACGAAGCGTGGGTGCCCGGCCAGCCAGCGCTTGATCGCCGGGGTCTTGTGGGTGGAGGCGTTGTCCAGCACCACATGCACGTCCAGGTCGGCGGGGATTTCACGGTCCAGGGTGGTCAGGAACTTCTTGAACTCGATCGCGCGGTGCCGGGCGTGGAGGCTGCCGATGACCTTGCCGGTGGTCAGGTTCAGAGCGGCGTAAAGGCTGGACGTGCCGGCGCGGACATAGTCATGGCTGGCTCTGGCCGGGGTGCCGGGCAGCATCGGCAGCACGGGCGCAGTCCGATCGAGGGCTTGGATCTGCGATTTCTCGTCGACACACAGCACCACGGCCCGTTCGGACGGGTCGAGGTAGAGCCCGACGACGTCACGAACCTTGTCGATAAACTGCGGATCCTTGGACAGCTTCCACGTGTCCTGGCGGTGCGGCTGCAGGCCGAACGCCCGCCAGATCCTGGAGACCGCGGTCTGTGACAGGCCGACCTCGGCGGCCAGCGACCGGGTCGACCAGTGCGTGGCGTCCTTCGGCGTAGTCTCCAGCGTGGTGGTGATGACCCGCTCCACGTCCGCGTCGGCGATCGTGCGTGGCCGGCCCGGCCGCGGCTCGTCCAGCAGCCCCTGAAGCCGTTCGGCGGCGAACCGGTTACGCCACTTGTGGACCATGTTGCGCGAGATCCCGAGATCCTCGGCGATCCGGCCGTTCGGCGCGCCCGCGTCCCGGTACGGCAGTACCGGGCGGACTCCTCGTGGCGGCCGCGGCGCCGGGGTCGATGGCTTGTGTTCGCCACGGTGCACGGTCCCGGCGTGGTCGTGACGGCTTTCGAGGGCCCGGAAGCCGACCGCCACAGCTGGCAGAAAGGCGACCCTTGGCCCGATCCCTACAGAGCCGACGCCCGGTGGCTGGCCCGCTCGATGCGGTCGAACACTGCCTCGCACCCGGAACAGTTGGCGGCCTGCGGCTACGAGCGGGTGGCCGGCGGCCCGGACGAGCGTCACGAGATCTGGGGCAACGCCGAGTCTCCCGGCCTTCCCGTGGTGTGCCGCTCGGACCGGTCGTGGTCGTGGCTGCACAACCCGGGCGAGCTCTGGCAGTGGGACGCGACGCCGACCGTGCCACCGAGCATCCCGGATCCGATCGCGCTGCGCCGGTGGGCCCCGGAGGTCGAGGAGTGGCGCATCCCGGCCGGCCCGGCCGGCCCGTTCCGTGGTGAGCCGGCCGACCTGCTCGCCTACCACCACCTGCGGCCGGAGGAGGGCGGCAAGCTGGGCAGCGAGTTCCATTCCTGGGGCCACCCGCGCCCGCACTTCCACGCCGGGCCGTACATGATCGCCGCGAAGCGGGAGTGCGAATGGGTGGACGAGAACAACCGTGACTGGGAGCGCAGCCTGGCCACGCTGAAGTGGCGCAAGACCGGCGAGTGGGGCGTCGAACCCGACTAGGTTCTGTCCGCGGATCACGCCGCCGCCCGCCACGGGTGGGCTGCGCCGGCACCAACGGCTCCAACACAGCCCATTCCTCACTGCTCAGATCACCACGCGCCAGACCGGTTCAACAACCGTCATCCATGATCACCACGCATGATCCGCGGGACAGAACCCAGTGCCGTGACCAGGAACGTTCACGATGTTGAAGAAGGGCAAGCGGTGGGCCCGCTGGGCCGCACACCGCGCCTCGCCCTCCACGCGCAGACCAGCGCCCCCGATCCTCGCCCGGACCGCGAGACGGTTCGACCGATTGGCGGTACGGGGAATCTGCACGAGTCGCCGGATCATGCCGCGCGACCCGCAGGCTATGCCGAACCGGGCCACTCGTCGCAGAGCAGCGCATAGCCGACGCAGTCGAGCCACTCGCCGGATCGATGCAGGGAATCCCGGACGGTGTAGAACTCACGGCGCATCCCGACACGTTCCATGAGTCGCCACGATGCCTCGTTGGCGGCGAAGCAGGTGGCCGTCACGCGGTGCAGCCCGAGATCCTCGAAGCAGAGCCGGAGCAGCTCCCGGACGGCTTCGGTGGCGTATCCGTGGCCGGCGTGCTCCGGGTGCAGCACCCATCCCAGCTCCGCTTGCACGCCGCGGGCGCGTTCGGCGATCTCCGCCTGGGCCCAGGCGTCCTCGATCCTCAACATGAGGTCGCCGATGATCGTACCGCTGTGCTCGATCACGAGGGTCCTGGCCAGACTGTCGGGGGCCAGGAACCAGGTCCGGTGCTCGTCCAGGGTGGCAGAAGCACGGGTGATCCAACGGCTCACGTCCTCGCGGCGGCGGAAACGCCAGGTGGCGTCGGCGTCGTCCGCGGTTGCCGGCCGCAACGTCAGCCGGTCGGTGTGCAGTGGCCAGGTCAACACGGCAAGTCCGGTGCTCATGGTCATGCACGCAACCTACGGACGGCGTATCGGTGGAGCGTGACGCCCTGGTCGAAGCGCACCTGCTCGAGCAGGTCCAGCTCCAGCGGCTCGTCGTGGCTGTCGAACAGCGGTCGGCCGGCACCGAGGATGACGGGGTGGGTGAAGAGCAGCAGTTCATCCAGCAGCCCGGCCCGGAGCAGCGCGGTTGCCAGCGTGGCACCCCCGACGCCGATGTCGCCCTCGGTCTGCGCGCGCAGGTCCGCGAGCGCGCGGACGGCGTCGTCGGCATTGATGACCCGCGTGTTGTGCTCGGCGCTGGTGCGCGTTCGCGACACCAGCACCTTCGGCATCGAGGTCCAGATCTGACCGTACTCGCGAAGGAAGCCGGGCAACGAGGCGTCGTCGCGCGCTCTCGGCCAGAATCCCTCCATCGTCTCGTAGATGGTGCGTCCCTGGACCATGAGCGACAGCGCTCGCGCTCGTGAGTTGAACTCGTGGTGCAGGGACTCGCCGATGCGCATCCACGATCCGCCGCCTTGCTCGTCCTTGGCGTGCTCGATCCTCAGGTCGAGGGACACGTTCATCCAGTACACGAACCGGCCTGGCATCAGCCCTCCAGTGATAGCGGTCTGCTACTGCTAGCCGCCACCCTAAATAGAGTGATAGTAATCTGCAATCACTTGCGAGGAGGGCTGTCGATGGATCCCGCGCCACGCTCGGGCTGCCCGATCAATCAGGCGGTCGAGGTCCTGGGCGACCCGTGGGCGATGCTCGTGTTGCGCGACATCATGTTCGGCGACCGGCGTCACTTCCGCGTACTGCTCGCCGGCAGCGAGGAACGCATCGCCCCGAACATCCTCAGCAGCCGCTTGCGGCGGCTCTCGGATGCGGGTCTGCTCACGCGGCAGGAAGCCCGGCGTGGGCAACGGGCGGCCTACTCGCTCACGGAGGCCGGCATCCAAACGTTGCCGGTCATGGTGGCGCTCGGCTCGTGGGGCCTCGCCCACCGCAGCGGCGAACGTCGCCTGCGGGTTCGTGCAGAGTTGCTACGCGACGGCGGCCCGGGACTACTCGCTCGTTTCATGGACGATCTGCGCCACCTGCACCTCGGCGCCCCTCGGCCGGATCCTCACGCTCCGCGAGCGGCCGACGAGCTCCGCTCGGCCTACGAGACCGCATTGCACGAGTAAGCGTGCCGGCAATCTCCACCCCGGTCCGGCGTCACTGCGGACCGGCTCACTACATCACCAAGGACAACTGCGAGAATTGCCGGCGACAGAGCCGGTGCCGGTAGCGACGAACCCCGAACGCGCGTTATCTGCGGCAGATCAGTGCACCTGATCAAGCACCATGCGTTACTGGTCTATCCGTGGCAGGAGCGACAAGATCGAGCAGATAGCTGCTGGCATCGCCGGTGTGCCGGATCGCTTCTACCTGCTGCGGATACGTGCGCTGCGTTCCGCGTCCATGGCCAATCGGCACCAACCGCACGATGCGCTGCACCCGCCAAAGCCGTTGCACACTCCCCTGCAACGCCTGCTCAACCTCATCCACCACATAGTTATCGGCGACGCTGACGTTTCCTCGCACTCGCACCCGTGCGCCTCGCCCGGGGAACGGCT
>NZ_JBEZDY010000020.1:0-64985 GCF_040648555.1 Actinoplanes sp. NPDC049118
CGGTGGCGGTCTGTACGAGGTCGTCGGTGGGTTCGCCGCGGCCGGAGTAGCGGTGGGCGAGGTGGCGGGCGAGCGGCAGCCACGCCTCGATCGCCGCGTCCCGCAGGGCGGCACGCCGGCGGTCCCGCAGCGGGGTCACGGCCATCTGGTTGAGTAGGTCGGCGGCGCTCTCCTGCGCGGAGGCTTCACTCACCGTGATCGATGAAACGGAGACGGCGGTCATCTGAGGTGGTCCTCCATCAGCGGGCAGAGAGCCGTGCCCGCACGCGGCGACCGTTCACGTCCCCTCACGCTAGCCGAGCGGCCGAGGCTTGACTAGCCGAAAGTATGAGTGACATTCCGTTACCAAGCGCCGTTCCGCGTGATGAACTCTTCCGGGGGATGATCCCGGCCAAAGCGGTCATCGAGCGCCATCCGTTAGGGGTTGCAGCTCGCGCGTGTACCCCTTACCGAGGCCGATGACACGGCCTGATCGGCGGGGATGGCACGATTCGGTTCCGGGTGTGTGTGGGTACACGCATCGGAAACGCACCGGAGACGGAGTACTGGCATGGCCATCCTGGGCATCGACATCGGCGGTTCCGGCGTGAAGGGTGCGCCGGTCGACACGGTGCGCGGAGAGCTGCTCGCGGAGCGGCACCGGGTACCGACACCGCAGCCGTCCGACGTCGGCGCCGTCGTGGCGGCGGTGGCCGAGGTGGCCGCGCAGTTCGACGGCTTCGACGGCGTCGGCGTGACCTTTCCGGGCGTCGTCGTCGACGGGGTCACCCGGACCGCCGCGAACGTGGACAAGTCGTGGGTCGACGCGCCGGCCGCGCAGCTGTTCAGCGAGCGGCTCGGCCTGCCCGTGTCCGTACTCAACGACGCCGACGCCGCGGGCGTCGCCGAGGTCGCCTTCGGCGCCGGGCACGATCAGCGCGGCCTGACGATGATGCTGACCTTCGGCACGGGCATCGGCAGCGCCCTGTTCCTCGACGGCGTCCTGATCCCCAACACCGAGTTCGGCCACCTCGAGCTGGACGGCGGCGACGCCGAGCTGCGCGCCTCCGACCGCGCCCGCGAGCAGGCGGACCTGAGCTGGGAGAAGTGGGCCGGCCGGGTGCAGGACTACCTGCGGCACGTGGAGATGCTGCTGTCGCCGCGGCTGTTCATCGTCGGCGGCGGGGTGAGCAAGAAGTCGGACCGGTGGCTCCCGCTGATCGAGATCCGTACCCCGATCGTGCCCGCCGTCCTGCTCAACAACGCCGGCATCATCGGCGCGGCCGTCACCGCCGAGCAGGCGCACGGCCGGCCCGGCGCCATCGCCGTCGACGCCGCCATGCGGGGCTGAGCGCCGCCGTGGCCCGCACAGTCGCGACCAACACCGAGGTCGGGCGCGCGGAACTGCTCGAGTTCCTCCGCACCCGGCACCAGGCGATCCTGATGACCACCCGAAGGGACGGCCGCCCGCAGGCGTCGCCGAACACCTGCGGCGTGGACGCCGAGGGGCGCATCGTCATCTCCACCTATCCGGAGCGGGCCAAGGCGGCGAACATCCGCCGCGACCCCCGGGTCAGCGTCTGTGTGCTCTCCGACTCCTTCGGCGGGCCGTGGGTCCAGGTCGACGGCGTCGCCGAGGTCATCGACGTGCCGGAGTCGGTCGAGCCGCTGGTCGAGTACTTCCGGGTGATCTCGGGCGAGCACCCGGACTGGGACGAGTACCGCCAGGCGATGCTCGCGCAGGGCAAATCCCTCATCCGCGTGACGATCGAGCGCTGGGGCCCGGTCGCGACCGGCGGCTTCCCGGCCCGCCTGGCCTGAGCCGAACCGCCGGCACGGCACGCGACGCCGGCCGGTGTCCCCCGTTCGGCACCGGCCGGCGTCGCGGGTCTCAGCTGCGCCAGGCCTCCAGGCGCTCGGCGGCCCTGCGGGCGAAGTCCCCGGCGACCGTGCGCTCGGCCGAGATCGACTCGTAGCCGGTGTTCTCCACCAGCGCGACGGAGTCACCGATCCGGACCGCCGCGAGGTAGATCCGGTACGTCGACCCGTCGCCGGACGGTTCGCCGTCGTCACCGCGGGCCGGCGTCGACCCCTGCATCAGCACCGACTCGTCCCCCACGCCGAGCGAACCCAGCGACCGGTAGGTGAAGGTCAGGCTCTCCCGCTTCCCCCGCGGGCATTCGCGCACCGCCGCCCGGAACTCGTCCATGAAGTCCCCGGCGCCGTCGCCCCGGTAGACGGTGACCGTGTCGAAGACCTCGCCGGACGGGGTGTGGTCCGGCCCGTCGCCGGGCGCCCGGTAGAGGATCGCGACCGTGTCGCGCACCCCGGCCCGCGCGTCGGACGGGTAGTCGGCCGCCGGGCAGAGGTCCGGCGGACCGGCCGGGGAGTCGAGCCGCCGCAGAGTGGCCACATTGGCGTCCGAGCGGCCGAGGAACGCCCGGGCCGGGATCGAGGCCGGGATCGACGGCGTCCCGGACTCCACCGACGGCGGCGTGGACGTGCCGCCCGGCGGCGACGAGGGCGTGGACGAAGTGGACGGTGACGGCGCCGGCGAAGGTGTGGCCGTCGGTGCGGTGCTCTGCGCCGGCGGGAGCGGCGGGCGGGCATCGTCGGCCAGGACCAGGCGGGCGCCGACGGACACCCCCGCCACCAGGACGGCGGCCGCGGCCACGCTGGTCAGCGTGCGGGTGAGCACGCGGCGGTCGGCGCGGCGGCGCACGGCGGCGGCGGGAGCGAGCCGGGCCCGGCGGGCGTCGCCGGACAGCGCGGCGAACGCGCTCTCGAGATCATTCGGCATCCTGAACCTCCATGGGTCGTCCCGCCGAGAGGATCGCGGCCAGGTCGGTGCGGCCGCGGTGCAGCCAGGACGTGACCGTGCCGACCGGCGAACCGGTCTCGGCCGCGATCTGGGCGACGGACATGTCGAACAGGTAGTGCAGGGCGACCGCCTGGCGCAGGTGGGCCGGCAGGCGGCGCAGGGCGGCGGTCAGCACGACCGTGTCCTCGCTCGGCGGCGGCGCGGGTTCGGGTGGGCCCGTCCGGCTCAGCGCCGCCCGCCAGCCACTGAGCCGCCGCCACCGGTCGGTGGCCAACCGGGAGATCGCCAGCCGGAGCCAGCCCTCCGGTGCCGGGTGCGTGGCCACCGTCCGCCAGTGCCGCCAGGCGCGCGTGTACGCCTCCTGCACGATGTCCTGCGCCTCGGCGAGATCACCGGTCAGGGCGTAGCCGTAGCGCACCATCCGTAGCGACGTGTCCCGGTAGAACTCGTCGAACCCCTGCGCATCGCGCATCCGTCGTCCCCCGTCGTCCTGCACTGTTATCACCGAAACGGGTAGGCGCGGAGAAATGCTGCGCGGCACGCCGACTTTCCCGGGCGATTCTGCGAGAGGTTGGTGCGGTGACATCCGCTCGCGTGCGCCAACCGGGGACGAGGGAGCGGACGACGGCAAAGGAGCCGATCATGACCGACGTCGCGAGCAGGGGTCCCGCACCGGACGACCGCCGGGAGGTGCTGACGACCCGGCAGGGCCATCCGGTCTACGACAACCAGAATCAGCGCACGGTCGGCGCCCGGGGGCCCGCGACGCTGGAGAACTACCACTTCCTCGAGAAGATCAGCCACTTCGACCGGGAGCGGATCCCCGAGCGGGTCGTGCACGCGCGGGGCGTCACGGCGTACGGCTACTTCGAGGCCTCCGGCCGGTGGGGCGACCGGCCGATCGCGGACTTCACCCGCGCCGGGCTCTTCCAGGAGGCCGGCCGGCGCACCGACGTGGCGGTGCGCTTCTCCACGGTCATCGGCGGCCGGGACTCCTCCGAGGCGGCACGGGACCCGCGCGGCTTCGCGGTGAAGTTCTACACCGCGGACGGCAACTGGGACCTCGTCGGCAACAACCTCGGCGTGTTCTTCATCCGCGACGCGATCAAGTTCCCCGACGTGATCCACGCGCTCAAGCCCGACCCGGTGGACTTCGAGCAGAAGCCGAACCGGATCTTCGACTTCATGTCGCAGACGCCCGAGTCGATGCACATGCTTGTCAACCTCTTCAGCCCGCGCGGCCTGCCCGCCGACTACCGGCACATGCAGGGCTTCGGCGTGAACACCTACAAGTGGATCAACGCGGCCGGCGAGAGCGTGCTGGTCAAGTACCACTGGATCCCCGACCAGGGCGTGCGCAGCATGACCGGTGAGGACGCCGCGAACCTACAGGCGGGCTGCCTCGGTCACGCGACCAGGGACCTGTACGCCGCCATCGGCGCCGGCGACTTCCCGGTGTGGGAACTGCGGGTGCAGATGATGAGCGACGACGCGCACCCGGAGCTGGACTTCGACCCGCTCGACGACACCAAGACCTGGCCGGAACAGGACTTCCCGCCGCAACCGGTGGGGCGCATGGTGCTGGACCGCATGCCGGAGAACTTCTTCGCCGAGAACGAGCAGATCGCCTTCGGTACCGGCGTGCTGGTCGACGGCCTGGACTTCTCGGACGACAAGATGCTGGTCGGCCGCACCTTCGCGTACTCGGACACGCAGCGCTACCGGGTCGGCCCGAACTACCTGCAGCTCCCGGTCAACCAGGCCACGAACGCCGAGGTGCGCACCAACCAGCGCGACGCACAGATGCAGTACGTCGTTGACAGCAGCGGCGCGAACCCGCACGTCAACTACGAGCCGTCGATCACCGGCGGGCTGCGCGAGGCGCAGTACCCGACCCACGACGACCAGGGTCCGGAGATCACCGGGCGGCTCACCCGCAAGCGGATCCCGCGCACCAACGACTACCGGCAGGCGGGCCAGCGCTACCTGCTGATGGAGCAGTGGGAACGCGACGACCTGGTGCGCAACCTCGTCGACCAGCTCTCGCAGACCGTGCCGGCGATCCGGGAGCGGATGGTCTGGCACCTGCTGATGGTCGAGAACGAGCTGGGCCTGCGGGTCGGCGAGGGCCTGGAGATCAGCCCGGACGACGTCCGTCAGCTCAGGCCGCTGCCGGGGCAGACCCTCACCGACGAGGACCGCGAACGCCTGGCCAACCTGGGCAAGAACCCGCAGCGCGACGTCGCTCGCCTGAAGATGACCCACTGCGTACCGAACGAGCGCGCCAAGATCACCCGCTGACTAGTCGCAGAGCAGGTACAGGAGGTCCTCGCGGTGCAGGTCCGACACGGCCTCGAGCAGGTCGGGGTGGCGCAGCAGGGCGGCGGCCTCAAGGTCACGGGCGTCGGGGGCGGTCAGCCGGCGGAACTCGTACGGCAGATCGCCCACCCGGCGCGGCCGCGGCCTGGGCCGGGTGTCGGTGGCCGGCACGGCCGCGGCGACCGAGTCCACGGCGCGGGCGGCCAGCAGCGGGTCGGCGAGCAGGCAGGCGGCCCAGCTGACCACGACCTCGTCCACCCACGTGCGCCAGCCCTCCCCGTCGGCCAGGTCGTCGTCGGGCTCGCTGCCGGCCCGCCAGTCCAGCACCGCGGAGCCGCCCGGGCCGGCCATGGCGACCAGCTCAGCGTCGAACGGCGTCGGGTAGCGCAGCCAGGCGGCGACCGTCACGGCCTGCCGCGCCTGCAGCTCGGCGAGGGTGTCGGCGGACCGGTCCGCGCCGCTGGACGGGTACGCCCGGACCAGCCAGTGCGTGCTTGCCGCGATGACCGGCGACAGCGCGGTGGAAGGTCCGGCCATTGAGAGCCCCCAGGGTTCGGTGCGCACCCCGTACCGGGGTGTGTCACCCGTACCTCTCGGCGCTGAGCGGGCCGGGATGAGTAGCCTCGCCCGATGGCAACGCACGGCAACCGACGCGCAACGAGCTTCACACGCGTCGCCTCCGGTACCGCCTCGCTCGTGCCGGACCGGGCCCGGGAGCGGGGCTGGACGCTGCTCGTCGAGGGGGTGCCGCAGTCGTACGTCGACCTCGGCGACCCCACCTATCTCGCGTTCGAGTACGTGCGCCGGCTGGCGACGGTGCTGCGGCTGGCGGCGCCCGCGGGCGTACCGCTGACGGTCCTGCATCTCGGCGGCGGCGCGCTGACGCTGCCCCGCTGGGTCGAGGCGACGCGGCCCGGGTCCGCGCAGACCGTCGTGGAACGCGACGGCCTGCTGCTCGCGCTGGTCTCCCGGTCGCTGCCGTGGCCGGCCCGCTTCGAGGTGGTGGCCGGTGATGCCCGCGAATTCGCGGACAAGGCCGAACCGCAGGGGTACGACGTGATCGTGGTCGACGTGTTCGAGGGCGCGGCGATGCCGGCGAGCGTGGCCGGCGTGGGCTTCGCGGCGGCCGCGGCCCGGCTGCTGCGCGCCCGCGGCGTGCTCGCGATGAACCTGACCGACGTGCCGCCGCTGAGGAATTCGCGGATACAGGCGGCGACCCTGCTCGCCGCGTTAGGCGACGTGGCGCTGATCGCCCCGCCGGGCATGCTGCGCGGCCGCCGGGCCGGCAATGTGGTGCTCGCGGCGACCCGGGAGCCGGGCGTCCTGGACATCGAGCGGCTCACCCGCTCGATGGCGCGCGACGCCGAGCCGGCGCGGGTCTGGCACGGCAGGGAATTGACCACCTTCGTGGCGGGTGTGAAGGCGCGCCACGAGGGGCCGCGCTGACCGGTCTCCGGTAGGTTTAACGCCACCGGGTGCGTGGCCGTTCGCGGTTGCTCCATACCGGAGAACCGATGGTCGACGGCTGCCCGCAATTCGCCCGTCGCCATGCCCGCCCCTGCGCTTTCTGATTACGGTGGAGATCATGACCGGTCGCTTTCCCATCGAAGATGTGACGCCATCGGTGTCCTGTGGCCGCTATCCCGCGAAGGCGGTGGTCGGCGAACTCGTGCCCGTTTCCGCGGTGTCCTATCGGGAAGGCCACCACGCCCTCGGCGTGAACGTGGTATGGAAGGGACCACACGGCGCGGTCGAGCCGTTCACCCGGCTCGTGCCCGGCGAACCCGGCCTGGACCGGTGGCACGGGGTGATCAGGCCGGACCGGGTCGGCCGGTGGACGTTCACCGTCGAGGCGTTCGACGACCCCTACCTGACCTGGCGTAACGCGGTCACCAAGAAGATCGGCGCCGGGCAGGGTCTCGAGGATCTGGCCAACGACCTGGCCGAGGGCGCCGACGTGCTGGACCTCGCCGCCAAGATCGTGCCGGCCGCCGACGAGGAGCGGGTCCGCGCCGCGGCCGCGGCGATGCGCGACGAGGGCCGCTCGCTGTTCTCCCGGGTCTCCCCCGCGCTGGAGTTGGAGAAGCTGCTCTGGCAGAACCCGGTGCGCCACCTGGTGACCACGACCCGGTCGTACGCGATCTGGGCCGACCGGCAGCGCGCGCTGTACTCCTCGTGGTACGAGTTCTTCCCGCGCTCCGAGGGCGCCGAGATCGGCCCCGACGCCACGCCGATCAAGCACGGCACGTTCGCGACCGCGGCCGAGCGCATCCCGGCCGTCGCGGCGATGGGCTTCGACGTGCTCTATCTGCCGCCGATCCACCCGATCGGCAAGATCAACCGCAAGGGCCGCAACAACACCCTGGTCGCCCGCGAGGGCATCGACGTCGGCTCGCCCTGGGCGATCGGCTCCGACGAGGGCGGCCACGACGCGATCAACCCGTTGCTCGGCGACCTGGCGGACTTCCGCGCGTTCATCGCGGTGGCCCGGGACAACGGCATGGAGGTCGCGATGGACCTGGCGCTGCAGGCGGCGCCGGACCATCCGTGGGTCAAGTCGAACCCGGAGTGGTTCACCACCCGGGCCGACGGCACCATCGCGTACGCGGAGAACCCGCCGAAGAAGTACCAGGACATCTACCCGATCAACTTCGACAACGATCCCAAGGGGCTGCGCGAGGAGGTACTGCGGATCGTCCTGCACTGGGTGGAGAACGGCGTCAAGATCTTCCGGGTGGACAACCCGCACACCAAGACTCTGACCTTCTGGCAGTGGCTGATCTCGAAGGTCAAGGCGGTCGACCCGGACGTGCTGTTCCTGGCCGAGGCGTTCACCCGGCCGGCCATGATGAACGGGCTCGGCAAGATCGGTTTCACCCAGTCTTACACCTATTTCACCTGGCGCACCACGGCCTGGGAGATGCGGGAGTACCTGGTACAGCTCAAGGCCTCGATCGACTGGATGCGGCCCAACTTCTGGCCCAACACCCCGGACATCCTGCACGAGTCGCTGCAGCACGGCGGCCCGCCGATGTTCAAGATCCGCACGGTGCTGGCGAGCATGCTCTCGCCGTCCTGGGGCATGTATTCGGGACTGGAACTCTTCGAGCACATCAACCGGCCGGGCGCGGAGGAGTACATCGACAACGAGAAGTTCGAGCTCAAGCCGCGGGACTGGGCCGGCGCCGAACGGTCCGGGCTCACGCTGGCGCCGTACATCACGAAGCTGAACGCCATCCGGCGCGACAACCCGGCCCTGCACTGGCTGCGGAACCTGGAATTCCACGAGATCGACAATCCTTCGCTGCTGTGCTGGTCGAAACGCGATCCTGAGACAGGCAACACCGTTCTGGTGATCTGCTCGTTCGACTCGGCAAACGTGCAATGGGGGAACACGACGCTCGACATGCCGGCCCTGGGCATGGACTGGCACGAACGGTTCACCGTCACCGACCAGTTGACCGGGGCGACGTACGAGTGGGGTCAGCACAACGCGGTCCGGATCGACCCCTTTGTCGAACCGGCACACGTCTTCGTGGTGCACCCTCGCCGCTAGCGGCACAAGCGATTCAGTTCCTGCGGGGTGGGGTAGGTGAACGTCTGATGGATCTGACGAGCGAACTCGGCGCGAGCGTCGAGCACAATCCCGCGGAGGGCAGCCACGTCGAGGACGGTGTGGTCGAACATCCCACCGCCGACGACTTCGGCCATGCCCGGACACTGCCGGCGGACCGGACCTGGTTCAAACGCGCCGTCTTCTACGAGGTTCTGGTCCGGGCCTTCTACGACTCGAACTCGGACGGGGGTGGCGATCTACGCGGGCTGATCGAACGCCTCGACTACCTGCAGTGGCTCGGCGTGGACTGCCTCTGGCTGCCGCCCTTCTACGACTCGCCGCTGCGCGACGGCGGCTACGACATCCGCGACTTCTACCGGGTGCTGCCCGAGTTCGGCACGGTCGACGACTTCGTCGCCCTGCTCGACGCGGCGCACAAGCGCGGCATCCGGGTCATCACCGACCTGGTCATGAACCACACCTCCGACTCGCACGCATGGTTCCAGGAGTCGCGCCGCGACCCCGACGGCCCGTACGGCGACTACTACGTGTGGAGCGACACGAGCGAGCCGTACTCCGACGCCCGGGTCATCTTCGTGGACACCGAGGAGTCGAACTGGACGTTCGACCCGGTGCGCCGGCAGTTCTACTGGCACCGGTTCTTCTCGCACCAGCCGGACCTCAACTACGACAACCCGGTCGTGCAGGAAGCGATGATCGACGTTCTGCGCTTCTGGCTCGACCTGGGCATCGACGGCTTCCGGCTGGACGCGGTGCCGTACCTGTTCGAGCGCGAGGGCACCAACTGCGAGAACCTGCCCGAGACGCACGCGTTCCTCAAGCACTGCCGCAAGGTGATCGACGACGAGTTCCCGGGGCGGGTGCTGCTCGCGGAGGCGAACCAGTGGCCCGCCGACGTGGTCGAGTACTTCGGCGACTCCGACACCGGCGGCGACGAGTGCCACATGGCGTTCCACTTCCCGCTGATGCCGCGCATCTTCATGGCGGTGCGGCGCGAGTCGCGCTTCCCCATCTCCGAGATCCTGGCGCAGACGCCGCCGATCCCCGACATGGCACAGTGGGGCATCTTCCTGCGCAACCACGACGAGCTGACGCTCGAGATGGTCACGGACGAAGAGCGCGACTACATGTACTCCGAGTACGCCAAGGATCCGCGGATGAAGGCCAACGTCGGCATCCGTCGCCGGCTGGCGCCGCTGCTGGAGAACGACCGCAACCAGATCGAGCTGTTCACCGCCCTGCTGCTGTCGCTGCCCGGCTCGCCGGTGCTGTACTACGGCGACGAGATCGGCATGGGCGACAACATCTGGCTCGGCGACCGTGACGGCGTGCGCACCCCGATGCAGTGGACGCCGGACCGCAACGCGGGCTTCTCCACCGCCAACCCGGGGCGGCTCTACCTGCCAGCCAACCAGGACCCGATCTACGGATACCAGTCGGTCAACGTGGAGGCGCAGCGGGACAGTTCGACGTCGCTGCTCAACTGGACCCGCACGATGCTGGCGGTGCGGCGCCGCCACGACGCGTTCGCCACCGGGACGTTCCGCGAACTCGGCGGCTCCAACCCGTCGGTGCTCGCGTACCTGCGCGAGGACGGCGACGACGTGGTGCTCTGCGTCAACAACCTCTCGCGCTTCCCCCAGCCCATCGAGCTGAACCTGCAGCACTGGAACGGGTACACGCCGGTCGAGCTGACCGGGCACGTGAACTTCCCGCGCATCGGCCAGCTGCCGTATCTGCTGACCCTGCCGGGACACGGGTTCTACTGGTTCCAGCTGTGCGGGTCCGAGGAGAAGCAATGACGCTGCCCTACGCCGACTGGCTCTCCCAGCAACGCTGGTACGCGGGCCGCAGCCGGACCCTGCAGGACGTCAGGCAGGCCTCGTCCACCCCGCTCAAGGACGACCTGGACCTGGTCCTGCTGGACGTCTCATACACCGACGGCAGTTCCGAGCGCTACCAGGTCCTGGTGGCCTGGGACTCGGGACCGATCTCCGAATTCAGCACCGTGGCGACGATCGGCACGGACGGCGAACGCACCGGCTACGACGGCCTGTACGACCCGGCCGCCGCGGCCTACCTGCTGTCGCTGATCTCGTCCGACGCCACCGTCGGCGACGTCGTCTGCCAGTCCGAGCCCGGCGCCTCGTTCCCGCTGGAGTGCGAGGCGCGGGTCTTCGACGCGGAGCAGAGCAACACCAGCGTGATCTTCGAGCAGGAGGCCATCCTCAAGGTCTTCCGCCGGGTCGAATGCGGCATCAACCCCGACATCGAGCTGAACCGCGTGCTCGGCCGGGCCGGCAACCCGCACGTCGCCAAGCTGCTCGGCTCGTTCGAGATCAACTCCGGCGGCGAGCCGTGCCCGCTCGGCATGGTCACCGCGTACGCGGTTAACTCCGCCGAGGGCTGGGCGATGGCCACCGCCAGCGCCCGGGACCTGTTCGCCGACGCCGAGATGGGCGCCGACGAGGTCGGCGGCGACTTCGCGGGAGAGTCCTACCGCCTCGGCGAGGCGGTCGCCTCGGTACACCGGACCCTCGCGGCCGAGCTCGGCTCGGGTCCGTCGCCGTTCCCGGTCGACGCCGTCATCGCGCGGCTCGCCACCGCGGCCGCGGCCGTGCCCGAGCTGGGCCCCTACGTGCCGGCGATCGAGGAGCGGTTCCGCAAGCTCGCCGGCGAGCACGTCGCCGTGCAGCGGGTGCACGGCGACCTGCACCTGGGCCAGGTGCTGCGGGTGCCCGAGGCGTGGCTGCTCATCGACTTCGAGGGCGAGCCCGGACAGCCGCTCGACCAGCGGCGGCTGCCCGACTCGCCGCTGCGCGACGTCGCCGGCGTGCTGCGCAGCTACGAGTACGCGGCATACCAGCTGCTGGTCGACTCCGACGGCGACGAACACCTCGCCGCCCGGGCCCGCGAGTGGGTCGACCGGAACCGGGACTCCTTCTGCGACGGGTACGCCGCGGCGGCCGGGCACGACCCGCGCGAGCACGGGGCGCTGCTCGCCGCGTACGAGCTGGACAAGGCGGTCTACGAGGCACAGTACGAATCACGGCACCGGCCCGGATGGCTGCGGATCCCGCTGCGGTCGATCTCCCGGCTCGTCGGCTGATGACCCCCGGAGAAGGAGTACCGATGATCGGGCAGAGCACCCCGCCGCCCTCCGTGGCCGGCGACCAGCGCGCGATGAACGCGGTGATATCCGGAGACACGCACGACCCGCACGGGCTGCTGGGCGCGCACCCCTCGGGTGGGCACACGGTCATCCGCACGATGCGCAAGGGCGCCAAGGAGGTGTCCGTCGTCGCCGGCGGCGAGCGGACGGCGATGACGCAGGTGCACCCCGACGGCATCTTCGCCGTCGAGGTGCCCGGCACGGTGCTCGACTACGAGCTCGACGTCGACGGCACGGTCTGCGACGACCCCTACCGGCACCTGCCGACCCTCGGCGAGCTCGACCTGCACCTGATCGGCGAGGGCCGGCACGAGAAGCTGTGGAAGGTGCTTGGCGCGCAGCCCAAGGGCGACGGCGTCGGCTTCGCCGTCTGGGCGCCGAGCGCCCGCGGCGTGCAGCTCATCGGCGACGTCGCCGGCTGGGGCCCGTTCGACGGCTGGCCGATGCGCTCACTCGGCAGCAGCGGCGTCTGGGAGATCTACATGCCGGGCGCGTCGACCGGCACCAAGTACAAGTTCAAGATCCTCGGCCGGGACGGCATCTGGCGGGAGAAGGCCGACCCCCTCGCGCAGCACACCGAGGTGCCGCCCCGCACGGCGTCGGTCGTCTACGAGTCCTCGTACCAGTGGCAGGACGCCGACTGGATGTCCGAGCGCGCGACCAGGCAGTGGCACCAGGAGCCGATGAGCGCCTACGAGGTGCACCTCGGCTCGTGGCGGCCCGGCCTGACCTACACGGAGCTCGCCGAGCAGCTGGTCGACTACGTGGTCGAGACGGGCTTCACGCACGTCGAGCTGATGCCGGTGATGGAGCACCCGTTCGGCGGCTCGTGGGGCTACCAGGTCACCGGCTACTTCGCGCCGACGGCCCGGTTCGGCTCGCCCGACGAGTTCCGCTACCTGGTCGACAAGCTGCACCAGGCCGGCATCGGCGTCATCCTCGATTGGGTGCCCGCCCACTTCCCCAAGGACGAGTGGGCCCTCGCCCGCTTCGACGGCACCCCGCTCTACGAGCACGGCGACTGGCGCCGCGGCGAGCACCCGGACTGGGGCACGTACGTCTTCGACTTCGGCCGGCGCGAGGTCCGCAACTTCCTGGTCGCCAACGCCCTCTACTGGTGCGACGAGTTCCACGCGGACGGGCTGCGCGTCGACGCGGTCGCGTCGATGCTCTACCTGGACTACTCCCGCAAGGACGGCGAGTGGACGCCGAACCAGTACGGCGGCCGGGAGAACCTCGACGCGATCAGCTTCCTGCAGGAGATGAACGCGACGGTCTACCGCAACTACCCGGGCGTGGTGACCATCGCCGAGGAGTCGACGGCCTGGCCGGGCGTCACCCGGCCGACCCACCTCGGCGGCCTGGGCTTCGGCTTCAAATGGAACATGGGCTGGATGAACGACACCCTCACCTACATGGGTAAGGAGCCCATCCACCGGCAGTGGCACCACCACCAGATGACCTTCGCAACCGTGTACGCCTGGAGCGAGAACTACATCCTGCCGATCAGCCACGACGAGGTGGTGCACGGCAAGGGCTCGCTCACCGGCAAGATGCCGGGCGACCTGTGGCAGAAGCTGGCGAACACCCGCGCGCTGCTCGGTTTCATGTGGGCCTTCACCGGCAAGCAGCTCCTGTTCATGGGCGCCGAGCTGGGCGACGAGGCGGAGTGGAGCGAGGAGCGCGGGCTGGACTGGAACCTGCTGGCGGACCCCGCCCGCGGCGGGGGCATCCACCGGCTGGTGCAGGACCTGAACCGGGAATACCGGCGGACCCCGGCGATCTGGTCACAGGACACCACCCCGAGCGGCTTCCGCTGGATCACCAGCGAGGACTCGCAGCACAACACGTTCTCGTTCCTGCGCCTCGGGCCGGACGGCGACACGATGGCCTGCGTGGTGAACTTCGCCGCGATACCGCACGACGGCTACCGCATCGGCCTGCCACACGCCGGCGTGTGGCGCGAGGTGGTCAACACCGACAGCACGCTGTACGGCGGTTCCGGCGTGGGCAATCTCGGCGAGGTGCACGCGGAGCGGATGCCGTGGCACGGGCTCGACGCGTCGGCGTCGCTGCGGGTGCCGCCGCTTGGCGCGGTCTGGCTCCGCTTCGAGGGTTAGGTGACACGGGCGCATCCCCAGGCGGGATGCGCCCCGTTCCCGGTCGGGCGGCTTATCCACAGGCGGGTGAACGGGCCTCCGCGAGGGTCTATCGTGCGAGGGGTGGTTTGCTGCTGATCTCGGCAAAGGAGCCGGTCATGCCCGTTCGCCTGAACCCCTACATCGCCTTCTCGGGCGGCGACGCCCGCGCCGCGATGGAGTTCTACCACTCCGTCTTCGGCGGGACTCTCGTCATCAACACCTTCGGTGAATTCGGCGCCCCCGACCCCGCGCTCGCCGACAAGGTCATGCACGGCATGCTCGAGACCGGGGACGGGCTGGCGCTGATGGGCGCCGACTCGCCGCCCGGCATGGAGCACACGCCCGGCAACAACATCGCCGTCAGCCTCAGCGGGGACGACGCCGACACCCTGCGGGAGTGGTGGGCCAAGCTCTCCGAGGGCGGCTCGGTCAGCACGCCGCTGGAGAAGCAGATGTGGGGCGACGAGTTCGGCGCCTGCCGCGACCGGTTCGGCATCGAGTGGATGGTCAACATCGGCGCGCCCCGGTCCTGACAACCCGCGCCCCGGGTGCGCTCAGGAGGGCGCGCCCGGGCCGAGGTAGTCCACCTCCAGCAGGCCGTAGAGCAGGTCGTCCGTCCACTCGTCCTTGATCCAGGTGTGCCCGCGCAGCAGGCCCTCGCGGGTGAAGCCCAGCCGCTCCAGCACCCGGGCCGACGCCACGTTGCGGGCGTCGCACTCCGCGGAGACCTTGTGCAGTCCCCGCACCCGGAAGAGCTGGTCGAGCACGCCCCGGACGGCCTCGGTGGCGTAGCCGCGACCCTGCCGCTCCGGGGCGACGGTGTAGCCGATCTCCGCCTGCCTGAGGTTGTCGTTCAGGTTCACCCCGACGTCGCCGATGTGCGCCCCGCCGTCCTTGAGCTCGACCGCGTACTGGAACCAGCCGGGCTGCTCCGGGTCCGCGGCGGCCATCGTCTCGATCGCGTAGCGGGCGCGCTCCACCGAATAGGGCGCCCGCCACGACTGGTAGCGCGCCACCTCCGGCGCCGACCGGTAGGCCGCCAGCGTCTCCGCGTCGCCGGGACGGAACCGGCGCAGCACCAGCCGTTCGGTCGCGATCAGCACGGCTCCGAGCCTAAGCCCTGCCTTGCCGGGGCCGGTTCCAGCCCGCGCCGGGCCGTCAGCGCCGCCTACGGTCCCGGCGTCCGGCGACGGTGTAGGCCACGGAGCCGATCAGCAGTCCGGCGAGCGCGCACAGCAGACCCGTGCCGAGCATCGAGTCGCCGGCCTCGTAGCCACCGCTGCCGAACCAGCCCCAGAGCACGCCGCCGATCCCACCCAGCACGAACCCGACGACGGGCCGACCACTCCGTCCCATGTGGTCATCGTGTCCGGCGCCCGGTCGGTGCGCCAGCGTCCGCCGGCGCGAGGAGGGTTGCATCCCGCCGTCCGCCCCGCGCCCCGAGGCGGAAGCCGGCCCGGGCGCAGGTCGCCATGGTCCGCGAGCCACCCCGAGGGCGGGCGCGGAGCGGCGCCCCCGTGGCAACCGCGCTCCGCGCCCACCGCGCCACCCGCCGGCCCGGGCGCAGGCCGCCATGATCCGCGAGCCACCCCCAGGGCGGGCGCGGAGCGGCGCCCCCGTGGCAACCGCGCTCCGCGCCCACCGCGCCACCCGCCGGCCCGGCGACGGTCAGTCGGCCGCCCGGCGACGGTCACGCCGCCAGCCCGGCGACGGTCAGCCGCCGGCCGGGGGCGCCGTCAGGTCGGCGTGGCGCACGGTGTAGTCACCGCTGGTCACCGGCGAGAACGCGGCCGGCGCGACGCAGGTGCCGACCCGGGCCGGGCCCCACTCGCCGGCATCGCTCTGGTCCGCGCTGAATGCCCAGCTGAAGCCGACGCGGTCGCGGCTGTGGCCCCGCCGGTCGTGGCCCCCGTCCCGCACGCTGAAGCCGACCCGTTTGCCGACCCAGTCCCGGACCGGCTCGTCGGCCCTCGTGACGACGGCGGTCAGCGTCGCGGCGCCCGGACTGGTGATCAGACAATCGACCGCCGCCTCGAAGGTGACCGTCCTGCCGTCCTGCGCCAGCCGGTGCGCGACCCGGACCGTGCCGGTGGCGTCGGCGGGCGAGCCGCCCGGGAGCCCGGGCAGCGGCCGGCTGTACGGCGCGGCCCGCGCGTCGAACGCGAACGAGCGCACGTCGTCGTCGGGCCAGTAGGGCAGCGCGAACTCCGCCGTCCCGGTCACCCGGGCGGGTGCCGGGGCCGGCGCCGAGTACGCCGCGCCGGCCGTCACGGCCAGCGCGGTACCCACCAGCGCCGTTGTGACAGCGCACCAGAGCGTGGTCTTCTTCATCGTGTCCTCCCGATCCGGCCGCGCCGTTCGCGGCCCCGTTCGCATCCACGCTCGCGGAACCGGCCCCAGGGTGGATCCCGTGCGCGGGGGGCGCGCGCTCCCCCGCGGGAGGGAGCACGGCGGACCACCGGGCGGGTCAGAATCGTGGCCGTGAGGATCCCGGCGCCGCTGGCGCCCCTGGTGAGCGGCGCGACCTACCGGCGCGGGGTGCACCTGTTGCTCGGCGCGGTGCTCCTGCTGCCGTATGTGCTGCTGGGCTTCGGCTTTCACCGGATCATGACCGACGGCGATTCGCCGGGCGGCATCCTGCTCTCCCTCGGCGCCGCCGTGGTGATCGGCACGGTGCCCGCGTTCCTCGGCGGAACCCGGGAGCTGGAGATCTCCGCCGCCCGGTCCCTGCTCGGCGCCCGGCTGCCGGAGCCGGCGCCCGCGGTGGGGAGGCCGCGGCCGCTGGAGCCGGAGACCCGGATCCGTGCTGCACTGTGGTTCGCGCTGCATCTGCTGTTCGGCGGCGTGATCTCCGCGCTGCTGCTGCTCGCGGTCCCGATGGCGTTGACCTTCATCGGGCAGCGGTTCGGGATGCCGGCCGGGCCGCTCGACGAGCTGCCCGGCCCGCTCGGCGCCGACGACCCGTGGGGCTGGACGCTGGTCGGCGTCGGGCTGCTCGTGGTGACGGTCTACGCCGTGGCCGCCCTCGGCGCCCTCGCCGCGCTGATGGCGCCGGTCCTGCTCGGGGAGTCGGCGACCGAACTCCGGGCGGCGGCCGAGGCCCGCTCGCGGCGCCTGGCGGAACGCAACCGCCTCGCCCGCGAGCTGCACGACTCGGTCGGGCACGCGCTGACGGTGACCACGCTCCAGGCCGGTGCGGCGCGGGAGCTGTTCGACGCCGATCCGGAGTTCGCCCGGCGGGCGCTGGCCGCGATCGAGGAGGCCGGCCGTACCGCGATGGACGACCTCGACTACGTGCTGGGTGTGCTCCGCGAGCGCGAGCGCGAGCGGGGGCCGGCCGGGCCGCTCCGGCCACAGCGCACCCTGGCCGACCTGGACCGGTTGCGCGCGGACGCGCGCGCCGGCGGCCTGCCGGTCCGGCTCGAGGTGACGGGGCCGGTACCCGCGGTGCCCGCCGCGGTGTCCCGGGAGGGGTACCGGATCGTGCAGGAGGGGCTGACGAACGCCGCCCGGCACGCCGGCCGGGTGCCGGTGACGCTGCGGGTGGACGTCGCGCACGGTGCGCTGGCCATCGAGATCGTCAACCCGGTCGCCGCGGAGGCGCCGACCGGCGGCGGCCGCGGACGCGGGCTCGACGGCATGCGGGAGCGGGTCGGGCTGCTGCGGGGAAGGCTCGACGTGGGCCGGGCCGGCGGGACCTGGCGGGTGGCCGCGTGGCTGCCGCTCGGCGATCCGGAGGACGGCGCGTGACCGCGGTGACGACGGTGCTGCTCGTCGACGACGAGGAGCTGGTCCGGGTGGGGTTGCGCGCCGTCATCGACGCCCAGCCGGACCTGCGGGTGGTCGGCGAGGCCGCCGACGGCGCGGAGGTGCCGCCGCTGGTGGCCCGGCTCCGGCCCGACGTGGTGCTGATGGACGTACGGATGCCGGCGATCGACGGCCTCCAGGCCACCCGGCACCTGCTCGCACACGCCGCCGCCCCGCCGCGGGTCCTGGTCATCACCACGTTCGAGAACGACGAGTACGTCTACGAGGCGTTGCGGGCCGGCGCGAGCGGCTTCGTGTTGAAGCGGGCCCGGCCGGCCCAGCTGGTGGACGCGGTCCGGGTCGTCGCGCGCGGCGACTCGCTGCTGTTTCCCGCGGCGATCCGGCGGCTCGCCGGCGCGTACGCCGGTGGCGGCGAGGCCGGCCGGCTGCCCGGTGTCCCGCTGACCGGGCGCGAGCTGGAGGTGCTGCGCCTCATGGCGACCGGCCGTTCCAACGCCGAGATCGCCGCCGACCTGGTGCTCGGGCTCGAGACGGTCAAGACGCACGTCGGTAACGTCCTCGCCAAGCTCGGCGCCCGGGACCGCACCCAGGCCGTGATCGCCGCGTACGAGTACGGCTTCGTCACGCCGGCGCGCTGACCCCGGCTCAGGACTCCTCGACGTCCGCGACGATCACCGAGACGTTGTCGGGCGCGCCGGCCTCCAGCGTGCGGGCGATCAGCTCGGCCGCACAGACCTGCCGGTCCGGGTACGACCGCAGCGTCGTCGCGATCACCTCGTCCTCGACGTAGTCGCTGAGCCCGTCGCTGCACAGCAGGAACCGGTCGCCGACCCGGATCGGCACCATCCGCCCGGCCGGGCGGAACGGCCCGCCCTGCACCGCCTGGGTCACCAGCGCCCGCTGCGGGTGCCGCCGCGCGTCGGACGGCGTCAGCACGCCCTGGTCGACCAGCGCCTGCACGTACGTGTCGTCGCGGGTCAGCTGCGTCAGCTCCCCGTCGCGGCTCAGGTAGCAGCGCGAGTCCCCGACGTTCAGCGCCGCCACCCGGTCGCCCGACAGCAGCAGCGTGGTCACCGTCGTGCCCATGCCGTCGCGGGTGTCGTCGTCGGCGACCGCCGCCTCGATCCGCTCGTTCGCCGTGTCCAGTGCCGCGACCAGGTCCTGCAGCGGCTCGCCGGTGTCCGGCAGGTCGTCGACCTCGGCCAGGGCGCGGACCAGGATGTCGCTGGCCAGTTCCCCGGCCGGCAGCCCGCCCATCCCGTCGGCGACCACCAGCAACCGGCCGCCCACGAAGACGGCGTCCTCGTTGTTCGACCGGACCAGGCCCTGGTCGGAGGCGGCCACCGCACGAAGCACGACACTCATGTCACAAGACTGCCAAAGGGCTGAGGCCGTGTCTGTAGTACGTAGTACGTAGTGTTGAGAGGTGATGCCGGTACCGATGGTGGGTCGAACGGGCGCGCTGGACGAGCTCCGGGGCGCCTGGGAGCGCGTGGACGCGCGCCGCAGGTGCGTTCCCGCCGTGGTCACCGGCCTGCCCGGCACCGGCAAGAGCACCCTGGTCGCCGCCGCCCTGCAGGTCACGACGCCGCAGGTGGTGCTCTCCGGCTCCGCGCGGCTGCACTCGCCCGCGCCCTACGACTGGCTGGCGGCCGTGCTGGCCGGGCTCGGCCCCCGCCCCGACCTGCCGGTGCCGCCGGACGCGCTGGCCTGGCTGGCGCAGGACCCCGATGTCCCCCGGGAGCGGTACACGCCCGACGCGCTGCTGCGGCTCGCCGTCACCACGGTGCGGACGCTCGTGGCCGGCCGTCCGGCCGTACTCGTGGTGGAGGATCTTCATGCGCTCGACCCGGCCAGCCTGAACCTGATCGGCGAGCTGGCCGCCGCGGAGCTGCCGGCGCTGCTGCTGGTGACCAGCCGGCCGCCGGACGCGGCGGTCTCCCCGCTCCTCACGGCCCGGGTCCTGGCCCGCCTGTCGGGGGCACCGGGCGCCGTGCGCCAGCATCTGGGTGCCCTGAGCGCCGGGCAGGTGGCCCAGATCCTCGACCACGTGTACGCGGACAGCCGCCCGCCGGCCGACGTCGCCGAGGCGGTGTGGCGCCGCACGGGCGGCAACCCGTACCGGCTGACCGAGCTGCTCGCGATGGCCGGCGGCCCGGAGGCGCTCGCCGACGCCACCCTGCCGACGTACCTGCAGGAGCAGCCCGACCTGACCGCCCGCGAGCGGGAGGTGATCGGCTGCCTGGCCGAGGGCATGTCCAACAAGCAGATCGCCCGGGCGCTGGGCATCTCGGTGCGCACGGTCACCGTGCACGTCTCGAACCTGCTGCGCAAGACGGGCGCGGTCTCCCGCACGGAGGCCGCGCTGTGGGCCGTTCAGCGCGACCTCAGGGCCACAGCAGCGTCTTGATCGACCGGCGCTCGTCCATCGCCGCGTACGCCTCGGCGACCTGCTCCATCGGCAGGTGCAGGTCGAAGACCGCGCTCGCGTCCAGCGCGCCGGCGAGCACGTCCGCGAGCAGCTCCGGCAGGTAGGGCCGCACCGGCGCGACGCCGCCCGCCACCGCGATGTTGTCGTCGAACATCTTCCGGATCGGGAGCTCGGCGCCGCCCAGCGGCACGCCGACGTAGCCGATGTTCCCGCCCGGGCGCACCGACGCCATCGCCTGCGCCATGGACTCTTTGTTTCCGACGCACTCGAGCACCGCGTCCGCGCCCTCGCCGCCGAGCAGGTCGTGCAGGGCCGCGGCGCCCTCGTCGCCGCGCGCCGCGATGATGTCGGCGGCGCCGAAGCGGGTGGCGACCTCCTGCCGGTCGGCGTGCGAGGAGAAGGCGATCACCCGTTCCGCGCCGAGCCGGACGGAGGCGAGAACCGCGCACAGGCCGACCGCGCCGTCGCCGACGACCGCCACCGTGCGGCCGGGCCCGGCGCCACCGGACACGGCGGCGTGGTGGCCGGTGACCAGCACGTCGGAGAGGGCGAGCAGGGCCGGGATCTGGTCGGTGTCGGGCAGGCCCGGCGTCGCGAACAGCGTGCCGTCGGCCAGCGGCACGCGCACGTAACGGCCCTGGCCGCCGTCGAGGACGCGGCCGTCACGGTCCGTGCCGCCGTACCACTGGAGCTGGTCGCACGACGTGGTGACGCCCCGCCGGCAGTGCGCGCAGGTGCCGTCGCTGATCGAGAACGGCGAGATGACGAAGTCGCCGGTGCTGAGCGTGCCGACCCCGGCGCCGATCTCCTCGACCACGCCGACGAACTCGTGGCCGACCGGGTGCGGGTCGGCGGGCGGCCGGGCGCCCCGGTACGTCCACAGGTCCGAGCCGCAGACACAGGCCGCGACGACCCGCACGACGGCGTCCGTCGGCAGCTGGATCGCCGGATCGGGGCGTTCTTCCCAGCGGATGTCCCGGGGGCCGTACCACATGGCAGCGTGCATGAGCTCGACCCTACCCGCGCCCGGCCCGGGTGATCATTAACTGCTGTTTCGTGGGGCGGGGCGACAAGCGTCGGACGCCTGGTTCACAATCGTCGGCGTGACGACCACCATCCATCAGCGCATTGCCCAGGAGCTCGGGGTCCGCGAGGGCCAGGTGACGGCCGCGGTCGACCTGCTGGACGGCGGTGCCACGGTGCCGTTCATCGCCCGGTACCGCAAGGAGGTCACCGGCACCCTCGACGACCAGCAGCTGCGTACGCTCGAGGAGCGGCTCGGCTACCTGCGGGAGCTCGAGGACCGCCGGGCCGCCGTGCTCGAGTCGATCCGCTCGCAGGGCAAGCTCGACGACGCCCTCGAGGCGCAGATCCTCGGCGCCGAGTCCAAGGCCCGGCTCGAGGACATCTACCTGCCGTTCAAGCCGAAGCGCCGGACCCGGGCGCAGATCGCGCGCGAGGCCGGCCTCGAACCGCTGGCCGACCTGCTGGTCGCCGACGCGACCCGGGACCCGAAGGCGGAGGCGGCGGCCTACGTGGACGCCGACAAGGGCGTCGCGGACGTTGCGGCCGCCCTCGACGGCGCCCGGGCGATCCTCGTCGAGCGCTTCGCCGAGGATCCCGACCTCATCGGTGAGCTGCGCGAGCGCATGTGGACCAAGGGCCGGCTGATCGCCAAGGTGCGCGACGGCAAGCAGACCGACGGCGCCAAGTTCGCCGACTACTTCGACTTCGCCGAGCCGTTCACCAGGCTGCCCTCGCACCGCATTCTGGCCATGTTCCGCGGCGAGAAGGAGGACGTCCTCGACCTGACCATGGAACCGGAGGCGGGCGCCGAGGACGGTGTGCCGTCGTCCTTCGAGGCGTCGGTGGCCGGCCGGTTCGCCATCTCCGACCATGGGCGCGCCGGTGACCGCTGGCTGCTCGACACGGTCCGCTGGGCGTGGCGCACCCGGATCCTGATCCACCTCGGCGCCGACCTGCGGGTCCGGCTCTGGCAGGCGGCCGAGGACGAGGCCGTGCGCGTCTTCGCCGCCAACCTGCGCGATCTGCTGCTCGCCGCGCCGGCCGGCACCCGGGCGACGATGGGGCTCGACCCCGGTTTCCGCACCGGGGTCAAGGTCGCCGTGGTCGACGCGACCGGCAAGTGCGTCGCGACCTCGACGATCTACCCGCACGTACCGCAGAACAAGTGGGACCAGTCGCTGCACACCCTGGCCAAGCTCGCTCAGGAGCACAACGTCGACCTGGTGGCGATCGGCAACGGCACCGCCTCCCGGGAGACCGACCGGCTGGCGGCCGACCTGATCAAGCTGCACCCCGGCCTCGGGCTGACCAAGGTCATGGTCTCCGAGGCGGGCGCGTCGGTCTACTCGGCCTCGGCGTACGCGTCGCAGGAGCTGCCCGGCATGGACGTCTCGCTGCGCGGCGCGGTCTCCATCGCCCGCCGCCTGCAGGACCCGCTCGCGGAGCTGGTGAAGATCGACCCCCGGTCCATCGGCGTCGGGCAGTACCAGCACGACCTGTCCGAGGTGAAGCTCTCCAAGTCGCTCGACGCGGTGGTCGAGGACTGCGTCAACGCGGTCGGCGTCGACGTCAACACCGCGTCCGCTCCCCTGCTGACCCGGGTCTCCGGCATCGGCGCGGGCCTGGCGGAGAACATCGTCCTGCACCGCGACGCCAACGGCCCGTTCCGGAACCGCTCGGAGATCAAGAAGGTCGCCCGGCTCGGCCCCAAGGCGTTCGAGCAGTGCGCCGGCTTCCTGCGCATCCCCGGCGGCGACGACCCCCTGGACGCGTCCAGCGTGCACCCGGAGTCGTACCCGGTGGTCCGCACGATCCTGGCCACGGCCGGCGGCGACCTCAAGACGGTGATCGGCAACAGCCCGCTGCTGCGCGGCCTGCGCCCGGAGAGGTTCGTCACCGACACCGTCGGCCTGCCGACCGTCACGGACATCCTGCGCGAGCTGGAGAAGCCGGGCCGCGACCCGCGACCGGCGTTCACCACGGCCACGTTCGCCGAGGGCGTCGAGAAGATCGCCGACCTGCGGCCGGGCATGATCCTGGAGGGCGTGGTCACGAACGTGGCGGCGTTCGGCGCGTTCGTCGACGTCGGCGTGCACCAGGACGGCCTGGTGCACGTGTCGGCGCTGTCGAACACGTTCGTCAAGGACCCCCGCGAGGTGGTGAAGTCCGGCGACGTCGTGAAGGTGCGGGTCGTCGACGTCGACGAGGCCCGCAAGCGGATCTCGCTGACGATGAAGCTCGAGGACAAGCCGGAGCAGCGCGCCCCCCGCGAGCCGCGCGAGGGCGGCGGCGAGAAGCGCCACGGCGGCGGACAGCCCCGGCAGGGCAGCGGACAGCCGAGGCAGGGCGGCGGACAGCGGCAGCCCCGGCAGGGCGGCGGGCAGCGCTCGGGCGGCGGCGGCCGCGGGCAGGGCTCGTCGGGCGGCGACTTCAACGGCGGCGCGATGGCCGACGCCCTGCGGCGCGCGGGACTGACGAAGGACTGAACCGGTGCGGCCGGGCCCGGGCGGGCCCGGCCTCAGCGGTTGATCGGCCAGATCCGGATGTCGTTGAAGGCGACCTCGTACGGCCCCTGCAGCGGCGCGTCGCGCTCGGTGTAGATGCCGAGCACCACCCGGCCCCCGGTGATGTCCTTGTCCTGCACCGGCACGCTGCCGACCAGTTCGCCGTCGCGCAGCACCTCGAGCGTCTCGCCGACGATGCTTACCGTGATCCGGATCGCCGGGGCGCCGACGCCGATCGCGTTGTCGTCCAGCGGGAACGTCTTGTAGACCTTCAGCTCGGTCGACTTGTGGGTGCCGACGTACACGTTGTGCTCGCACACCCGGACCTGGTAGCCGCGGTACGGGCTGTACCGCAGCCAGATCGAGGCGCAGCTGTCCGGGGTCAGCAGCCGGACGCCGACCTCGGCCTGCAGGTCGTCGGGCTCGGCGTCCTCCGGGCCGCGGCAGCGGAAGACCCCGCGGGTCTCGCGGCGCACGACCAGGCCGCCGTCGAACGAGCAGCTCGCCTTCTCGCGGGCGTCCGACGAGGGGTGCCACAGCCGCTGCTGCAGCAACGGGTCGGCGAGCAGCACGTCCGCCTCCGGGTCCGGCTCCGGCGGCACCGGGGTCGGGCTGCCGCCGATCGTGCGGCCGGTCGCCTCGTCGCGCGGCCAGTACGTCGCCGCCGCCCCGCCGATGGCGAGGACCGCGAGCACCAGGAGCGCGACGGCGGCCGGCAGCACCCAGGGGCGGCGCGGCGTGGGGTCGTGGCCGAACGGGGTCGTCGGTCCGGCCGGCGAGGTCGGCACCGGCTGGGTGACGATCGAGTTCTCGTCGTACCCGACCAGGTGCGACGGCGTCACCGCCGCGGTCAGCTGCCGGGCCGAGTGGTACCCGGTGACCGCCTGCGCCTCCTCGGCGGCGATCCGCAGCCCGGGCTGGTGGTCGAGGGCGGCGCCCGCGGCGGCCGGCCGCTGCGGCCCGGTGATCAGCAGGTCGAGCAGCTCACGGGCGCTGGGCCGGTTGGCCGGGTCCTTCTCCAGCGCGTGCCCGATCAGGTCGCGCAGCGGACCGCTGAGGCCGGACAGGTCCGGCGGCTGGGTGAGGATGCGGGCCGCGGTGGCCGGCGGCGAGTCCGCGCTGAACGGGGTGCGCCCGGTCCCCGCGTACGCGACCACGCCGCCCCAGGCGAAGACGTCCGCGGCCGGGGTGAGCGGGGTGTCCGAGCCGAACCGCTCGGGCGCCATGTAGGCGACCGTCCCGACCATCTGATCGGTGCGGGTGTGCGCGCTGGTCGCCTCCATCGCCCGGGCGATGCCGAAGTCGATGACCTTCGGGCTGCCCGGCGCGAGCAGCACGTTGCGCGGCTTCAGGTCGCGGTGGATGATCCCGGCGCCGTGGATCGCCGTCAGCGCGGTCGCCACCCCGATGGCGACGCTGTGCAGGTTGGAGGCGGTGAGCGGGCCGCGCTCCTCGACGACCTCGGCGAGGCTCGGGCCGTCCACGTACTCGACGACCAGGTAGGGATGCTCGTGGTCGGGGTCGGCGTCGAGCACTTCGGCGGTGCAGAACGGCGGCACCTCGCGGACCCGGTTGACCTCGCTGCGGAACCGGCGCCGGAACTCGTCGTCCGGCGCCAGGTCGGCGCGGACCATCTTGACCGCGACGAGCACACCGGCGGCGCTGCGGGCCAGATAGACCGTGCCCATGCCGCCCTCACCGAGCCGGCTGAGCAACTCGTAAGGACCGAGCTTACGAGGGTCGAGTGGGCGCAGCGGGCTGGTCCGCTCGTCCGACATGCCATTACTCCTACGCCCCCGGCGGCACAATGCCGACCGCCCGCCCCCGACAGAAAGGTCACCCTATCGGGCGCTGTCAGTACCTGCGAAGACCCATCCACCTGTTGCCGCCTAACCGACACAGATTCGCGCCCGGGTGCGGATCAACCGGGGCGGCCGGCGGGGCCCGGTGCGGGTTAGATTTACCGGCATGAAAGCGCGCGCATGACGCCCACGCAGTTGCGGGCGTACTCGGCCGTCGTGCGACTCGGGTCCGTCAAGCAGGCCGCCGCCCAGCTCGAGGTCTCCGAGTCGGCGGTCTCGCTGCACATCGGCCAGCTCCGCCGCGAGCTGGGCGATCAACTGTTCTCCCGGACCGCGGCGGGCCTGGCCTTCACCCCGGGCGGGCTGCGCCTGGCCAGCCGGGCGGCGGAGCTGCTCGGCCTGCAGGACCGCACGGTCCTCGAGGTCAGCGCGGCCGGTCGCGGACGGCGGCTGCTGCGGGTGGCGTCGTCGAGCCTGTTCGCCGAGCACGCGGCGCCCGGCCTGATCGAGCTGTTCGCCAAGCGGGCGGCGGACCTGGACGTGGAGCTGAGCGTGCGCGACCCGGCACAGTTCGACACGCTGCTGCTGACCCGCACCGTCGACATCGCGATCGGCCCGCAGCCGGCGGTGGTGGACCCGGCGCTGACCTGCCGCGCGGTGATGAACCACCGGATCGTGCTGGTCGTCGGTCCGACGCACCCGCTGGCCGGGGTTCCGGCGGGACCACACCGGCTGCGCGAGCAGACGTGGCTGATGGGCCCGTCGGCGGCGGGCGCGGGCGCGGTGCCGGCGCTGCTGCGCCGGCTGGGCGTGCCGGAGGACCGCCAGCGGATCTTCCAGAGCCACGCGGCGGCGCTGGAGGAGGCGAAACGCGGCAAGGGCGTGGCGGCCGGCCTGTCGTTCACGGTGGCGCAGGACGTGGCGCGCGGGCAGCTGGTGCAGCTGGCGGGTCCGCAGGTGACGTTCGACGCGGTCTGGCACTCGCTGATGCTCACCGAGCAGGGTGGCCCGACGGCCGCGGCGGAGCTGAGCCGGTTCGCGGCAACGCCCCGGGCGATCCAGGCGATGATGCGCGGCGCGGGCGTCACGGTCGGGCACTTCCGGCCGTCGATCCACGTGACCCTCTGGAGCTGACCGCGGCTCGCCGGGCGCCCGGGCCGGCGCCGGCGGCGATCTCCGCGGCGACGCGTTCCAGGTCGTGGAACGTGCCCGCGGGCAGCAGCCGGTCGCAGAACGGCAGCGCGGCCGCCATCGAGCCGACCAGCGGCGCGAACCCGGGCACGCCGGCGCGCGGATTCATCCAGACGATCCGGTGGGCACGCCGCCGCAGGCGTGCCAGCACCGCCGCCAGCTCCGCCGGCGGATCGCTGTCCCAGCCGTCCGAGCCGATCACCACGACCGCGCCCCGCACGGCGTTGCCGTGATGCGAGGCCAGCAGCGAGCGCAGGTTCGCCGCGATCCGGGTGCCGCCGAACCGGTCGGTGACCAGCTCGCCGGCCCGGGCGACGGCGGCGACCGCCGAGGCGTTGCGCAACACCACCGTCAGCCGGGTCAGCGTCGTCGCGAAGGCGAAGACCTCCGCGTCCGCGACGGCGGCGAAGGCGCGCATCAGGTGCAGATAGGCGGCGGCCTGTGCCTGCATGGACCGGCTGACGTCGCAGAGCAGCACCACCCGGCGCGGCCGCCGCAGCGGGCGGGACCGCACCAGGACGACCGGCTCCCAGCCCGTGCGGCGGGCCCGGGTCAGCGTCGGCCGCAGCGCGATCCGCCGCCCGGCGACGCCGGTCCGCCGCCGCCGCGTACGCCGGGTCGGCCAGTCGGCGGCGCGCAGCCGCTCGCCCAGCAACGCCACCTGCGCGGCGTCCAGCTCCTCGAACGGCCGGTCGGAGAGCGCGGCGAGCGCACTCGGCCGCCGCTCGGGCACGCCGCGCTCCCCCGCGGCACCCTCCGCGTCGGCGACCACCGGCGGCAGCGTCGCCCACGGCAGCCCGCCGGAGTCGGGCGAGCCCTCCGCGGCCGGCAGCGACACGAACGATTCGCCGCGCGGCGCGGGCCCGCGGCGCCCGGAGACGGCCGGTGCGTCGTCGAAGACCCCGGCGAACGCCCGCTCGAACGCGGCCAGGTCGGCCTGGCGCCGGACCAGGGTGACCCGCGCGGTCCAGTAGAGCCGTTCGCGCGACAGCGGCGGGCAGGCGCCGAGCGCACGCACGAAGTCGTCCACATCGGTCAGCCCGCAGGGCACCCCGGCGCGTCGCAGCCGCCCGGCGAGGCCGACCGCGAACGCGGCCCGGTCGACGCCGCGCAGGAGGACGTCAGCGCCGGACAACGACCCAGACGATCACGGCGGCGACCGCGACCCCGATGCCGAGCGGAATCAGCCGCTTGTAGACGGACCGGCCGCCCAGTTCGAGGAGATCGAGGGCCGGCGCCTGCGCGGAAGGCGTCTCCGCCACGGGCGGCACGACCGACGGAGCCGGTGCGGGTTCCCCGGCGGCGAGCTTCGCCTCCAGATTCGCGACGAACTGGCCCAGCAGCCGCCCCGACACCTCCTTGATCATGCCGCTGCCGAACTGGGCCAGCTTTCCCGATATCTTCAGGTCCGTGTCCACGCTGACCAGCGTGCGGTCGCCGTCCGGCCGCAGCTGCGCGGTCACCACCGCCGCCGCGTTCCCCGCCGAGCGGGAGTCGCGGCCCTTGGCGTCGATCACCGCGCGCCGGGCCTGCTCGTCCTTCTCCAGGAAGCGGGCCGTGCCCGCGAAGTCCGACACCACCGGGCCGACCTTGACCTTCACCCGCCCGGCGTAGGTGTCGCCGTCGACCCCCGTCAGCGAGGCGCCGGGCAGGCACGGCGCGATGCCCTCGAGGTCGGTGAGCACCGCCCAGGCCCGCTCGATCGGGGTGTTCACGGCGAACTCGTTGGTGATCTTCATGGTTGCCTTTCCTGTGGTGCGGCCGGAAGGGCGGCCGTGATCAGATCACGGTCGTCGAGGGTCTTCGCGATGGCACCGAGGGTGCGGATCACGTGGTCCGGAATCAGTTCGGT
The DNA here is from genome assembly GCF_040648555.1 of Actinoplanes sp. NPDC049118. Lineage (NCBI taxonomy): Bacteria > Bacillati > Actinomycetota > Actinomycetes > Micromonosporales > Micromonosporaceae > Actinoplanes > Actinoplanes sp. NPDC049118. The sequence continues at coordinate 28,584 of NZ_JBEZDY010000020.1, forward strand.
GACGCCCAGCGCCGACAGCGCGGCGACCCAGTCGATGGTCTCGGCCATGCCGGGCGCCTTGTCGAGCTCCAGCCCGCGTACGTGTGCGATGAACGCCGTCGCGGCGGTGATCAGCGCGCCGTCCGCGCCGGGCACCGTGCGGCGCAGGATCTCCGCCGCCCGCCCCGCCGACGGGTAGTCGATCCAGTGGTAGAGGCAGCGGCGGCGCAGGGCGTCGTGCAGCTCGCGGCTGCGGTTGGAGGTCAGCACCACGATCGGCGGCCGTACCGCGGTGAAGGTGCCCAGTTCGGGAACGGTGACAGCGGCCTCGCCGAGGAACTCGAACAGCAGCGCCTCGAACTCGTCGTCGGCCCGGTCGATCTCGTCGATCAGCAGCACCGGCGGCACCGGCCCGGCGTCCCGGACGGCGCGCAGGATCGGCCGCTCGAGCAGGAAGTCCGCGGTGAACAGGTCGGCCTCGCCGAGCCGCTCCGAGCGCGCCTCGGCGAGCCGGATGGCCAGCAGCTGCCGCTGGTGGTTCCACTCGTACAGCGCCTCGGGAACGCCGAGGCCCTCGTAGCACTGCAGCCGGATCAGCGTGGCGTCGAGCGCGCGGGCGAGGGCCTTGGCCGCCGCGGTCTTGCCGACGCCCGGCTCGCCCTCGAGCAGCAGCGGCCGCCCGAGCCGCAACGCCAGGAACAGCGCCATGGCCAACCCGTCGTCGACCAGGTAGTCGACGGCATCGAGGCGGCGCCGCACCTGTTCGGGCGACGGGATCGGGCAGTCAGCGGGCAAGGCGGTCTCCGGCCAGCAGTCGCTCGTAGTCCTCGCGGGTGTCGACGTCGATCGGCACCGGCCCCGGCACCGCCACCTCGACCACCGGATGCACGCCCGAGTGCAGCAGCTTCCACACCGCCTTGTCGCCGTGCAGGCCCGCCAGCGCGCCGAACACCTCGCGAGCGAACCAGAACGGATGGCCGAGGCCGTCGTCGTACCGGCAGACGCCGAGCGGGCCGCCGCCGGCGGCGGCGAGCAGCGCGGCCACCGACGACGCCCGCACGCCGGGCTGGTCACCGAGCAGCAGCACGAAGCCGTCGGCGCGCGGGTCGATCGCGCCGACCGCGGTGCTCACCGAGGCGCCGCAGCCGGTGCTTCCCGCCGGCACGTCCACGGTGCCGAACCCGCTCAGGTCGACCCGCGCCCGCACCGCGCCCGCGGAGCCGCCGAGGGTGACCAGCCGCTGGTCGAACGCGCACCGCCGGGCCGTGTCGAGGGCCGCGTCCAGCAGGGTCCGGCCGCGGTACGGCAGCAGCTGCTTGGCCTCGCCCAGGCCGAGGCGCGCCGAGTTGCCCGCGGCGAGGACCACACCCGACACGTACACGGCTCAGCCCCGCGCGAGGAAGGCGTCGCGGCACCCCGTACCGCAGAAGTAGTCACCGTCCGCCGAGACCGAGTCCGGACCGATCAGGACGGTCATCCCGCAGATCGGGTCCGTCGCCGCCGCCGGCGGCGCGGCCGCGGGCGCGGCGGCCGCCGGCGCCAGGCCCTCGGCCCGGATCGCCCGGACCACCTCGGCCATGATCGACAGGGCGATCTCCTGCGGGGTGCGTGCGCCGATGTCGATACCCGCCGGCGTGTGCACGCGGCCGCGCTCGCCGGGCGTCAGCGCGAGCGCGTCGAGCACCGCCGCGCCGCGCGTGCGGCTCGCCACCAGGGCGATGAAGCCGACGCCGGCGTCCAGGGCCGCCCGGATCGCATCCTCCTCGCCCCGGCCCAGCCCGGCCACCACGGCCGCGGTCGCGCCGGCGTAGCCGCCGTCGGGCGACACCTCGAAGTCGAGGAAGGCCGCCAGCGTGGCGACCGCCGCGCCGATCGGGGTGTCGCCGGCCAGCCGGAGCACCGGCCGGGGCAGGACCGGCCGCAGGAAGATCTCGATCGCGCCGCCGGAGTGGCACGGGTTGACCACGACCAGCGCGCCGGGCGTCTCCGGGAACGCCGACCCGCCGTCGGGCAGCACCCGCAGCAGCAGGGTACGGCCGTCCCGCAGGGTGTCGAGGGCGGCGGAGCGCACGGAGCTCTCCGCGCAGTGTCCACCCACGAAGCCCTCGATGGAGCCGTCGTCGAGGATGACGGCGTCGTCGCCCGCGCGGGCCGAGGTCGGCTGCTGCGCGCGGACGACGGTGGCGTGCACGAACGGGCGCCGCTGCTGGGTCAGCGTCCGGGCGCGCTCGGCGATGTCGGTCATGGGTCGCTCAGATCGGCGGCCGGGCCGCGCCGCGCATCGCGTCCCAGACCCGGGACGGGGTGAGCGGCATGTCGGCGTGGCGGACACCGAAGGGCGCGAGCGCGTCCACGACGGCGTTGACGATGGCGGGCGGCGAGCCGACGGTCGCGGACTCGCCGACGCCCTTGGCGCCGATCGGATGGTGCGGCGACGGGGTGACGGTGAAGCCGGTCTCCCAGTCGGGCACCTCGAGCGCGGTGGGGATCAGGTAGTCCATCAGCGACGCGCCGAGGCAGTTGCCGTCCTCGTCGAAGGAGATCATCTCCATCAGCGCCATGCCGACGCCGTCGGTGAGGCCGCCGTGCACCTGACCCTCGATGATCATCGGGTTGATCCGGGTGCCGCAGTCGTCGACGGCGATGAACCGGCGAACCGTCACCTCGCACGTCCCCGGATCCACGTCGACGACGCAGATGTACGCGCCGTGCGGATAGGTCAGGTTCGACGGGTTGTAACAGATCTGGGCCTCCAGCCCGCCCTCGACCCCGTCCGGCAGGTCGCCGGCGCCGTGCGCGCGCATGGCGACGTCCTGGATCGTCACCGACCTGCCCGGGTCGCCCTTGACGTGGAACGCGCCCTTCTCCCAGTCCAGGTCGGCGACCGAGACCTCGAGCATCGCCGAGGCGATCAGCCGGGCCTTGTCGCGGACCTTGCGGGCCACGAGCGCGGCCGCCGCGCCCGAGACCGGGGTGGAACGGCTGCCGTACGTGCCGAGCCCGAACGGCGTGTTGTCGGTGTCGCCGTGCACCACGTCGATGTCGGCGGGCGGTATGCCGATCTCCTCGGCGACGATCTGCGCGAACGTGGTTTCGTGCCCCTGGCCCTGCGACTGCACGCTGAGCCGGACGACGGCCTTGCCGGTCGGGTGCACGCGCAGCTCGCAGCCGTCCGCCATGCCCAGCCCGAGGATGTCCATGTCCTTGCGCGGTCCGGCGCCGACCGCCTCGGTGAAGAACGCGATGCCGATGCCCATCAGCTCGCCGCGGGAGCGCTTCTCGGCCTGCTCCTTGCGCAGGTCGGCGTACCCGGCCATGTCCATCGCCAGGCGCATCGTCGGCTCGTAGTCGCCGGAGTCGTACACCCAGCCGGTCTTGGTGGTGTACGGGAACTGCTCGGGCCTGATGAAGTTCTTCAGGCGCAGCTCGGCCGGGTCCATCGCCAGCTCGGCGGCGAGGCAGTCGACGATCCGCTCGACCAGGTAGACGGCCTCGGTGATCCGGAACGAGCACGCGTACGCGACCCCGCCGGGCGCCTTGTTGGTGTACACCGCCGTCATCGAGCAGTAGGCGGCCTCGATGTCGTAGCTGCCGGTGAAGACGCCGAAGAAGCCGGCCGGATACTTGACCGGGGCGGCCGTGCCGTTGAAGGCGCCGTGATCGGCGAGCACGTCCGTGCGGATGCCGAGGATCCGGCCGTCGCGGGTCGCCGCTATCTCGCCGCGCATGATGTAGTCCCGGGCGAAGCCCGTGCTGATCAGGTTCTCCGAGCGGTCCTCCATCCACTTCACCGGCTTGCCGGTGACGATCGAGGCGACGATGGCGCAGACGTAGCCGGGGTAGATCGGCACCTTGTTGCCGAAGCCGCCGCCGAGGTCCGGCGAGATCACCTGGATCTTGTGCTCGGGCAGGCCGGCGACGATCGCGTACAGGGTGCGGTGCGCGTGCGGCGCCTGCGTGGTGGACCAGAGCCTGAGCCGGCCCTCGACGGCGTCGAAGTCGGCGACCGCGCCGCACGTCTCCATCGGCGCCGGGTGCACCCGCGGATAGACGATGTCCTGCCGCACGACCACGTCCGCGGCCGCGAAGACCGCCTCGGTGGCGGCCTTGTCGCCGGTCTCCCAGTCGAAGCAGTGGTTGTTCGTCTTGCCGTCGAGGTCGTCGCGGATCAGCGGCGCGTCCGGGGCGAGCGCCCGCCGCGCGTCGATGACCGGCTCGAGCACGTCGTACTCGACGTCGATCAGCTCGCACGCGTCACGGGCCGTGTACCGGTCCTCGGCGACGACGAAGGCGACCTCCTGGCCCTGGAAGCGGACCTTGTCCGTGGCGAGCACCGCCTGCACGTCGCCCGAGAGCGTCGGCATCCAGGCCAGGCCCTGCGCGGCCAGGTCGGCGCCGGTCACGACGGCCCGGACCCGGGGCAGCGCGGCGGCGGCGCTGGTGTCGATGCCGACGATCCGCGCGTGCGCGAAGGGCGAGCGCAGGATCGCCAGGTGCAGCATGCCGGGCAGCTGGATGTCGTCGGTGTACCGGCCGCGGCCGCGCACGAACCGCGGGTCCTCCTTGCGCAGCATCCGGCCGTGCCCGACGGGCTTCTGGTCGTTGTCCTCGAAGGACGTGAGCCTGCCGGACCCCTGCACGGTCGTCATGCCGTCACCTCCCGGTCGCCGGCCTCGTGCACCGAGGCCCAGCGCACCGAACGGACGATCGTCGCGTAGCCGGTGCAGCGGCAGATCTGGCCGGAGATGGCCTCGCGGATCTCGGCCTCGGTCGGGTCCGGGTTGCGGTCGAGCAGCGCCCGGGCGGTCATCAGCATCCCCGGCGTGCAGAAGCCGCACTGCAGCCCGTGGCACTGGATGAAGCCCTCCTGCACCGGGTCCAGCTCTCCGTTCTTCGCCAGCCCCTCGACCGTACGGACCTCGTGGCCGCCGGCCATCGCGGCGAGCACCGTGCACGACTTGACGGGCTCGCCGTCGAGCCACACCACGCAGGTGCCGCAGTTGCTGGTGTCGCAGCCCCAGTGTGTGCCGGTGAGGCCGAGGACGTCGCGCAGGAAGTGCACGAGCAACAGCCGTCCCTCGATCTCCTCGGTGACTTCGACGTCGTTGACGGTCATCGAGACCTGCATGCTCAGCCTCTCTCGGCGATGCGCGCCACGGCGCGGCGCAGGGTGCGGATGGTGAGCTCCTTGGCGAGGTGGCGCTTGTAGTCGGCGCTGCCGCGCTGGTCGGTGACCGGCTCGCAGCTCTCCGCGGCGATCGCGCCGGCCTCGGCGTACAACCGCTCGGAGGGCGGGCTGCCGCGCAGGGCCGCGGAGATCGCCGGCAGGCCGGTGGTGTTCGGGCCGACGGCGGCGAGGCCGACGCGGGCGTCGGTGACCAGGCCCGCCTCGTCGAGCCACACCGCGGCGCCCGCGGACACCACGGCCCAGTCGCCGGCCCGGCGCTCGACCTTCGCGTACGCGCTGCCGCCGCGCTCGCGCACCGGGATCTGGATCTCGATGAGGATCTCCCCGTCGGCGACCGCCGTCTCGTACGGCCCCTGGTGGAAGTCCTCCATGGTCACCGTCCGGGTGCCGCCGGGGCCGCGGATCACGCAGCTCGCGCCGAGCGTGGTGCAGACCGCCGAGAGGTCCTCGGAGGGGTCGGCCTGGCAGAGCGAGCCGCCCAGCGTGCCGCGGTTGCGCACGACCGGGTCGGCGATCACCCGCTCGGCGTCCCGGAAGATCGGCAGCGCCGCGGCCAGCGCGTCGGACTCGAGCAGCTCGCGGTGGCGGGTCAGCGCACCGATCCGGACCCGGTCGGCCTCAACGACGATGCTGCCCAGCTCGCCGTGCAGATCGTTGATGTCGATGAGGTATTCGAAGTTGGCCAGCCGGAGCTTCATCATGGGCAGCAGACTGTGCCCGCCGGCCACGAGCCGGGCGGTGTCGCCGTAGCGCTCCATCAGCGCGATGGCCTCGTCCACGGTGGTCGCCCGCGCGTATTCGAAGGGTGCCGGAACCTGCATGCCGCAGTATGGGCCGCGACCTGATCACGCTGTCAACGGCAACCTAAGCCAATGCTTAATCCGGCGTCGAGATTGGACGGACACGGCGCTAGAGCGACTGGATCTCCACGTTCGCGAACGTGACGGCGTACGGCGGGTTGGTCTCCGCGTCCTCGGCGCTGAGCCCGAGCAGGACCTGGCCCTCGTTCGGCCCGTCCGGCGGCAGCGTCACCGCGCCGGCGAAGTCCCCGTCGCGGAACACCTGGGCCTTGCCCTCGCGGACGACCAGGTGGATCCGGACGGACTGGCGCAGCCCGATCCGGCGCTCGAGCGCGACCCTGCCGTAGACCCGGCGGTCCTCCGGCAGGTCCGCGGCCACCGAGATCTCGCCCTGGCACACCCGCAGCAGCTGACCGCCGGCCTCGGAGTCCCAATGGAACCAGATCGCCGCGCAGCTGCCCGCGGACTGCAGCGCGGTGGTCACCTCGACGCCGGTGTCGTCCGAGACGACCTCGTCGGGGCCGGCGCACTGATGGGTGCCGCGGTCCGACCGGGTGGCGCGCAGGACGCCCCGGACGAGGCAGCCGGCGTCCTGCCCCGGCACCTCGCTGTCCGGCCACAGGCCGGGCCCGCTCAGCGGGTCCTGGATGATCGTCTCGCCGCCACCGGGGTCCACCGGCGCCGGGCCGGCCACCCCCGGCTCGGCGTTGTCGGCGGGGTCCGTGGCCGGGGCACCGGTCTCCTCCGGCCCGGAGGTCGCGGCGTCGCCGCTGGTCAGCGGGGCGCCCGCCGGCCCGTACGCGTTCAGCACCAGGGCGACCGTCGCCAGCCCGGCGAGCACGAGCAGGACGGCCAGCACGGCCAGCGTCCGGTGGCCGCGCGGCCGGCGGGCGGGCCCGGGTGGCGCGTAGGCGGGGTACGCCCGCTCGTACCCGGCCGGCGGGGCCGGCTCCTCGCGCGGCGCCGGGGCGGGTACCGCGAACCCGGTCGCCCGCCGGCGCTCGGTCGGCCGGTCGCCGAGCAGCAGGTCCAGCAGCTCCCGGGCCGTCGGCCGGTCCTCGGGATGCTTGGAGAGCGAGAGCTCGACCAGGTCGCGCAGCGGCTCGGGCAACCCGCCCAGGTGCGGCGGCTGGGTCAGGATCCGGGCGGCGGTCGCCGGCGGCGAGTCGCCGTGGAACGGGGTCCGGCCGGTACCGGCGTACGCGACCACGCAGCCCCACGCGAACACGTCGGCGGCCGCGGTCAGCGGCCGCCCGGGCTCGGAGGAGAACCGCTCCGGTGCCATGTACGCGACCGTGCCGACCATCTGGTCCGTGCGGGTGTGCTGGCTGGTCGCCTCGAACGCCCGGGCGATGCCGAAGTCGATGACCTTGGGGCTGCCGGGCGCCAGCAGCACGTTGCCGGGCTTGAGGTCGCGGTGGATGACCCCGGCGCCGTGTATGCCGGTCAGCGCGGTGGCCACGCCCACCGCGAGCGAGTGCAGGGCGGCCGCCTTCAGCGGGCCGCTCTCCTCCACCACCTCGGCGAGGCTCGGCCCGTCGACGTACTCGACCACCAGGTACGGCGGATTGTGGTCGAGGTCCGCGTCGAGCACCTCGGCGGTGCAGAACGACGGCACCTGCCGGGCCCGCTCGACCTCGCTGCGGAACCGCCCCCGGAACTCGGGGTCGTTGACAAGCGTGGCGTGCACCAGCTTGATCGCGACGAGGTAGTCGTCGCGGTCGGTGGCCAGGTAGACGACGCCCATGCCGCCGGAGCCGAGCCGTCCGGTGATCCGGTACTCGCCCAGTCGCTCGGGGTCGCCACGGCGCAGCGGGCTCACCCGGGAGGCGGTGTCCATCCGTCAGCTCCCCGCCGGGGCGCGCCGGCGCCGGGACAGCAGGAGCGCCGCCAGCACCAGAACGGCCAGCAGCAGCGCGAACCAGCCCGCGCCCACCCGGCCGACCGCACCGCTCAGCTCGTGCTGCACCCCCGAGGCGAAGTTCACCACCGGGTCCCGCCCGGACTGCCGCAGGTCCCCGGCGAGCCGCAGCTCGTACCAGCCGTAGTAGGCCACGTAGGCACCGGCGACGACGAGGACCGCGCCGCCGATGCGGGGCACGGCGGCGGACGCCCGGCGCAGCCGCGAGACCGCGGAGACCCGGACCAGCGCGACGGCGAGCGCGGTCACGCCGATCACCAGCCCCATCCCGGCGGCGTAGCTGACGAACAGGGCCACGCCCTCGCCGATCGAGCCGGCCCGCAGGCTGGAGACGACGATCGCCAGGAACGGCCCGACCGCGCAGCCGAGCGACGCGAGCGCGTAGGCCATTCCGAAGAGGACCATCGAGGCGGCCGAGCCGGTCAGCCGCGGCGCCCGCAGCCCCTTGCCCGGGTTCGGCAGCGAGCGGCCGGCCAGCAGCCAGCCGCCCAGAGCGAGCAGGCCCAGCCCGAAGACCACGGTCAGCCACGGCAGCCGCGGCAGCAGCCACCCGGTCAGCGGCGCCAGGACCAGCCCGAACGCGCCGAACACCGCGACGTATCCGGCGGTCAGCGCGGCGGTGCAGCGCAGCGCGCGGCCCACGGCCGCGAGGGTCGACCGGGAACCGTCGCTCTGATCACCGGCGACGAGCACCGACAGGTACGCCGGCAGCAGCGCGAACCCGCACGGGTTGACGGCGCCGAGCATCCCCGCGGTGAGCGCGAGCAGCAGCGTGGCCCCCACGGCTCACGCCACCAGCGACTTGACCTTGGTGGTGAGCTGCAGATCGTCGAGATAGCTGCGGACCACGACCTTGCCGGTCCGGTCCAGGATCACGTAGGTGCTCTGCTCGGTGATGCCGAACTTCTTCCAGAGCCGGCCCGGCTCGTCGTCGAGGTGCGGCACGTCTCCGACCTCGAGGTCGGAGACGAACTCGTGCATGTCCTTGTTGTTGCCCATGCCGGCGATGCCGAGGATGTTGAGCCGCCCGGCGTACTCGTCCTGCAGGTCGGAGATCGACATGGCCTCGCTGGCGCAGGTCGCGCACCACGGCGCCCAGAACCACAGGATGGTCGGCTTGCCGGCCATCGTCGCGGCGTCGAAGGTCTTGCCGTCCAGGGTCTTGCCCTTGAACTTCAGCGAAGCGGGCACCGCGGCGGGCGCCGCGGCCTCAGGCTCGGTGGCCCCGGCACCGGCGGCCGCGGGCTCGGCGGCCTCCGCGGCGACCGGCAACGGCGCCTCGGCCCGCGGCGCGGCGGCCGAGCCGCACCCGGCGAGCGCGCCGGCGGCCACCGTCGCCGCGATCAGGGCCCTGATCCTGAGTACGGTCACTTCTTACCTGCTTCCGTCAGCCGCAGAGCCAGTGCCGGGCACACGTTCACCGCCTTGCGGGCGCCGTTCTCGAGCCACGGCGGCAGCGGCGTCTGCGGGAACGCCGGGAAGCCGTTCGCGTCGAGCCGGATGATCTCCGGGGCGACCGCCGAGCAGAGGCCGTGTCCGTCGCATCGCGACCAGTCGACCGCGAGTTTCCGCGCGCCCTGATCGGTGTGGTACGGCAGGGGCAGGATGCCGCGTACCTGCTTGCCGCACCCCTCGCCGTTGGCGTGCAGCTCCACGTCGCGGGCGAAGACCTCGAGCGCGGAGAGCGCGAACCGGGCGGTGCCGTCGGGGTGGCTGCAGGCGCCGCGGCCCTTGACCACTCCGGCGGCCTGGCGCACGTTCTCCAGCGCGCTGCCGCCGAGCGCGACCAGGGTGACCGCGCGCGCCAGGTCGGGCAGGCCCAGGCGGCACGGGCCGCACTGGCCCGCCGACTCGCCGGCGAGGTACTGCACGACCTGTGCCACCTCGCCGAGCGGGCAGGTCGCCGAGCCGATCGGGATGAGCATGCCGGCGCCGAGGGTTCCGCCGACCTTGGCGAAGCCCTTGCGCGAGATGGTCACCGTCTTGGCGGCCTCGGCGGTGATCCACTTGCCGTGGTAGCCGCCGACGAGCAGCCCGGGTCCGATGTCGGCGCCGCACATGGTGAGCACGTCCATCAGCGGGGTGCCGGTCGGCGCCTCGACGACGGCGGGCGCCGTGGCCGAGCCGCCGACGGTCAGCATGACGGTGCCAGGCTCTTCGGGGATGCCGACCGCGTTGTACTCCCACGGGCCGAGCCGGGCCGCGATCGCGAGCTGCGAGTAGGTCTCAGCGTTGGAGAGCAGGGTCGGCAGCCCGTCGACGCCGTTGTCGCTCGAGCGGACCTTGCGGCCGGGCGGGATGTGCGCCTCGCCGTTGATGCCGCGGACGAGCGCGCCGCCCTCGCCGGAGATGAACCGGTGCGGGACGGTGACGATCCGGGTCGGCACCGGCATCCGCCGCTCGGCCAGCGCCGCCGCCAGCGAGTCCTGGCCGATGCCGTCGTCGGCGACGCCGATCACGATCTCCTCGGCGTCGAGCGCGGCGGCCGCGAGGGCCGCGCCGTCGAGGATCAGGTGGGGGCCGCGGGTCAGTACCGCCTTGTCCTTCCAGGACGGCGGCTCGCCCTCGGTGGCGTTGACCACGATCACCGGCGGCAGATCCTGGCGCTGGCAGGAGTCGAGCACGGCGCGCACCTTGCGGGCGAACGGGAAGCCGGCGCCGCCGCGTCCGCGCAGCTCGATGCGGTCGGCGAGGCCGATCAGCTCGCCGCTGGAGAGCGCCGCGAAGCCGCCGTGCACCTCCTGGTGCGCGATCAGATCGAGCCGGCCGTACTCGTCGAACCCGGCGGTGATCCGTGGCGTGCCGACGCTCGTGACCGGCGGGACCTTGCTCTCGCTCACGACGATCCCCCGCCGTCGCTGTGCCTTACGGTGCGCTCACTCACTGTGCTTCCCCTCGCAGCTGACGCCAGTACTGGTCGTCAGCCGATTCATCCCCGCCCTTACCGCCTCGGCGAGCCCCCCGGCTCGCCGTACGGGCGGGTTCCAGCTGTGTCGCTCTGCGTGCCCGCCGCGACGCCATGTCGACCAGGGTCGGCGTCTCGTCGGCTTCCAGGTAGTCCGGGTCGGCGCTGTCGATTTGAGCGCCCCGGTCGCGCCGGGCCCGGGGCGCAGTCTCCGCATCTTCGGAGTATCGCGAAGAGCGGGACGGCCTCGGCGGCTCGTCGTCCGCGTAGCGGGCGGACCGGCGCCTCGGCGGCGCCTCCTCGTACCGCTCCTCGTCGGGGTAGCGGCGTTGCCGCGGCGCCGGGATGTCGTCGCCGTCGGCGTAGCGGCGGGGGCGCGCCGCGTCCTCCTCGGCGACGCGGCGGCCGCGCGGCGCCGGCGCCTCGTCCTCGTCGGCGTAGCGCCGGCCGCGGGAGATCGGCGCCGGCTCCTGCTCGAACTCGGTGCCGGCGTAGCGCCGGGACCGGGCCGGCGGGCGCTCGTCGACGTAGTCCTCGTCGGCCCGGCGGCGCCCCCGCGGCGCGGGCATGTCGTCGTCCTCGGCGTAGCCGCGCGGGCCGTCCTCGACGGCGCGGCGCGACATCGCCCGGGTGGGCTCGTCGAAGCGCTCGGGCTCCGCGGCCCGGCGCTGGCGCGGCGCCGGGGCCTCGTCGTCGGCGTAGCGGCGCGAGCGCGGCGCCGGCATGTCGTCTTCCTCGAACTCCCACCGCTGGGTGGGTGCGTCGTCGTAGTCGCGGCGGCGGCGGGCCCGCTCGTCGTCGTCGACGCCGCGGCGGGGCCGGCGCTCGGCCTGCGGCGCGGGGCCGGGCGGTGCGGCGCTGACCGACTTCGCGGCCAGCTCGCTGAGCGCCGGGGCGCCCGAGGCGCGGGGGCCGGCGCCGGCCGCCGGCGTCCAGGCCTCGACCGCCGCCGGGGCGACCGCGTCGTCGCGGCGGCTCTTGCCGCGGCTCTTGATGCTCGGCGTGCTGGTCGGCACGAGCTTGCCGACGGGCTGGATCTTTCCGGTGCCGGTGCCCGCCTGTGACGCGAAGTCCTTCCTGCGGTTGAGGCTGACCGACAGCCGCACGGCGAGGCCGACGAGCACACCCAGCACGCAGACGACGTAGCTGACGGTGACCCAGGTGGCGGCGGGGCGGCCGGCGTTGAGGCCGTGCATCAGGGCGAGCGGCCACATCAGGTACGAGATGGCGTGGATACCGCGCCACATCCAGGGCTTGCCCTTGCCGATGAACCGCGACCGGGCGAGACCGGTCCACATGACCAGCACCATCACGTACGCGGAGACGCTGCCGAAGCCGATGAAGAGCCCGTTGTACGGCAGCAGGAACGGGATGAAGACGTCGATCACGCCGACGAGGTTCATGGCGACCTTCGTCCAGACGTGCACGAAGAGCGACGCGACCGCGATGACGCCGGTGGTGCGGTGCGCGGACTGCAGCAGCACCCGCTGCCGGATCGACAGGACCAGCCGGTCGGTGGCGACCAGTCCCAGCATGATCGTGATCGAGAGCGACACGAGGCTGACGACACCCATGTAGTACAGGCAGTACGAGAAGAAGTAGACGTAGCCCTTCTTGCCCGCGGGGGTCAGCATCGCAGCGGCCCAGATTGCCGCGATGATGGAGACGCCGAGTACCGCGAAGGTGATCTTCGACGGCGGTGTCCGGCCACCGGTGGCGCTCATCGGGACATCCACACGACTGGCGGATCGCTGGTTCGTCTTCGTCCGGGCCATAACTCCTCGTTCTCCGCAGCGGCGTGGCGTCCGTCCTGGGCGGTCGGGACGCCGGCATCCGTGGGGGATGCCCCGCGCTCGTTACTGTCAGGCTGATCTACCGGCCATCTACCTTTCCTCACGGTGCGTTGTCGCCGGTCTCCTGCCCTCCTCATCTACGTGCGTGGCCCGGGTTCGGATGAACATTCGGGAAGAACTTTCCGGCGAATCTTGGGCCGCCGCGCAGCCGCCCCAGATGATAAAGGCACTGAGCTGCGGAGATACCAATCGGTAACCAGGTCGTAAGGGAAAAATAAGTGTTATCCCGGGTGATCTCTCGAGCCGGGCTGAACCTTTCGCGCGGCAGCACCGAACTACCTTACGTGCGTGCGTTTTTGACGCCTCTGCGTAAGGAGATGATTGCTGTGCGGCATCGCACCGCTCTGCTGTCCACCGTTCTGGCCGTGGCCGCCGCGACGCTGGCCCTGCCGGGCCCGGCCTCCGCCGTCGAGCCCGGCTTCGCGGTGGCCGTCACCGAGGCGCCCGCCACCTTCACCGCGGGCGAACAGGCACGCACGGTGACCGTGGTCGCCTCCTCCGAGCTGAATCGCTGCCAGAAGGTCCGCTGGTCCCTGATCCTCCAGGTGGACGGCCCGGACCTGGACGAGATCGAGGTCGCCCGGGTCGAGGACGGCCGCGACTTCCCGGTACGGGTGGAGAACGGCGGCGCCGACACCGCCCGGATCACCGACGTGCGGCTCGATCCGGGTCAGCTCTGCCGCGGCCGCACGGTGACGGCGCGCTACCAGATCGCGTTCGACGACGACGCCGCCGCGGGTGAGGTGGTCTTCCAGGCGCAGGCCTTCAACGCCCGGCAGACGCTGCTGCAGGAGTCGACGGCCAGCAGCCGCATCGCCGGCCGGGAGGACGAGGCCGAACCGACCCTCTCCCCGTCGCCGGAACCCTCGCCCAGCGAGTCCTCCGCGGAGCCCGAGGAGTCGGCGGACGACCAGCCGGCGCCGCAGCCGGAGGAGTCCGACGACGACCTGGCCTCCGTGCCGGCCGCCGGCAGCAGCGGCACGCCGAGCCTGCTCGGGCCGGGCCTGATCGTGGGCGGCGTGCTCGTCTTCGTCGGCGTCGGCCTGCTGCTGCGCCTGCGGATGCGCAACCGCGACGCCGAGCCCGGCCCGGCACCGACCGGCTTCTATCCGGCCGCCTGACCGCGGGGCCGCCCCCGCCCGGGGGCGGCCCGCCGGTCACGGTCGATCTTCCTCCACAAAAACCTGCGGAAGACTTAGGACGCAGTTAAGAGAACGTAGCGGACGGTAGCCCTAGGGTAAGTCGGGCGTAACGCCAGCCCTACTGTGGAGGATCCTTGGTGACCAGGACTGTCCGTATCTCGGCCGGCGTCGGCGTAGCCGCGCTGGCGCTCGTCGGCATCTCCTCCGGCATCTCGTTCGCGGATGACAGACCCGCACCCGTCTCCCCGGCAAGCGCGGCGGACCGCTTCCTCGGCGGAGCGACCCCCGTGCCACCCGAGCTCGTTCCGCCCGCCGGAAACACCCTGACCTCCGTCTTCCGGGCGAAGGGCGTCCAGGTCTACGGCTGCACGGACGCCAAGTGGACCCTGATCGAGCCGGCCGCCACGCTGGCCGGCATCACGCTGAGCCCGGTGCGTCCGGTCTCGGCCCTGCACTTCCGCGGCCCGACCTGGGAGTCCGACGAGGACGGCTCGCTGATCGAGGGCACCGCGCCGAAGTCGGCGCCGTCGGCCACCCCGAACAGCATCCCGCAGCTGCTGGTCACCGGCGCCAGGACGCGCGGCCCCGGCGTCTTCGGGGACGTCACGTACATCCAGCGGCTGGCGACGGTCGGCGGTGTCGCCCCGGCCACGGCCTGCGCGGCGGGCCAGACGACGTCGGTGCCGTACCGGGCCGTCTACCGCTTCTTCAAGAAGGGCTGACCCTCTCCGGCACAGACATTCCCGAGGGGCCGGATGCCGGTGACCCGCCGATGCGGCGGGTCGCCGGCGTCTCCCGGTCACCCGCCGGCGATCACGGCCCGTCGAGGCGCAGCACCGTCTCCTCGATCTCCTTGCCGCGGGCCGTCGAGTAGGCGACCTCGATGCCCTCCGGGCGGAAGCCGGCCTTGCGGAGCACCGCGAGGGAGCCGGCGTTGTCGCTGGCCGCGCGCGCGATGATCGGCCGGACCGGCACGATGTCGAGCAGCAACTCGACCGCGCGGGTGGCGACGCCGCGGCCCCACCAGGCCCGGTCCAGCCAGTACGTGATCTCGGTGTCGCCACCGACGACGAAGCTCGCGATCGTCCCGACGAGCTCGTCGTCGACGGTGATCGCCCGCAGCATGATGTCCGGCGAGGTCCGCAACCGCACGAAGTGCGCGTCGAACGCCACCCGGTCGTCCGGATCCTCGGCGGTGAAGGCGGCCATCATGACGGCCTCCGGGTCGCGCATCTGCTCGTAGAGCGCGTCGAGATCGTCGTCGCGCACCGGCCGCAGGCGGATCTCACCCATCGGTCACTCCCGTCCCGACCCGGATCACCGCGGCCGTCGCGTCGTCGTCGCCCCGGCCGTCGCCCATCGCGTCCGCCACGGCTCGATGACCACACCCCCGATGCTCAGTGGCGGCAGCCTACCGAACGCGGCGTCAGGTCATGGACGGGACCAGTCGCTGCCGGGCGGCGGCGACCAGTGCGTCGGGGTCGTCGGCGTGGAATCTGATCTGCGTCACCGGCTCCCCGCCGGTCTTCTTGTGTTCGACGGTCAACGGCCGGCTCAGCACGACGTCGATGCTGGTCTGGCTGCCGACGCCGAACGAGAGGATGCGGGCGTCGCCGGCCTCCTCGACCTGCACGCCGCCGCCGGGCGGCATGGAGCGGCGGCGCACCTGGACGCTGGCGACGGCGTCCCACGGCACCTCGACCCGCAGGGTGGTGCTGTTGCGGATGACCAGCGCGCCCGGCGCGACCAGATGCGGGTAGAGCCGCAGGGTGGCCAGCAGGCCGATCATCCAGACGAGCCCGTAGAACCCGATGATCAACGAGATCGTGCGCGCGGTCTGCCACGGCAGGATCAGGTGCAGGATCGGGATCTCGACCGCGGACAGCCCGATGAAGACGCCGAAGAGCGGCGTGACGGTGCCGGCGTAGTGGAAATCGGCGGTGCCGGGCTCGACCGGGTAGGGCCGCCGGGCGATCCAGCGGAACAGCGCGGCCCAGAGGGCCAGCTCGTAGCGCCAGGCGAAGGCCAGCGCCTGCTTGACGGTCATTGCGCTCCCTCTGCTCATGACGTCACCGTCGGCCGGTGGGTGAGGCCGAGCCCGTGCAGGGTGGCGAGGACGTCGGTGAGCCCGGCCACGAACCCGTCGAACCGCTCCCGCGGCATCTCGGCGAACAGCTGCCGCCCGAACTCGCCCTGCGCCCGCTCCTGCGCCCGGATGGCGGCGGCGCCCCGCTCGGTGAAGGTGACCAGGGTGGCCCGCCGATCGCTGGGGTGCGGCTCCCGGACGACGAACCCGGTGGCGACCAGGCCGTCGACCAGGCCGGTGACCGTGCGGGCGCTGACGCCGAGGTCGTCGGCGAGGACCCGCTGGGTGCAGGGGCCGCGCTGCATGAGCGTCCAGAGCAGGGTCGCCCGGGAGACGGTGAGGCCCTCCTTGGCGAGGCTCTGCGTCATGTCGTCGTTGAGCAGCACGACGAGTTCGAGTATGCGGTCGAGGGCTCCCCGGAACCGGGAATCGTCATCCGACATCGTGATGCCCCTTCATAGTGAGCGTGCATCACCATTGTGCCAGGCGATCATGTGCGTCCGCCGGGCGGGCGGTAGCAGAACGGGTGCGGTTCAGGGGCGAACCGCGCTGAGGTACGCCGTCGCCATCGTGTGCCGGGTCGGAGTACCGGCCAGGCTCTCCACGTGTGCGTCCAGGCGCTCGCGCTCCGCGGGGGTCAACGCCGCCTCGATCGCCTCGGCGTACGTGGGCACCAGCGGGTTCGGGGCCGTCCGCTTCAGCGCCGCCCAGTCCATGACGGGCGGGCCCGGCACGTCGATCTCCGCCCGGTAGTCGAGCGACACCCGGGTGAACCCGGCCTCCCGGGCCCACCGGAGCAGGTCACGCTCGTCGAAGTCGAGCATCGGGTCGCCGTCCGGGGCACTCGCCGCGTACCGGGCACGCACCTTCGCGGCGAGGTCGGCCACGCCGGTGAGGTCCAGCCCGAACAGGTCGCCGGCTCCCGCCCGTACGGTGAAACCGTTGATCGGCTCGAAGATCGACAACCGGCCGCCGGGACGGAGCACCCGGAACAGCTCGGCGAAGGCCTCCCGCTTGCGGGTCACGTAGATCAACACCGACCGGGTCGTGACGACGTCCATCGACACGTCCGCGATTCCCGCCAGGTCGTCCGCCGCCGCCACGACGAAGGCGCTGCGTTCCGGGTCGGCGAGCCGGCGGCACTCCTCGAGCAACTCGGCCGAGACGTCGCTGAACACCACGCGCCCGGCCCGGCCGACGAGGTCGAGGGCGCCGAGGCCGATCAGTCCCGTGCCCGTGCCGACGTCGAGGACCACGTCGCCCCGGGCGATCGCGGCGCGGTCGAGCACGCCGTCCCGGATGGCGATCAGCTCAGCGGCGAACCGCTCGCGAAGCTCCGCCGAGCCGCCGTCGCGGCGGCGCAGCAGCCAGCTCGCCCACCTGTCCGTCGTCATCGCAACACGGTAGCCGCAAAGGGGCGAGCGGCCCGGTCGTGGGAGAACCGGGCCGCTCGCGTCGGGAGTGGATCAGGAAAGGGGCGGGTACGCGTTCGCCATGAGCTGGCGGAACTGCGCCGAGAACCAGGCTCCCGAGATCGGGGCGCCGGACAGTGCTCCGGTCGCGCTGTTGCCGTTGCGCTCGTTGCCGGTGTAGGTCGGGTCGCACATCCGGTCGAAGCCCTTGCCCTCGTTGTTCGGGATGAGGGTGCTGGAGCCGTCCGACTCGCCCGGGGGCTTGACCCAGACGTAGGCGTCGATGCCCGTCGCCGGTGCCGACCGGGGACGTTCGCCGAGGCCGGCGCCGTCCTGGTTGCACCAGTTGCCGGCGTGGATCCGGCGGTCGATGCGCGACTGGTTGACGAACGTGTTGACGTCGGTCGACGTGCTCGCCGCGGTGGGCCGGTTGGCACCGCCCCAGCCGTTGCGGGAGGTGTCGATCAGCATGCCGATGCCGGAGTCGAAGCCGACCGAGACCAGCTTGCTGCGGAACGCCTGCGCGAAGGACAGCTCGTCGACGTAGAAGTTCCAGTCGACCCACTTGGACTGCCGCACCGAGGTGCCGTTCACCGACGAGTTGATGGTGAAGTACGGCTCGGTCAGCGCGGAGTAGTTCGCCGTGTTGGTGATGAAGCCGTGCACGTTGCGCACGTTGCCGGACGCCTGCGCGGCCTGCAGCATGATGTCCGCGGTCGGGCCGAAGTTGGTGTCCCAGCCGATCCAGCCGTGGTGCGCGGCGTCGACGTAGTTGTAGACGTTGCCGATCGCGCCGAGCTTGTTCAGCGCGTAGCCGACACCCTGGACGTACCCGCCGTTGGACTTCATCGTGGCGCAGGTCGCGACGTTGGTGTTGGTGATCAGGTTCGGCAGCGAGTCGATCTCGATCACGTTGATGATGCGCAGGCCCGCGTACTTCGCGCGGGACTGGATCGCCGCGATCGGGTCGATGTACTCGCTCTTGTAGCGGGGCAGGTCGTTCACGCCCAGCTCACCGTTGGAGGCCAGCGCCGAGCAGTCGCGGCCGGGCAGGTTGTAGATGACGAACTGGATGTAGCCGGCGCCCTGTGCGAGCGCGGCGTCCAGGTGGTCCTCGAGGCCCATGCTGCCGTTGGAGCTGCTGCCCGTCGTGCCCTCGATGGCCGCGATCCGGTCCAGCCAGACGGCCGTCGGGTTGCTGGAGACCCGGCTGCCGCCGGGCTCGGCCTCGGCCTTGGCCTTCCACTCCGGGTTCACGTAGCCCCGGGCACCCGCGTACGGGTTGTCGGCCCTGGTGCCGGTCGGCGGCGAGGTCGGCGGCGTCGTGGGCGGGGTGGTGGGCGGGGTGGTGGGCGGGGTCGTCGGCGGGGTCGTCGGCGGGGTGGTGGGCGGCGTCGTCGGGGCGGTGCCGGTGCAGGCCACGCCGTTGAGCGAGAACGTCGCCGGCGCCGCGTTGGTGCCGGAGTAGTCGGCGTTGAAGCCGAACGTCGCCGTCGCGTTGGTGGCCAGGCTGCTCGCCCAGGACGGGTTCACCGCGGTGACGTGCTGGCCGGACTGGGAGATGGTGGCGCTCCAGCCCTGGGTGATCCGCTGGTTGCCGGCGAAGTCCCAGGCCAGGTTCCAGCCGCCGGAGATCGGGTCGCCGAGATTGGTGACGGAGACGTTGCCGGTGAACCCGGTGCTCCACTGGTTGACCGAGTATGTGACGCGACAACCCGCGGCGGCACTGGCCTGTTGCGCCGCGACGGCGATGCCGGCGCCGGTGAGGAGGGTGATCGCGGCGGCGGCGGTCAGGCCGCGCGTCACGGTGTGGGGACGTGGACTCATGCGCAAGCGCTCCTGGAAGACATGGCAGCGCCCGGGGCAGGCGCGGCCGAGGGGAACGAACTTCCGCGCGGGGATCGATCGGTGTCGCTGACCTCCCGCGTCAGGCCAGCCTATGGGAGCGCTCCCATGACATCAATACGTAACGGCTTCGAAACTTTTCGCACCCGGCTTCTGGCACGCCGCGGCGGGCCCGGGTCGCCCGGGTCCCGCCGCGGATCCGGGCCGGGTCAGCGGCCGGAGTCGTGAAGTTCCCTGATCTCCGCCGCGGACAGGGCCCGGTCGTAGAGGTGGACCTGGTCGACCGTGCCGTCCAGGTAGTCGACCGGGTTGCCGCCGTACTTCCCGCGGCCGATCACCGTGTTGCCGGTCGGCGCCGCCTGCGGCAGGCAGGCACCGGTCCGCCCGGCGAGTTCCCCGTCGACGTAGACCCGCAGTTCACCCAGCACGCTGTCGCGCACCCCGGTCAGGTGGTACCAGCGGCCTGTCTCCGGCTTGCCCGGCGCCAGCGCCCGGACTCCGGCGAAACTCATCGCGAAGCGCTGGTCGGCACCCGAGTACTGCAGGAAGAAGTCGCTGTTGGACGGCCCGTCCTGGCTCACGACCGTCTGGAACGCGCCGTCCGCGCGATCGAGCTTGACCCACGCGGAGGCGGTGTAGTCGGTGGCCGTGTCCAGCACCGGCGCGCCGGCGTCCAGGTACTGGGTGGAGCCGTCGAGCTCGATGCCCTGGCCCGACTTCCCGGCGACGTACGCCGGGCCGCCGACCGCGGTGGCGTCGTGGTCGCCCGCGGCGTCCTCGGCCGTGCCGTCCAGCGGGTAGAACGCGATCCCGGTGAGCCCCGGCGTGCCCGGCGGCGGCTGCGGCACGTTGCCCGCGGTGCCGTCGGCCTTGGCGATGATCTCCCGGTTGACGGCCCGCACCTGCTTGAGGTCCATCTTGGCCACCTGCCGGTCGTAGGTCCAGAAGCCGTTGAGCTCGCCCTCGACGTCGGTGATCTGGGTGTAGATCGCCGCGCTGATGCCGCACGACGCGGCGGCGGTGATGACGGCGCGCTGGTTCTCCACGTACCTACGGGTCAGCGTCGCCGAGTCCGGCTCCATCTCGTACGCGTGCCCGTCGCCGAACCACATGTGGTTGGACGTCTTCAGGCCGAAGCCGCCGTGCTCGCCGTCGATGGACACCCGGTTGGCGTCCGGCGCCGGTGAGGCCGGGCCGAGGTACTGGTGGAAGTCGACGACGTCGCCCCTGCCGGAGTCGCCGTGGGAGTTGCAGCAGTTCACGCCGCTGTGCGCGTTGACGAGCCGGCTCGGGTCCTGCGCCTTCACCTCGTCGGCGATGCGGCCGGTGGCGGCGCGGTCCCACTCGCCCCAGCCCTCGTTGAAGGGCACCCAGGCGACGATCGAGGTCCAGCTCTGGTGCTCGCGGACCATCTCGTGCAGCTCTGCCTCGAACTGGCCGCGCCACGGCTCGGGAATCGGCCCGGTGTTCGCGGCCGGCATGTCCTGCCAGACCAGCAGGCCCAGCCGGTCGGCCCAGTAGTACCAGCGGTCCGGCTCCACCTTGATGTGCTTGCGCACCGCGTTGAAGCCCATCTCCTTGTGCTGCCGCAGGTCGAACCGCAGGCCCGCGTCGGTGGGCGCGGTGTTCAGGCCGTCGGGCCAGAATCCCTGGTCCAGGGTGGCCATGTTGAACAGGATCCTGCCGTTGAGCGCGATGCGCAGCTTGCCGTCGGCGCCCTTGGTCGTGCCGATCTCCCGCATGCCGAAGTACGACCGCACGGTGTCGACGGCCTTCCCGCCGCTGAGCAGCGTGACGTCGAGGTCGTACAGGAACGGCGAGTCCGGCGACCAGAGCCGGGCGGCGGGTACCGGGAGCCTGAGATCCGTACCGGCGGCCCCGGTGACCGTGCCGACCGCCCTGCCGTTGCTGCGCGCGACGGCCTTGACCGTCAGGCCGTCGCCGCGGACGGCGTTGACCTTGATCTTCAGCTCGGAGGCCGCCAGGTCCGGGGTCGTCGCCAGCGAAGAGATGCTGGAGGCCGCGACGGGCTCCATCCAGACCGTGCGCCAGATGCCGGAGCTGCCCTGGTAGAAGATGCCGCGGTCGGAGACCCGGCGCTGCTTGCCGATGGGCTGGCCGGTGGCGTCGGTGAGGTCCTCGGCCCAGACGATCAGCTCCTGCGGGCCCTGGCCGGCGAGCGCGTCCGTGACATCGATGTCGAAGCCGTCGTAGCCACCCCGATGGGTCGCGACCTGCGTGCCGTTGACCCACACCTTCGCGTCGTAGTCGACCGCGCCGAAGTGCAGCACCAGCCGCTGGCCCCGGCCGACGTTCCAGCCGGCCGGCACGGTGAAGGTGCGCCGGTAGAACATCCGGTCCTCGTGGCGCTGGATCCCGGAGAGCGCGGACTCGATCGGGTACGGCACGAGGACCCGTTCGCCGAGTTCCCGGCCGACGGGCGGCGCCTCGTCGACGGCGGCCTTGGCGAACTCCCAGACGCCGTTGAGGTTCAGCCAGCGGCTGCGCACCAGCTGGGGCCGGGGATATTCGGGCAGGGCGTTGCCGGGGCCGACCTCGGCGGTCCACGGCGTCGCGATCGGAGGGATGCCCTTGTGCCAGGCCGGCCCGGCAACCGGCGCGGCGCCCGATGCCCCGGCGGTGCCGACGGCGAGAAGAGTGACGGCGGCCACCGTGATGGCCCGCCGCCCCGGTGTCCAGGGTGCGATCATGCGCGAAGTCCTCTCGGTGGGAAAGAACGCGGGCAGCACCGATCGGCGCTCCATGTTGGACGAAGATCACATGAAGCGCCGGTGGGGTGCCGCCCAGGAGTAAACACAGTTCAACAAGATTGCTCAGATGACGTCAAGGTTTCGAGCGAAGAACCTCGATGCTCCGACACTTTCCACCATGGACGCCCATACGAACGGGCATCGCACACAGCGGGATGTGCGACGATGCCGCGGTGCCAGAATCGATCTTGGAAGTCATCGCGTTGAACGCCGTCGATGCACTCGCCGCACGCGACGGCGGCGCCGACCGGGTCGAGCTGGTCGCCGACATGGGCCGGCAGGGCCTCACCCCGGACCTCGCGACCTTCGTCTCGGTCCGGGAGGCGGTCGACATCGGCGTCCGCGTCATGCTGCGCGCCGAGGACGGGTACGGGCTGAGCGACGCGGACGCGTTGATCGACGCCGCGGGCGCACTGCGCGCCGCCGGTGCCGACGAGTTCGTCCTGGGGTTCCTCGACGCGCGGGCCGCCGTCGACCTGGTGGCGGTCAAGGCCGTGCTGGGCGCGATCGAGGGCTGCCGGTGGACCTTCCACCGGGCCCTGGACCACGCCGCGGACCGCGCGGCCGCCCGGGTGGCCCTCCAGGGGCTGCCCGGCCTGGATTTCGTGCTCACCGCCGGCGGCCCGACGACCGTCGCCGAGGGCCTGGCGACCCTGGCGCCGGAGGCGGGCCTTTCGCCGCGGATCCTCGCCGGCGGCGGGCTGCGCCGCCACCACCTCGGCCCGCTGCTGGCGGCCGGGGTGGACGCGTTCCACACCGGCAGCGCGGTGCGCCCGCAGGGCCGCTGGGACGCGCCGGTGGACGCGGACCTGGTCCGCGCCTGGCGCGCCGCCCTGCCCTGACCGGCCGCGCCGCGGGGCGGCCGCCCCGGGTGCGGATCAGCGGCCCGAGACCGACAGGTAGCGGTAGCCGAGCTTGACGAGGCGCTCGGGGTCGAGGCAGTGCCGGCCGTCGAGGATCACCGGCGTGCGCATCAGCGGCGCCAGCTTCGCCCAGTCCAGGTCCAGATACTGCGCCCACTCGGTGACCAGCACCACCGCGTCGCTGTCGTCGAAGACCTCCTCGACGTCGTCGGCCAGGTACGCCACCAGGTCCGGCTGCTCACGGCGGAGGCGCTCGGCGGCGACCGGGTCGTGCAGGCGCACCCGCGCCCCACGCTCGATCAGCATGCGGGCGATGTCCAGCGCCGGCGCGTCGCGCATGTCGTCGGTCTCGGGCTTGAACGCGAGCCCGAGCAGGCCGATCCGGCGCCCCTTGAGGATGCGCAACTCGCCCAGCAGCCGGTCGACCACCAGTCGGCGCTGCAGCTTGTTGACCTCGCGGGCGGCGGAGACGATCGGCATGTCGTGGTGGTACTCGGCGCTGGTGGCGATCAGGGCGGCGGTGTCCTTGCCGAAGCACGAGCCGCCCCAGCCGATGCCGGGCTGCAGGAAGCGGGGCCCGATCCGGGTGTCCAAGCCGATGCCGCGGGTGACCTGGGAGATGTCCGCGCCGACCCGGCCGGCCAGCTGACCGATCTCGTTCGCGAAGCTGATCTTCAGGGCCAGGAAGGCGTTGGCGGCGTACTTGATCAGCTCGGCCGAGGCGAGGTCGGTGGAGACCATCGGCACCGCGCCGAGCCCGGCCGGCCGCGGCAGGTACGTGGGCGGCGTGAACGTCTGGTTGAGGATGGTGCGGTAGAGGCGGTTGAGCACGTCGAGGCTGCGCGGGTTGTCCGAGCCGACGACGATCCGGTCCGGGTAGAGGGTGTCCTGGATCGCCGCGCCCTGGCGCAGGAACTCCGGGTTGGAGGCGACCGAGAACTCGCCGTTGCTGCGCCGCTCGTGGGTGCGCTCGAACGACTCGCGCAGGATCGAGTCGACCCAGTTGCTGCTGCCGATCGGCACGGTCGACTTGTTGATCACGACGGTGAACTCGCCGTCGATGTGACGGCCGACACTCTCCGCGGCCGACCGCAGGTACTTCAGGTCCGGATTGCCGTCGGGCAGCGAGGGGGTCTGCACGGCGATGAAGACCACGTCTGCGCCGGGCACGGCCGTGCTGTAGTCGGTGGTGAAGGTCATCCGTTCGGCGGAATCGCCGAGCAGGGCCTCCATGTGCGGCTCGTAGATCGGCGACCGGCCGCCCGAGAGCAGGTCGACCTTCGCCTGGTCGAGGTCCACGCAGATGACGTCGTGACCGAGAAAGGCCAGGCTGACACCGGTGGTGAGACCTACGTAACCAGTTCCGACCACACACACCCTCATACCCGCACTCCCCTTCGCTCCGGCGGGCCCGCTGCACCCGATCGCTGCACGGTAATCCGTCGGGTCCCGTGTCACGTCACCACCGGGATCCTCAAGCGCGTCGCACCACTGCCGATCCACCTGTCGTGACTGTGGGCAACGAAGTGCTAACCATGGGTGCCGCGGCGACGGGCCTGGCGTCGATCGTCCTGGACGATCAGGCCCAGTTGCACCTTGACCTCATCGAGGCGATGACCAGGGACATCCCCTCGGTCGCGCACGTACTCTCGATCATCGCCGGCCGGCTCGCCGGCCCCTGCGGCATGCGCTCCGCGTCCGTATTCGCCCTCGAGCCCGACGACGGCCGGCTGCTGCTCGAGGCCAAGTACGCCGACGCCGCGGCCGACGACGTCAACGTCGCCGGGCGCGTGTTCCGGGCCTCGGCGGCCGCGCCGCCGGTTCAGCACGGCGAACGCATGGCCATCCGGCTGCGCATCGGCGGCCAGACCCTCGGCGTGCTCGTGCTCACGGGCAGCGCCATGGCCGAGCTGCGGCCGAACGTGTCCAGCATGATCGCCCTGCAGCTCGCCTCGACGCTGCAGGTCCTCGCCGCCGAGCGGCACCACCAGTACGTGACACACGCCAACGGCACGATCCGCCGGCTCTTCGAGGAGGGCACCTCCGCGACCAGCGTCGAGGACGCCGGCCGGCTGCTGGCCAAGGCCACCGGCGAGGCGTTCCGGACCGAGCGGGCCGCCCTGCACCTGATCGGGCCCGACGGCCGGATCCGCTACGCCGCCGGCGTGGGCCTGACCGAACAGATGAGTGCCGAGATCGCCGGCAGCCTGATCGGCAAGCTGGCCGCGGACTCGCCCGCGTGGCAGGCGATGCAGCTGCTCAACGGCCCGCTGCTGGTCGGGGACGTCACCCGGGCCGAGGTCAGGCCGGGTGGATTCGCCGAGACGCTGCAGCTGAGCTCGTTCATCGCGATACCGCTGATGTCCGCCTCCGGCCCGGTCGGCGTGGTCATGTGCGGCGACTCCGGCACCACCCGGCACTGGACCGGCCGCGACCGCAGCCTCGCCCAGCAGGTGGCGATGGAGGGCACGCTGATCGTCGACAGCGCCCGGCTGCGCCAGGCCGAGCGGCAGCACGTCGCGGAGCTGACCCGGCAGGCCTATCACGACGGGCTGACCGGGCTGCCGAACCGCTCGCACCTGCTGGAGCGCGCGGAGCAGGAGGTCGAGGCCGCCCTGGCGAGCACCGGCAGCCTCGCCCTGCTCCTGCTCGACCTGGACGGCTTCAAGCGGGTCAACGACACCGTCGGGCACCACGCCGGCGACGCCCTGCTGCAGTCGGTCGGCCGGCGCTTGCAGGCCGAGGTGCGCGACCGCGACATCGTGGCCCGCCTCGGCGGCGACGAGTTCGCGATCCTGCTGGCCGGCAACCCCGACCTGCGCGCGGCGACCGCGATCGCCGAGCGGATCCACACGCGGCTGTGTGAGACGTACCACATCGATGGCGGCGAGATCCGGGTCGGCGCGAGCATCGGCGTCGCGCTGCTCCCCGCGCACGCGAGCGACATCACGGCCATGATGCGGGGCGCCGACGCGGCCATGTACAGCGCCAAGCGCGAGGGCGGTGGGGTCCGGACCGTCTCCTGACCCCGGCCCTGGCGGGGTGCCTCGATCAGGCCGCCGACAGTGCCTTGACGACCTGCCGCGCGGTTTCGGTGCTGGACTGCGGGTTCTGCCCGGTGATGAGGTTGCGGTCCACGACGACCGTGCTCGACCACGCCGGGCCGGCCTCGATGACGGCGCCGAGCTCCCGCAGCCGGCTCTCCACCAGGTACGGCGACGCGTCCTGGAGGCCGCCCTGCCGCTCCTCCTCGTCGGTGAAGGCGGTCAGCCTGCGGCCGGTGAAGGCGAAGCCGGCGTCACCGCCCGCGCTGAGCAGCCCGGCGGGGCCGTGGCACAACGCCGCGACGATCCGGCCGGAGCGGTCCGTGTCGGCGAGCAGCCGGCCGAGGTCCGCGTCCTGGGCCAGGTCCTGCATCGGGCCGTGCCCTCCCGGGAGGAAGACGCCGTCGTAGTCGGCGGCCGCGACGTCGGCCAGGACCAGCGGCTCGGCCAACCGGTCGGCGATGGCGTCCAGGTACGCGCGGAACCGCTCGCCGTCGGCCTGCGGCACGCCACCGCGCTCGTCCAGGCTGATCGGGTCCACCGTGGGCCGCACCCCGCCCGGGGTGGCGATGTCCACCTCGATGCCCGCCTCCCGCAGCGTCCGGTGCGACTCCACGACCTCCTCGGCCCAGTAACCGGTGGGGTGTGCCGTGCCGTCGGCCAGCGTCAGGCTGTCCGCGCCGGTGATGACCATCAGGACCTTCGTCATGGCGAACCTTCTCTCTCCTGCTGTCGCGTGATCTTTGCCGTCCGCTCCATGCAACCCTGTGATCCTCGGAATTCCACCCTCAGCCCGATTCATGCCATCACAATTCTTATGGAGGGGGGCTTGCATGCCTGACCTCGACCTGCTCTCGACCTTCCTGGAGATCTACCGGAACGGGTCGATCACCGCCGCGGCGCAGCGGCGCGGGCTGTCGCAGGCCGCGGTCAGCGGACACCTGGCGCGCCTGGAGCGGCAGCTCGGCGAGCGCCTGTTCGACCGCTCCCGGCGGGGCGTGGTCCCCACGGAGCGCGCCCTCGACCTCGTCCGGCGGATCGGCACCCACATCGACGAACTCCAGCAGGTGCTCGACGCCACCGCGGCGGGGCCGGCCGGCTACGGCACGGTGCGCCTGGCCGGCCCGGCGGACCTCATGGCCATGCGGGTGATGCCCGTGATCGCCCCGCTCGCGGCCGCGGGGCTCGGCCTGAGGATCACGCTGGGGCTCGCGGAGGAGCTGCTCGCGGTGCTCGCCGCCGGCCGCGTCGACGTGGTGGTGTCCGCGGTGCGGCCGCGGCTGCCGAACGTGGCGGCCACCGCCTTCGCCGACGAGGAGTTCGTCCTGGTGGGCCCGCCCGGGCTGGCCCGGACGGTGGACCCCGGCCGGCTGGCCGTGGAGCCGCTGCGGGCGCTGGCGCACCTGCCGCTGGTCGCGTACGCGGAGGAGCTGCCCATCATCCGCCGGTACTGGCGCAGCGAGTTCGGCCGGCGCCCGCCCAACCCGGTCTCGGTCACCGTCCCCGACCTCCGCGCCATGCTGGCCGCCGTGGTCGCCGGCGCCGGCGTGTCGGTCCTGCCCCGCTACGTGGCGGACCCGGCGCTCGCGGCCGGCTCGGTGGAGCTGCTGCATCAGCCGCAGGTGCAGCCGCTGAACACCCTCTACCTGGCCACCCGGGTCGACGGCCGCACCGATCCGGGGGTGGCCATGGTCCACCGGCGGCTGGCCGAACGGTCACCCGACTGGGTGCTGTGAGGCGGCGCAGGCCATCAGGTAGGCCCGCCGGCTGGGGAACTCGGCATCCGCGATCGGCTCCCTGATCAGGGTCGACCGCACCGAGAACCCGGCCGCGGCCAGGTCACGGCCGACCACCTCGGGGTCGAGGAAGTACACGTCCACGTCGACCTCCGACCCGAACCAGGTGGTCAGATGGGTGCTCTCGCCGGCCGCGACGCCGGCGGCGTCGACGTGGAACGAGACCAGCAGCCAGCCGCCCGGGCGGATCGAGCGGGCCAGCTCGCGGAACGCCGCGAGCCGCTCCGCCGGGCTCAGGTGGATGATCGAGTAGAGCGCGACGGCGCCCGCCCACTCGCCGTCGCCGGCGGGCAGCGACAACATTCCCGCGACCGCGAACGGCAGGCCCGGTGACCGCTCCCGGGCTATCTCGATCATGCCGGGCGACAGGTCGACGCCGAGGACGTCGGGGTGCCGGCCGGCGAGGAACCGGGTGACGTGCCCCGGCCCGCAGCCGACGTCAGCGACCGTTCCCGCCCCGGCGAGCTCGAGCAGCGCCGTCAGCAGGGCCCGGTCGAGTGGCTTGTGCGAGAGCTCGTCCCGCAGCCGTTCGTCGTAGGCGCGCGCGACCGCGTCGTACGCGCGCTCGATGTTCATCACGTGTGGAGTGTCGCAAGTGCCGTCTCACTAGACTGTGACTCCATGCTCACCACGCAGGACGCGCTCGCCCGGCTCACCGCGTACTGGACCGATCAGGGTTGCCTGGTCGTCCAGCCGATGAACACCGAGGTCGGCGCCGGCACCCTGAACCCCGCGACGTTCCTGCGGGTGCTCGGGCCGGAGCCGTGGCGGGTCGTCTACGTCGAGCCGTCGGTGCGCCCCGACGACTCCCGCTACGGAGAGAACCCGAACCGGCTGCAGACGCACACCCAGCTCCAGGTCATCCTCAAGCCGGACCCCGGCAACCCGCAGGAGCTCTACCTGGGCAGCCTCACCGCGCTCGGCATCGACGTCGCCGCGCACGACGTCCGCTTCGTCGAGGACAACTGGGCCGCGCCGGCGATGGGTGCCTGGGGACTCGGCTGGGAGGTCTGGCTCGACGGCCTCGAGATCACCCAGTTCACCTACTTCCAGCAGGCCGGCGGCCTGAACCTCGACCCGCCCTCGGTCGAGATCACCTACGGCATCGAGCGGATCATCATGGCGCTGCAGGGCGTCACCCATTTCAAGGACATCGAGTACGCGAAGGGCGTCAGCTACGGCGAGGTCTTCGGCCAGTCGGAGTACGAGATGTCGCGCTACTACCTCGACGACGCCGACGTGCCCGCGAATCGGCAACTGCTCGAGATCTACGCCGCCGAGGCACAGCGACTCATCGACGCCGGCCTGCCCGTACCCGCGCACACCTACGTACTCAAATGCTCGCAGGCCTTCAACGTCCTCGACTCACGCGGCGCCGTCTCCACCGCCGACCGCGCCGCCGAGTTCGCCCGGATGCGCCGCCTCGCCGGCGACGTCGCCAAGCTGTGGCAGGCCCGCCGCGAGGAGCTGGGCCATCCGCTCGGCGTGGTCGCCCCGCCGGCGCCGGCGGCCGGGTTCGAAAGCGCGCCGCAGGGCACCGCGCCGAGGATGCTCGTCTTCGAGGTCGGCACCGAGGAGATGCCGCCCGGCGAGGCCCGCGCCGCCCGCGCCCAGCTGCTGCGCGAGCTCACCGAGCGACTCGGCGGCACCCGGCTCGCGCACGGCGACGTCCGCGTGCACGCCACCCCGCGGCGCCTGATCGCCGTCGTCGGCGACGTCGCGGCGCGCGAGGTCGACCACGTCCGTACGGTGAAGGGCCCGAAGGCCGGCGCGCCGCAGCAGGCGGTCGCGGGATTCGCGCGCTCACAGGGCGTGGCGGTGGAGTCATTGCGGACGGCCGACTTCAACGGCGTACCGCATCTGGTCGTGGAGCGGCACGAGGCGGGACGCGCGGCACCGGCCGTGCTCGGCGAGGTGCTCGCGAAGGTCGCCGGCGGCCTGCGCTCGGCGAAGAACATGCGCTGGAACGACCCGGGCCTGTCCTTCACCCGGCCGATCCGCTGGCTCGTCGCGCTCTGGGGTGACGAGATCGTGCCGGTGGCCGTGTCGGCCCTGCTCGCCGGCCGGGAGACCCGGGTGCTTCGCACCGCCGCGCAGCCGCGGGTCAGCGTCGCCTCCGCGGAGACCTTCATGGAGACGCTGGCGATCAACGGCGTCGTCGCGGACGCGGACGACCGCCGCGAGCTGATCGTGACCGGCGCGCAGGACCTGGTCTGGGACACCGGCCGGATCGACGTCGCGGGCGAGAGCGCACTGATCGACCAGATCACCTACCTGGTGGAGCAGCCGACGCCGCTGCTCGGCACCTTCGACGAGCGCTACCTCGAGCTGCCCGCGGCCGTGCTGACCACGGTGATGCGCAAGCACCAGCGCTACCTGGCGGTTCGCGACGCCGACGGCGCCCTGCTGCCGATGTTCGTCACGGTCGCGAACGGCCAGGTCGACGTGGAGCTGGTCCGGGCCGGCAACGAGGCGGTGCTGCGGGCCCGGTACGAGGACGCGGCGTTCTTCTACCGCGCCGACCGCGAGACCCCTCCGGCGGAGATGCGCGAGCGGCTGCGGCGGCTCACCTTCACCGACAGGCTCGGCTCGATGGCGGACCGCGCGGACCGGATCGCCGCGCTCGCCACGACGCTGGCGGACGAGCCGTCGCCGACGCTGCGCCGGGCCGCCGCCCTGGTGAAGTTCGACCTGGGCGCACAGCTGGTCACGGAGATGACCAGCCTGGCCGGCGTGATGGCCCGCGACTACGCGCTCAACGCCGGCGAGACCCCGGCGGTGGCGCAGGCCGTCTACGAGGCCGAGCTGCCCCGCCACGCCGGGGACGACCTGCCGGCGGGCGTGCCGGGCGCGCTGCTGTCGCTCGCCGACCGGCTCGACCTGGTGGCCGGCCTGTCCGCGACGGTCGGCCTGCCGACCGGCAGCGGCGACCCCTTCGCCGTACGCCGGGCGGTGCTGGGCCTGCTGGCCGTGCACCGGGCGCACCCGGAGCTGTCCGGCATCAGCCTCACCGGGGCCCTGGCGGCCGCGGCGGCGCTGCAGCCGGTCGAGGTGACGCCCGAGATGCTGGCCGACGCGGGCGACTTCCTGGCCGGGCGCCTCGAGCAGGTGCTGGTCGAGGAGGGCCACCCGGTCGACCGGGTCCGCGCGGTGCTGCCGCACGCCGGCCGCCCGTCGTTCGCGGACCTGCTCCTGGCCCAGCTCGGCCGGCTCATCGCGGATCCGGGGTTCCTGGCGCTCGCCGAGGCGATCCAGCGTGCCCGCCGCATCGTTCCGGACGGCACGGCGGCCGCCTACGACCCGGCGCTGCTCAAGGAGCCGGCCGAGGTCATCCTGCACGAGGCCGTGCAGGCCGTGCGCGCGGAGCTGGACCCGGGTACCGACCTGGCGGGCTTCACGGCGGCGGCGGGCCGGATCACCGGGCCGGTGCACGGCTTCTTCTCCGACGTGTTCGTGATGGCGGACGAACCGGCGCTGCGCGCCGCCCGGCTCGGCCTGCTGGCCTGCGTGCGCGACCTCGGCTCGGACCTGCTGGACTGGCCCCGGCTGCGGCTCTGACCGCCGTCAGGCGGCGCGCGGCACGCGCTCGGGAAGGGTCAGGGTGACCCGGTCCAGCTTCTCGGAGTCCACGGCGAACTGGGCGTGCAGCACGAAGCCGGCGAGCACCCACCGGTCCCACGGGCCGTAGTCGCCCAGGAAACGGTCGCGGTACGGAAGGCCCTGCTCGTCGGGGCGGCCCAGCATCGCCCACAGGTGCGCCCGGCGGGGCACGCTGCCGGCGCCGCCGGGTATCTCACCGGAGTACGACGTGAAGCCGTCGTCGCCGTGGAAGTGCAGGAAGACCGTGGTGATCACGCCGTGGGTGTCGGCGGCGATCTCCACCCCGGCGGCGCGGGCCAGGTAGGAGCGGGAGAGCCCCGAGCCGACCGCGGCGCCCGAGCGCGGGATGAGGCCGTACTCCTGGCAGATCTGCTGCACCCGCGCCTCGAGCACGGTGCGGCCGAGCAGCACCGTCAGGTCGGTCCGGGTGGGCACGGGTGGCTCCGGGCTCCCCTGGGCCCGGCGGGGCGGCACCGCGTCGTAGATCGGCTCGTTGGAGCCGCCGGAGAGCGGGCCGGGCTTGGGTCCGTACCGGTCGTCCGGCCGGGGCGGCCGGGTCACGCCGTCCGCGGCCTGCCGATTCCGGTCGGTGCGACGCTCGAGAAATCCCATGGCGGCTCCACAAAGGCCTTTCACTGTGAGCGTTCGGACCACCACCCTAAGCCGACCCCCGATCGACCTCAAGGGATGAATGGTCAGTGGCCCGTTCCGTCCGGGCGACCTCGATAGGCATTCCCACCAGGCCGCATCGGTACACTCGCCGCCGAATTCGATCAGCGGCGTTCGCCTGACCGACACGGCGAAGTCGCCTCGCCGTCGAGGAGATCGCCTGGAATCGGCCGCGGGAGGTCCGGCGACGGTCGCCGGCGGATCCCGTGGAGGAAACCGTGGCAGACCGCCGACAGGTGCTGCGCTTCGGCGCGCTGGCCGCCGGCGTACCGGCCGTGCTCGGGGGCGCCGCGCCCGCGCTCGCCACCGCACCGCGGGACCGCGACGGGCGGCCCGCGCTGGTCATCGGGCACCGGGGCGCCTCCGGCTACCGGCCCGAGCACACCCTCGCCTCGTACGAACTGGCCGCCCGGCTGGGCGCCGACTTCATCGAGCCCGACCTGGTCGCGACGAAGGACCACGTCCTGGTCGCCCGGCACGAGCCGGAGATCGGCGGCACCACCGACGTCGCGTCACGGCCGGAGTTCGCGTCGCGCCGGCGCACCGTCGTGCTCGACGGCGTGACGGTGACCGGCTGGTTCACCCACGACTTCACCCTGGCCGAGCTCAGGACGCTGCGGGCGACCGAGCGCATCCCTCAGGTGCGCCAGCACAACACCCTCTACAACGGGCTCTTCCGGGTGCCGACCCTCCGCGAGGTCCTCGACCTGCGCAAGCGGCTGTCGAAGGAGCTGGGCCGGGAGATCGGCGTCTACCCGGAGACCAAGCACCCGACGTACTTCCGCCGCCTCGGGCTGGACCTGGAGACGCCGCTGGTGCGCGCCCTGCGCCGGGCCGGCCTGGACCGGGCGGACGCGCCCGTGTTCGTGCAGTCCTTCGAGGCCGGGAATCTGAGAAGCCTGCGCGACGACCACCGGCTGCGCGCGCCGCTGGTGTTCCTGACCGCCACCGCGGGCGGGCCCTTCGAGGACCCGACGAGCTACGCCGAGTACCTGACGCCGGCCGGGCTCCGGCGGCTGTCCCGCTACGCCGACGGCATCGGCCCCGAGAAGAGCCAGGTCATCCCCCGCCGGGCCGACGGCACCCTGGGCACGCCGACCGGCCTGGTCGGCCACGCGCACTCGGCCGGGCTCAAGGTCATGCCGTACACGTTCCGGGCGGAGAACCAGTTCCTGCCGGCCGACTACCGCGTCGGTACCGACCCGAACGCGTACGGCCGGGCCATCGACGAGCAGGTCACCTTCCTGAGGACCGGCCTGGACGGGCTCTTCACGGATCAGGCCGACATCGGCGCGCTGGCCCGCGGCATGGCCTTCGCGCGGGTGTGACGCTCAGCCCAGGCGGCGGGCCAGCTCGGTGCGCGAGCGCACGCCGAGCCGGGCGAAGACGTTGCGCAGGTGGTGGTCGATCGTCCGCGGGCTGAGGAACAGCTGCTCGGCCACCTCCCGGTTGGTGGCACCGTCGGCCACCAACCGGGCGATCCGCTCCTGCTGGGCGGTCAGCCCCCGGGCCGCGGCCACCGGCCGGGGCGGCACCGGCGCACCGGCGGCACGCAGCTCGACGTCGGCCTGCGCCGCCCACGGCCCGGCGTCCAGCAGCCGGAACGTCTCCTCGGCCCGGCGCAGGTGCTCGCGGGCGGCACCCGGCCGGCGCCGGCGGCGCAGGTCGCGGCCGAAGAGCAGCTCGGTGTGCGCGCGGGCGAAGTCGGCGTCGCCGCGCCGGTGCTCCCGCAGCGCCTCCTCGAAGTGCGCCTCCGCGGCGTGCGGATCCGTCGCGCGCAGGGCCCGGCAGCGGGCGCGCAGCGCCAGCCAGCAGGGCTGGCCCGTCCCGGCGGCCCAGCGGTCGAACGGCTCGAAGGCGCCGTCGAGGACCGTCCTGCGCGCCGCCGGCGGGGTGCTCGGCGGCGGGTCGCAGCGCCAGTAGGCCTCGATCAGGTGCGGGGTGGCCGCCACCTGCACGACCAGGTTGCCGCGGCCGGTGGGGCCGACGAAGATCGTGTCCAGCCGGTGCAGGGCGGCCCGCGGCCGCCCCTCGACCAGGTCGAGCAGGGCCAGGGCCCATTCGCAGAAGGCGCGCGCCTGCCCCGACCCCCCGGCGCTGTCGTAGACGCCGGCGGCCCGGATCCGCAGCATGGCCGTGTCCCGGTCGCCGACCAGCGCCGCCAGCACGGCCAGGATGCCGAGGTGGCTCTGCGCCAGGCCGGGCTGTCCGGTGGCCCGCGCCAGCGCCGCGCCCTCGGTCGCCGCGGCCGTTGCGACGTCGTGGTGCCCGGCGGCCAGCCCGGCGAAGGCCGCCACCTCCAGGCCCTGCGGCACCAGCGTCACCGCGCCGCGGTCGCGGGCCAGGTCCACCGCCCGCGCGGCGAGCACGCGGGCGGCGGGCCCGTCGCCGAGCAGCACCGCGGCGTTGGCGGCCCGGACCAACGCGACGGGGTCCGCGACGAGCGGCGCCGTGCGCAGCACCTCGCGCAGGTACGCGAAGGCTGCGTCGTGGTCGCCGTCGTACATGGCGACGAGGCCGGCGACCTGGTGACAGGCCTGCGCCACCGGGGTCGGATCCCCGCCGCGGCGCAGGCCGAGGATGTGCCGGGCCAGCCGGCAGAAGCGGTTCTGCCCGCCGGCCAGGTGCACCGCCTCGCCGGCCAGCAACAGCGCCTCGAGCGCCGCGGGACGGTCCCGTGACGCCAGGTCCGCCGCCGCGTCCAGCAGGGTGTCCCGGGCGGTCGCGGCGTCGCCCTCGCGGAGGTCCATCTCGCCGGCGAGGCCGCGGGCGTGCGCGTGTGCCGGCGCCTGCGGGCTGCGCCCGGCCCGGCGCAGCAGCAGCCGGGCCTGCTGCCGCTCCCCCGCCAGCCAGGCCTGCCGGGCCGCGGCGGCGAGCGCCTCCGCGGCGAACTCCGCCACGGTGGTCAGCTCTGCGGCGTACCGGTAAGCGGCCGACGCCGTACGAGCGGTCCCGCCGGCGGCCGCCGCGAACAGCTCGCGGGCGAGGCCGTCGTCGCTGCCGGCCGCCGCGGCGGCGCGATGCACCAGGGCGCGCAGCCGTTCGCCGCGCCCGTCCAGCAGGTCGGCGAGGTCCAGGTGCGCGGCCCGGCGCCGCGCGTGCGGCGCGTCGAAGTAGACGACCGCGCGCAGCACGGCCGGCAGAAACTGCACCTCGGTCGGGGTGACCGTGACCAGGCACGCCTGCTCGGCGGCGACGAGGTCCTCCGCGCCGGTCGCGGCCAGCAGTTCGCCGGCGGTCAGGTCCGGGTCCGCCGCGGCGAGCAGCAGGGCCCGGCGCGCCGGGCCGGGAAGCCCGGCCACGGCGGCACGGCAGGAGCGCCCCAGCCGGCTGGCCGGCGGAAGGGTGCACGGCGGCGCCACGCTGCCGCGGATCTGGCCCGGCGTGAGCATCCCGGCGAGCTCGATGAGGACGTCGGGGTCGCCGCCCGCGAGCCGGATCACGGCGGTGACCAGCTCCTCGGGCAGGCCGGGAAGGCGCTCGGCCAGCAGATCGCGGCAGGCACCGTCATCGAGGGTTTCTTGCACTATTGGTGCAATTACCATGCGGCCAAGTCTCCGGCTCGATCACCCACCCGCGCAAGGCCGGTGATTTCACCGATGTGTCAAAAAAGTTACCGCCGCAGGCTGCGAAGACCATCGATGCCCCCTGGAGGTCCCCTTGCGCCGGATGTTCGCACTCCTGCTCGCCGTCGTGGCCGCGATCGCGGTCGCGCCCGCCGCACCCGCCGCCGCGGCCGCCCGCACCCCGGTCGTCTTCGTGCACGGCTACACCGGCAGCGCCTCGAACTGGGCCACCGCACAGAGCGTGTTCCGGGCGGCGGGCTACAGCAGCAGCGAGCTGTACGCCTACGAGTACAACTCCTACGGCGACAACGTGACAAACGCCCGCGGCCTGGCCACCTTCGTCAGCCAGGTACGCAGCCGCACCGGCGCCGCCAAGGTCGACATCGTGAACCACTCGATGGGCGGACTGGTCAGCCTCTGGTACCTCAAGCAACTCGGCGGCGCGCAGTACGTCAACCACCTGGCCTCGCTGGCCGGCGCCAACCACGGCACCACGTACGCGGGCGCCTGCCTGATCTACATCACCTGCCAGCAGATGTACCCCGGCTCGTCCTTCATCAACACCCTCAGCGCCGGCGACGAAACCCCCGGCGCGACCCGCTACGCCACCTGGTACTCGGCCTGCGACGGCATCATCATCCCGTACACCAGCACGGTCCTCAGCGGCGCGACAAACAACGCGGTGCTGTGCGAGACCCACCTCGGCTACCTCACCGACACCACGGTGCTGTCACAGGTCCGCAGCTTCCTGAGCACCTGATCCCCCACCCCGACCGGCGGCCGCGCACCCCCAACCGGGCGCGCGGCCGCCGCGGCGGGCAGGCAACGCAGGCGGTGCAGGCGATATCCACAGCAGCACCCAGCGGCGCAGTCAGCGCAGGCGATATCCGCGGCAGCGCTCAGCGGCGCCGGCGTATCCACGGCAGCTCCAGGCGGCGCAGACAACGCAGGCGGTGCACGTA
>NZ_JBEZDY010000020.1:65078-179691 GCF_040648555.1 Actinoplanes sp. NPDC049118
GCAGGCGTAATCCGCGGCAGCGCAGGCGATATCCGCGGCAGCGCCCAGCGGCGCCGGCGTATCCACGGCAGCTCCAGGCGGCGCAGACAACGCAGGCGGTGCAGGCGTAATCCGCGGCAGCGCAGGCGATATCCGCGGCAGCGCCCAGCGGCGCCGGCGTATCCACGGCAGCTCCAGGCGGCGCAGACAACGCAGGCGTAATCCGCGGCAGCGCAGGCGATATCCGCGGCAGCGCCCAGCGGCGGCGTCCGCGGCAAGCCTGGATCCCTTCCGCAGTCGGCGGCCGACGGGCGCGATCTGAAGAACTCGTCCTGATTGGCTTTCCTGCCACCACCACGCCCCAGCCGCACAGAGGGGCCGACGATCGCGTTCGGCGGCGGGCGCCGTGGCCAGATCAGGCCGCCATCCATCCGATTCCCCCGACGAACCACGCGGCGGCGGCCGACCGTGAGCCGCGCACTCTCGATCCGCCCGGCAGAAGCCGCGCCACGGCCATCACCGCCGCCTGCACGCCGAGCCCTCGCCCAGCCGGGCTGCGCGCACGGAGATGAACCCCGCGGATCTCCGAAATGTCTACCGGGGACCTCCCGCTCTCGACATCCACCCGCGTGGCACCACTCCCGGTGTGCATTGATCTGACGAGGCGAATGCGCACATCTGGCCGCACCGGAAATAGATCGTGTTCTTGCGCAGAACCACACGGCGCAATGGGTCAACGGCAAGGTTCGGGTGAGTCTGAGTTCGACCCCTGTGGGTCCGGAGGAGATCTCGCATTCCCTTGATTGCAGTCCGGGCCGATTTCGCGATGAGGTCCGATGGTCGTGAATTTAGGGATTTCGAAATGGCGTCGATTCGTCGGGCTGATCTCGGATCGGGGCGGCCTGGCCGGCACCGAACTGCTGGCGCGATGCCGCCTGTCCGGGTGCGAATATCGCCCGCGGCTGGGTATGCGGTGTTGGCCGGAGGCGGCCTGTCCGCGGGATGCGGGCCGTGGCCGACGTCTATCGCCAGGGTCCGCCCGGCCGGCAGGTTGTGGACCGTCGCCGACAGATCCCACCCGACCAGCAGATCCCACCCGACCAGCAGGCCCCACCCGACCAGCAGGCCCCACCCGACCAGCAGGCCCCACCCGACCAGCAGGCCCCACCCGACCAGCAGGCCCCACCCGACCAGCAGGTTGTAGACCTTGACCAGCAGGTGCAGAGCGTTGCCCGAGCGTCCCGGCGCGTTCGGCTTGGTCGCCAGGTCCGGCTGCCTGGTCGGTCCCCCGCCTGCCGTGGCGCTGCGACAGGCCCGGGCGGGTGGGGGTGTTGCGGCCCGGTGTGGCGGGCGGCATCTGCTCGACGCGAGCAGGCTCGACGCGAGCAGGCTCGACGCGAGCAGGCTCGACGCGAGCAGGCTCGCCCGCCCGCGTCGGCTGGAGAGTCTGGCGATGCTGCCCGCCCGGGCCTGCCGCGCCGGCGTCACCAGATCGGTCACGGGCGTGACGCAGCCGCTCGGCGTGGCGCCGTGCCAAGCCCCAGCTGCGATGGCGGGCATGGTCGCGGCGGAATTCGTCGCCCGCAGGAGAATGATTTCGGGATGCGGTCCGGTCACGCATTGAGGCAAGCTCACGGGTGCTGAACAACTGAAGCTGCCGCATGTATCCATTATTCCGGAACCCGGCGAGGATTTCGATTCCCACCAGCGATCGATCATGCCAATTTCTTGGTGACCACCACGGGAATGGGCGGTCACATACCGTCGCGAAGCGGGGAGTCCGACTCGTTGCCTTTAGACGCCGGAAGCGGAAACGTTGCCGATTCCGCACGGCCCACTTGGATGTCGATCCACAGCACCCGGCGTCGTGCCGCCGCGCCCGCCGGGACGCCACTGACCCGAACGCCACAGTGGAGTCCCTGATAGTTGTGTAACGCGGTTGGCGTGATCGTCGGACAATCCGTCCGGCATAGAGCGCGGCCATCGCGTGATCTTTCGAGCGAACGTCTCACGGAACTCTCGAAAGGGAATCATCACGATGGCCGCACCTCACATCATCGACCCTGCCGGCCTTCTCGGCCAAGCGCTGACCGACGCGTCACCGGATCTGATGCGTCACCTGCTGTCCACCATCATCAACTCCCTGCTGTCGGCCGAGGCCGACGCGATCTGCGGCGCCGAATACGGCATGGCCAGCCCGGAACGGGTGAACTCCCGCAACGGCTACCGCCACCGCGAGTTCGACACCCGCGCCGGCACTATCGATGTGGCCATCCCGAAGCTGCGGTCGGGCACGTACTTCCCGGAATGGCTGCTCGAGCGGCGCAAACGGGCCGAGGCTGCCCTGGTCAGCGTGGTCGCGACCTGCTACCTGCTCGGCGTCTCCACCCGCCGGATGGACAAACTCGTGCAATCGCTGGGGATCACCAGCCTGTCCAAGTCGCAGGGTCTCCCGGATGGCCGCCGACCTCGACGCCCAGGTCGCGGCGTTCCGCACCCGGCCCCTGAACGAGTCCGGGCCGTTCACGTTCGTGGCCGCCGACGCGCTGACCATGAAGGTCCGGGAGCAGGGCCGGGTCGCCAACGCCGTCGTGCTGGTCGCGACCGGCGTGAATGCCGACGGCCACCGCGAGGTCCTGGGCGTCAAGGTCGCCACCAGCGAGACCAGACAGGCGTGGAACGCGTTCTTCGCCGACCTGGTCGCCCGCGGCCTGACCGGCACCCTGCTGGTCACCTCCGACGCGCACGCCGGCCTGGTCGACGCGATCGCGGCGACCAGGCCGGCGCGTCGTGGCAGCGATGCCGCACCCACTTCGCGGCAAACCTCATGGGGATTTGTCCGAAGTCGGCGTGGCCGGCGGTCAAGACCATGCTGCATTCGGTCTACGACCAGCCCGACCCGGACTCCGTCCACGCCCAGTTCGACAGACTGCTCGACTCCGTCGGCAGATCATTGCCGCAGGTGGCCGCCTACCTCGACGCCCGCGCCGACCTGCTCGCCTTCACCGGCTTCCCGCAGCAGATCTGGCGCCAGATCTGGTCCAACAATCCCAACGAACGCCTGAACAAGGAAATCCGCCGCCGCACCGACGTCGTCGGGATCTTCCCCGACCGCGGCGGCGTCATCCGCCTCGTCGGCGCGGTCCTGGCCGAACAACACGACGAATGGACCGAAGGCCGCCGCTACTTCGCCCTCGACGTCCTCGAACGCGCCCGCAAGGCCCCAGCCGCAGCCACCGCCACCACAGCGGACCTGCCCGAACTGGAGACCACCGCATGACCCACCCAACCGGCGACCCGGCCATCCCCGACCACGCCGAACGCGCCAGGCGCAACGCCGCCCTGCACGCCGACAACACCGAAACCGGCTTCTTCGACGAGCACGGCACCCCCGCGCCCTGGCCCGACGACATCGACCAACGGCAGCCCTACACCGGCGGACCCGCCACCCGCCAGCCCGGAGAACAACCCTTCTGACCAGCACGACTCGAAAGATCAGCCGTTACACCACTTCCAGGGGCTTGACCAACGCCACCCGACCGGCGTCGTGGCTACCGATCACCCCCGAAAACGCACGCCCACCGAAACCCCGCCAACCCCAACACCGCCCGACCGGCATCGCTGCTGGTCGATGTCGACGCTTCATCTGCCGAAGTCCTGGACCGACGAGCTGGCCCGCCGCACTGCGGCAGGCGCTCGGGACGGCGGCGGGTTCGCGGTCGGGTTCGGGCTTGATCGGGAGCGCGGTGAGTGGCGGCCCGGGCCGGCCGGTCAGGCGGGTTTGATCCAGTCGAAGGTGCGTTCGACGGCCCGGCGCCAGTTGTCGTACTCGCGGTCGCGCAGCACCGGGTCCATCGCCGGCATCCACTGTGCCGCGCGGTGCCAGTTGCGCCGGAGGTCCTCCAGGTCCGGCCAGTAGCCGACCGCGAGGCCCGCCGCGTACGCGGCGCCGAGCGACACCGTCTCGCTGGCCAGCGGGCGGACCACCGGCACGTCCAGCACGTCCGCGATGAACTGCATCAGCAGGTTGTCCGCGGTCATCCCGCCGTCGACCTTGAGGGTCTTGAGGGTCAGGCCGGAGTTGGCGTTCATCGCGTCGACGACCTCGCGGGTCTGCCAGGCGGTCGCCTCCAGCACCGCCCGGGCCAGGTGGCCCTTGGTGATGTACGAGGTCAGCCCCACGATCACGCCGCGGGCCTCGCTGCGCCAGTGTGGCGCGTACAGGCCGGAGAAGGCCGGGACGATGTAGCAGCCGCCGTTGTCGTTGACCGTGCGGGCGAGGGTCTCGATCTCCGGCGCGCTGGCGATCAGTTCGAGCTGGTCGCGGAACCACTGGACGAGCGAGCCGGTGATCGCGATCGAGCCCTCGAGGGCGTACTGCGCGGGTTCGCCGGCGAGCTGGTATGCGACGGTGCTGAGCAGCCCGTGTGTCGAGCGGACCAGCTCCGTACCCGTGTTGAGCAGCAGGAAGCTCCCGGTGCCGTACGTGCATTTGGCCTCGCCGGGCGTGAAGCAGGTCTGGCCGAAGAGGGCGGCCTGCTGGTCACCGAGCGCGGCGCCGATCCGCACGCCCGGGAACGCGGCCGCCGCATTGCCGAAGACCGCGACCGACGCCCGCACCTCCGGCAGCATCGCCGGGGGGATGCCGAAGAACTCGCAGGCCTGCGGCGACCAGCGCAGGCTGCGCACGTCCAGCAGCATGGTGCGGCTGGCGTTGGTGACGTCGGTGACGTGCAGGCCGCCGGTGAGGTTCCAGATCAGCCAGGTCTCCATCGTGCCGAAGAGGACCTCGCCGCGTTCGGCGCGTTCGCGCAGCCCGGGCGTGTGGTCGAGCATCCAGCTCATCCGCGGGCCGGAGAAGTAGGTGGCCAGCGGCAGGCCGCAGCGCTCCTGTACCTCGTCGGCGCCGGGCGCGGCCAGCATCGAGTTGACAAGCGCGTCGGTGCGGGTGTCCTGCCAGACGATGGCCCGGCCGACCGGCGCGCCGGTGCGACGGTCCCAGAGGACGGTGGTCTCCCGCTGGTTGGCGATGCCGACGGCGGCGACCTGCTCGGTGGTGATACCGGCCCGGCTCAGCGCGAGGGGCCCGAGCCGTTCGACGTTGCGCCAGATCTCGGCCGCGTCGTGCTCGACCCAGCCGGGCCGCGGGAAGTACTGCTTGTGCTCCTGCTGGGCGAGGGAGACGAGCTGGCCGGAGCGGTCGAACACGATGCACCTCGTCGAGGTGGTGCCCTGGTCGATGGCGACCACGTAGCGCTCGGTCATGGGTGCCTCCCCCTGAGTTCTCAGCGCCGGGCGCCCCCGAGATCCCGGGAGACCGCGCGGGCGGCGTCCCGGACGTAACCGACCAGTCGCGGGTGCGGCCGATACCTGGTGTCGCACATGCGCTCGACGAGCCCGGAGACGCCGATCGCGCCGACGACCAGGCCGCCGTACCCCCGGATCGGCGCGGCGATCGCCGCCTCGCCGAGGGTGAGCTCCTCGATCTCGGCGCCCCACCCCGCCAGCCGTACCTGTTCGAGGGCCGCGGCGAGTTCGCGGGGCGACACGACCGTGCGCCGGGTGAACCGTTCGAGCTCCGCGGGGGGCAGCGCGGACCGGTACGCGAGCAGCACCTTGCCCAGTGCGGTGGCGTGCAGCGGCAGGAGCGTGCCGACCTCCAGTGTCTGGAACGTGTCGTCGGGACGGAACACGTGGTGCACGACCAGCACCCGGCCCTCGAGGACGGTGCCGATCCGGACGGCCTCGCCGCTGCGCGCGGCGAGCGGGTCCGCCCAGTTGATCGATCGGGAGCGCAGTTCGTTGATGTCGAGATAGCTGGTGCCGAGGTGCAGCAGGGCCGCGCCGAGCTGGTACCGGCCGGACACCCGGTCCTGTTCGACGAACCCGACGTGTTGCAGCGTGCGCAGGATGCCGTGCGTCGTTCCCTTGGCGAGATCGAGGGATTTCGCGATCTCGCCGAGGCCCAGCCGTCCCGTGCCACCGGCGAGCATCCGCAGGATCGCGGCCGCTCGCTCGATCGACTGCACCGTGCCGGGCACGTTTCGGATGCTATGCCAATCCGTTACGACCTGCGCACGCTGAGCGTTCGACAATGCCGAACGCCGTTCATTGCCGGTGCCCCGGAGCGTCCATAGCGTCGGGTCACATCGGACCCTGGAGGGCACATGGCAGCACGATTGAAGATCCCGGGAATGCTCGGCGAACTCGCCGCCGAGTTCGCCGGGACCATGATCCTCATCCTCTTCGG
This sequence comes from Actinoplanes sp. NPDC049118, assembly GCF_040648555.1. Classification (NCBI taxonomy): domain Bacteria; kingdom Bacillati; phylum Actinomycetota; class Actinomycetes; order Micromonosporales; family Micromonosporaceae; genus Actinoplanes; species Actinoplanes sp. NPDC049118. The sequence continues at coordinate 71,308 of NZ_JBEZDY010000020.1, forward strand.
CGTCGGCGTCGTCGCGCAGGTCGTGGCCGGCGGCTTCGGCGACCACGACAGCATCGCCTGGGCCTGGGGCCTGGGCGTCACGTTCGGCGTGTACGTCGCGGGCCGGATCAGCGGCGCGCACCTCAACCCCGCGGTCACCATCGCGCTCGCGGTCTTCAAGGGCTTCGAGTGGCGCAAGGTGGCACCCTACTGCGGCGCCCAGTTCCTCGGCGCGTTCGCCGCCGCGCTGTTGGTGCGCTGGAACTACACCGAGGCGCTGCACGCGACGGACCCCGGCCTGACCATCAAGACCCAGGGCGTCTTCTCCACCCTGCCGGGCAACGGCGCACTGCCGGTCGACGAGTGGGGCGCGCTGCGCGACCAGGTCATCGGCACCGCCATCCTGCTGTTCCTCATCCTGGCGGTCACCGACGCCGCGGCGACTCCGCCGGGCGCCAACCTGGCGCCGTTCATCATCGGCCTGATCGTCGTGGCGATCGGCATGGCGTGGGGCACCAACGCCGGCTACGCGATCAACCCGGCGCGTGACTTCGGGCCGCGACTCGCCAGTTTCCTGACCGGATACGGTGGCGCATTCCGGGACCAGACGGGTTATCTGTACTTCTGGGTTCCGATCATCGGCCCGATCGTCGGCGGAATCGTGGGCGCCGGTCTCTACCAGGTACTGGTAGGACGGTTCCTTCCGACCGCCGGCCCGCAGGAACCCGGCAGACTTCCGACCCCGGCAACCGAGAACGTGGAGGCAAACCGTGGCTGACTTCGTCGCCGCTGTAGACCAGGGCACGACCAGCACCCGATTCATGATCTTCGACCACGGTGGGAACGAGGTCGGCCGCCACCAGCTCGAGCACCAGCAGATCCTGCCGCAGGCCGGCTGGGTGGAGCACAACCCGATCGAGATCTGGGACCGGACCGTCTCGGTCATCCGTACCGCGATGCAGCAGGCCAACCTGCAGGCGAGCGACCTGGCCGCGCTGGGCGTCACCAACCAGCGCGAGACGACGGTCGTGTGGGACCGGCGCACCGGGCGCCCGTACTACAACGCGATCGTCTGGCAGGACACCCGCACCGACCGGATCGCCTCGGCGCTGGACCGCGACGGGCGCGGCGACGTCATCCGCCGTAAGGCCGGACTGCCGCCGGCCACCTACTTCTCCGGCGGCAAGATCCAGTGGATCCTGGAGAACGTCGACGGGGTCCGCGCGGCGGCCGAGCGCGGCGACGCCGTCTTCGGCAACACCGACAGCTGGCTGCTCTGGCACCTGACCGGCGGCGTCGACGGCGGCAACCACATCACGGACGTGACCAACGCCAGCCGCACGATGCTGATGAACCTCGAGACGCTGGACTGGGACGACGAGCTGCTCTCGTTCTTCGGCATCCCCCGGCAGATGCTGCCGGAGATCCGGCCGTCGTCGGACCCGAACACCTACGGCGTGGCACACGCGCCCGGCCCGCTGGGCGGCGACGTCCCGCTCACCGGCGACCTCGGTGACCAGCAGGCGGCCACGGTCGGCCAGGTGTGCTTCGCGCCGGGCGAGGCCAAGAACACCTACGGTACGGGCAACTTCATGCTGCTCAACACGGGTACGGAGCTGGTGCGCTCGAACAACGGCCTGCTCACCACGGTCTGCTACAAGCTCGGCGACGCCGCACCGGTCTACGCCCTGGAGGGCTCGATCGCGGTCACCGGCTCGGCCGTGCAGTGGCTGCGCGACCAGCTGCACATCATCAACGAGGCCGCGGAGAGCGAGGCCCTCGCCGCGACGGTGCCGGACACCGGCGGCGTCTACTTCGTGCCGGCGTTCTCCGGGCTGTTCGCTCCCTACTGGCGCTCCGACGCCCGCGGGGCGATCGTCGGGCTGTCGCGCTTCAACACCGGCGCGCACATCGCCCGGGCCGCCCTGGAGTCCATCTGCTACCAGAGCCGCGACGTGGTCGAGGCGATGGCGCAGGACTCCGGCGTCACCCTGGACGTGCTCAAGGTGGACGGCGGCATCACGGCCAACTCGCTGTGCATGCAGATCCAGGCGGACGTGCTCGGCGTCCCGGTGAGCCGGCCGGTCGTGGCCGAGACCACCGCGCTCGGCGCGGCCTACGCGGCCGGGCTCGCGGTCGGCTTCTGGAAGTCGACCGACGAGCTGCGGGACAACTGGAACGAGTCGCAGCGCTGGCAGCCCGCATGGACGCCGGAACAACGGGAACAGGGATACGGCCGGTGGAAGAAGGCCGTGCAGCGAACTCTCGATTGGGTCGACGTTGACTGAACTCACCCGCGGCGGAAAACCCATGTAAAGGTCGTGATGGCATGACTCTCTCTCCGGCCGGCCGGGAGGCGGCGCTGTCCGCGCTGGCCCGCAGTGAGGTCGACGTGCTCGTCGTGGGTGGCGGTGTGGTGGGCGCGGGCTGCGCCCTCGACGCCGCCACCCGCGGCCTTTCCGTCGGCCTGCTCGAGGCCCGCGACTTCGCCTCGGGCACGTCCAGCCGCTCCAGCAAGCTCATCCACGGCGGCCTGCGCTACCTGGAGATGCTGGACTTCGCCCTGGTACGGGAGGCGCTGCGGGAACGCGGCCTGATCCTCACCCGGCTCGCGCCGCACCTGGCCCGGCCCGTCCCGTTCCTCTACCCCCTGCAGCACCGCGGCTGGGAGCGGCTCTACGCGGGTGCCGGGGTGCTGCTCTACGACGTGATGGCCGCGGCCGCGCCCGGCCTGCCGCGCCACCGGCACCTGTCGCGGCGCGGCGCCCTGCGGGTCTGCCCGGCGCTGCGGCGCGACGCGCTGGTCGGCGCGCTGCAGTACTACGACGCGCAGCTGGACGACGCCCGGCACACCATGTTCCTGGCCCGCACGGCAGCGGCGTACGGCGCGCACGTCGCGTCCCGCAGCGAGGTGGTGGGCTTCCTGCGCGAGGGCGAGCGCGTCACCGGCGTGCGGGTGCACGACCTCGAACACGACAAGATCTTCGAGGTACGGGCCCAGCAGATCATCAACGCGACGGGCGTGTGGACCGACGACACCCAGGCGCTGGTCGGCGAGCGCGGCCAGTTCCACGTGCGGGCGTCGAAGGGCATCCACCTGATCGTGCCCCGCGACCGCATCCAGTCCTCGACGGGCCTGATCAGCCGCACCCCGACCAGTGTGCTGTTCATCATCCCGTGGGGCCGGCACTGGATCATCGGCACCACCGACACCGACTGGACCCTGGACAAGGCGCACCCGGCCGCGTCCAGCACCGACATCGACTACCTGCTCGACCAGGTCAACCGGGTGCTGGCGACGCCGCTGAGCCGGACCGACGTGCAGGGCGTCTACGCCGGGCTGCGCCCGCTGCTCTCCGGCGAGTCGGAGTCCACGTCGAAGCTGTCCCGCGAGCACACCGTCGCCAGCCCGACCCCGGGCGTGGTCGTGGTGGCGGGCGGCAAGTACACGACGTACCGGGTGATGGCCCGCGACGCGGTGGACGCGGCGGTGCACGGCCTCGGCCGCTCGGTGCCGCGCTCGTGCACGGAACGCGTGCCGCTGCTGGGCGCCGAGGGATACACCGCACTGTGGAACCGCCGCCGGCTGCTGGCGGACTCCTCCGGCCTGCACGTCGCCCGGGTGGAACATCTGCTCGGCCGGTACGGCTCCCTGATCAACGAGCTTCTCGACCTGATCCGGGCCGATCCGGGCCTGGGCAGACCGGTCGAGGGCGCGGAGGACCACCTGCGCGCGGAGCTGGTGTACGCGGCCAGCCACGAGGGCGCCCGGCACCTGGAGGACGCGCTCACCCGGCGTACCCGGATCTCGATCGGGACGTTCGACCGCGGTATCGCCGCCGCGCCGGTGGCGGCGGAGCTGATGGGCCCGGTCCTGGGCTGGACCGCCGAGCAGACCGAACGGGAGGTGCGGCACTACCGGCTGCGGGTGGAGGCGGAACGCGCGTCGCAGGAGCAGCCGGACGACGAGACCGCCGACGCCACACGCCTCGGGGCCCCGGATGTCGTACCGCTCCGGACGCCCTGACCTGCCCCCGCCGGTGCGGTACGCCCGCAACGGCGGGCTCAGCATCGCGTACCAGGTGCTGGACGGTCCCGGCCCGGACCTGGTCTTCGTGCCGGGCTTCGTCACGCACCTGGACCTGGCGTGGGAGGAGCCGTTCCTCGCGCGGTTCCTGCGCGGGCTGGCCGGCTTCAGCCGGCTGATCTGGTTCGACCGGCGCGGCACCGGCCTGTCGGATCCCACGCCGGCCGGCCTGACCCTCGACGACGCGATCGAGGACGTGCGGGTCGTGCTGCGGGCGGCGGGATCCGGCCCGGCGGTGCTGTTCGGCGTGGCGGTCGGCGCCGCCATCTGCACCGCGTACGCGCTGCGGCACCCGGCGGACGTCCGCTCGCTGGTGCTCTGGGCCGGGCACGCCCGGCTGCTGCGCGCACCGGGTTACCCGGCCGGCTGGTCGGCGGAGTTCCTGGCCGGGGTGCTGGCGGGTATCGACGCCGACTGGGCGCAGGGCGCGGGCGTCGCCACGATGAACCCGAGCCTGGCCGGCGACGAGCGCTACCGGGCCTGGTTCGTCCGCAACGCCCGGGCGGCCGCGAGCCCGGCGCAGGCGCGCGAGCTGTTCGCGTTGTGCGCGGCGTCGGACTTCCGCGACGACCTGGCCGGCATCTCCGTGCCGACCCTGGCGGTGCAGCGCGCCGACGACCCCTGGCTGTCGGCCGAGCACTCCCGCTACGTGGCCGCGCGCATCCCGGAGGCCGAGCTGGTGGTGCTGCCGGGTGCGGACCACTGGCCGTGGATCGGCGACGCGGACGCGGTGCTGGCCGAGATCGAGGCGTTCCTGACGGGGGTGCGGCGCGGTCGCCGCGACCGGCCGGCGTGGGGCCCGGAGGCGCTGACCCGCCGGGAGCGGGAGGTGGCCGCCCTCGCGGTGCAGGGGCTGAGCGCGGCGCAGATCGGCGCCCGCCTGCACATCAGCGAACGCACGGCCGAGTCACACATCGCCGGCGCCTACCGCAAGCTGGGCGTCGGCTCCCGCGTGGAGCTCGTGCGGCGCGCGACCGAGTGGGGACTCTGACCGGCGAAATTCGGTACCGGTACGGAGGCGCCGGGCCTGCGACCCTCCTACCGTCACGCCATGGACACCACGACACTGGTACGCACGATCGCGGCAGCGGACCCGGAACGGGTCCCCGAGGTGCTGGCGGCCGCGCTGGCCGGGCCCGGCGACTGGCTCGACGAGGAGTACCGACGGCGCCCGGCCGACCGCGACTGGATGCTCTATCCGCTGTACCGGGCCGGGGACGGCCGCCGCTCGGTGGTGGTCGCGGTCTTCCGCCCGGGTGCGCAGGCCCCGATCCACGACCACGGATCGTGGGCGGCGATCGGCATCTACCGGGGCCGGGAACGCGAGACCTGGTACCGCCTGAACGCCGAGGAGCGCCTGGAGCAGGTCCGCAGCTTCGTCAACGACACCGGCGCGGTGAGCGTGATCCCGGACGGCGTGATCCACACCGTCCAGGCCCTGGACGACACCGACGCCATCTCGATCCACGTCTACGGCACGGACATCGTCACGCAGGAGCGGAACATGTTCGACCCGCACACCCACCAGGCGTCGCGCTATCTGCCGCCGTTCACCGAAACCGCTTCGAAACATTGACTGTCACAAATATGTCTCATTAGGCTCCCGGGAATGGGGGCAATCTTGCACACCTGGATGCGCCGGATCGCCGGCGCGGGCCTGGCGGCTGCGATGATCCTGACCGGGCCGGCCACCGCGGCCTCGGCGGCGGCGCCGGTGCTCTTCAGCGACGACTTCTCCGACGGCGACGCCGCCGGCTGGCGCACGTCCGGCGGCCGCTGGTCGGTCGCCGAGCAGAGCCTGCGCCAGGAGGAGACCGGCGCCCGGGCGGTCGCCCGGGTCGGTGAGGCGTCGTGGACCGACTACGCGGTCGCCGTCCGGGTCCGGCCCGCCGCCTACCGTGACGCGGGCTCCTCGGTCGGCGTGCAGGCCCGGGTGCAGGGCGACGGCAGCCACTACTACCTGGCGACCCGCGCCGACGGCACCGTCGAGCTCGGCCGGGTGCTCGGCGGCCGGTCGACGACCCTCGCCACCGCGGCCTACCCGGCCGCCACGCAGATCTGGCGGTACCTGACCCTGGTCGTCAAGGGCACGACCGTGCTCGGCGTGGTCAACGGCGAGCCGCTGCTGCGCGCCACCGACACCCGGCTCGCCCGCGGTCGGGCCGGGCTCGCCACGACCAACACCGACGCCACATTCGACGACGTCTCGGTCGGGTCGTACGCCGCCACCACACCGGACACCCAGGCGCCGCTCACCCCGGGGCGGCCCCGCGTCGTCGAGGTCACGCCGACCACGGTGACGCTCTCCTGGCTGCCGACGATCGACAACGTCGGCGTGGTCGACTACGTCCTCTACCAGGGCGAGCAGTTCTACCAGCAGTACCCGGTCCGCACGGTCACCGGCACCGGGCCGGTCACCCTGCCGATCAGCCCGACGGCGGCGACCATCCACTACGCGCTCGCGGCGCGCGACGCCGCCGGCAACCTCTCGCCGATCTCGGGGCGGACCAGCATCCCGCAGCCGCCGAGCTTCCCCCGCTCCGGCGACGACGCGGTGGCGCCGACGAGGCCGGGCAACCCGGCGCTGACCGGACAGACCACCGACGGCCGGGGGATCCTGAGCTGGACCCCCGCGACCGACAACGTCGGCGTGGTCGAGTACCACGTGCTGCTGACCGTCAACATCGACGAGGTCCGGGTGCTCGCCAAGGTCGCCGAGCCGACCGCGACGGTCTCCGTGAACAGCGGCGGCGGCCCGATGGTCCGGGTCATCGCTTACGACGCGGCGTGGAACGCGAGTTATAGCGCGATGGTTCCGTACGGGCCGGCGCCGGCGCCGACGCCGACAGCGCCGGGCAGCTGAGCAGTCCGGCGCGGTACTTGGCGTGCAGGACGTGGCCGGCCGCGTCGGCTACCCGGGCGGCGAAGACCGGGGACCGGCGCGCGGCGGCGAGCAGCGCCGCGGTCATCACGCCGACGTTCTGCGGCCGGATCGTCAGCACCAGGTCGCCGCCCGCGTCCACGAAGCGCACCGCCCGGTCGCCGGTGGGCACCGACTCGACGGCGTCCGCGGCGCCCAGATCGTCGGACATGACCAGGCCGGCGTAGCCCAGGCGCTCGCGCAGCAGGCCCGTGACGATCGGCCGCGAGAACGCCGCGATGGTCGCCGGATCCAGCCGCGGATACGACGCCAGCGAGATCATCACCCCGGCCGAGCCGGCGTCGATGCCGGCCACGAACGGCTCGAGGTACTCGTCGTCGACGGTCGCCGCGCGGTCGACCGCCCTCGTGGACGTGTCGGTGTTGGCACGCACCCGGCCCAGACCCGGGAAGTGCTTGAGGATCGTCAGGACACCCGCGCCCTGCGACGCCGGCACGACCGCACGGATGTCGTCGGCGACCCGGCCCGGGTCGGAGCCGTACTCCCGGCCGAACGCCCCGATGGGCGGATTGCCCTCACCCAGTCCCGCCGGCACCGTGTCCGCCACCGGCGCGAGGTTGACCGTGACACCGATCCCCGAGAGCCGCCGCGCACTGTCGCGCACGGCGTCGCGCAGCAACGCCTGCGAGGACCCGCCGAGCCGCCGCGCCGACGGGATCAGCGGGAAGTCGGGCCCCTTGAGGGCCTGCACGCTGCCGCCCTCCTGATCGACGGCGACGAGCAGGGGCAGCGCGGAGCCGCCCTGCAACGCCGCGACGTCCGCCCGGAGGTCGGCGGCGGGACGCACGCTGCGCCCGGACAGGAAGGCGCCGCCCAGGTGGTAGCGGGCCACCAGGCCGTCGAGCCCGCGCGGCGCGTTCGCCGGCACGCCCACCATCAGCAGCTGACCGACGCGCTCCTCGAGCGACAGCGCCCCGACGGCCGCCACCACGCACGGCGGAAAGCTTCCGGCGGGCCCCGGCCGCGAGGAGGTGGCGGGCGGACGCTCCGCGACGGGCGTCTCCGCGCCGACGACCGCGAACGGGACGAGCGCGGCCACCGCGAGGCACCACCGCATGATCGTCATCGGGGTCGAATGTAGGTGGCCGGGACAACGACGGACGGGGCCACCGAGGTGGCCCCGTCCGGTCGGCGGAAGTTACCCGTTCAGCCCGCAGGGTGCGAACCGCTCCAGGCCTTCGGGCCGGGCGGCGGCGCGGCCGATCGCCGTCTCGATGCGGTTCAGCGTCGCGACCCGCTTGTCCTCCAGCGGGCCGAGGATCGCGTTCCGGATGAAGTTCGGGCCGCCCTCGCCCGCGCTCGACGCCAGCCGCCGGTTCGCCTCGGCGATCTGGGTGTCGAGCAGCTCCAGGTTGCGGTTGACCTCGGCCGCCGCCTGCGCCGGGATGGCCGGCAGGCCGGTCACGTCGGGGCAGTTCACGGTGGGTGCCGCGCCCGCACCCGCGGCGCCGGCGTCGCCGGCCCCGCCGGCGGCCGGTGCCGCGGTCGGCTCGGGAGCCGCGTCGCCGCCGCCGTTCGCGTTGAGCGAGCAGGTGGCCAGGCCGTCGACGTCCAGGACCGGCTTCGCCGCGTTGCGCCCGATCGCCGTCGCCATCCGGTTGATGGTCGCGACCCGCTTGTCCTTCAGCGGACCGAGGATCGCGTTCTGGATGAAGTTCGGGCCGCCCTCGCCCACGCTTGACGCCAGCCGCCGGTTGGCCTCGGCGATCTGGGTGTTCAGCAGTGCCAGGTTGCGCTCGATCTCGGCGGCGGCCTGCGCCGGGACCGCGCCGAGCGCGCCGGCGACCGCCGGGCAGTTCACCGTCGGGGCGGCGCCCGCGGCTCCCGGCTCGGCCGAGTCCGCGGCCGGCACCGCGGTCGGCTCGGGGGCGGCGACGCCGCCGCCGTTCGAGTTCAGCGAGCAGGTCGCCAGGGCCTGCACGTCGAGGTCCGGCTTCGGGGCGCTGCGCCCGATGGCCGTGGCCATCCGGTTGATGGTCGCGACCCGCTTGTCCTTCAGAGGTCCGAGGATGGCGTTCTGGATGAAGTTCGGGCCGCCCTCGCCGGCGCTGGTGACCAGCCGCCGGTTCGCCTCAGCGATCTGCGTGTTGAGCAGGGCGAGGTTGCGGGCGATCTCCGCGCTCGCGCGGGCCGGTACGGCGCCGAGTTCACCGGCGACGGCCGGGCAGTTCACCGTGGGGGCGGCGGTCTCGTCGGCGGACGCGACACCCAGGCCGACGCCGGCGAGTGCCACGGCGACCGCGCCGACGCCAGCGATCTGCCAGCGACGGGCGGTGGTACGGGAGGAAATCATTCTTCGCCTGAGCCTTCCTGTCGTAGGACCTCGCCCCCTTGTACGGAAGCGCTCCCACAACAGATCAAGATCTGGCGAATCTCGAGAGAATTCGCCGCTCAGGGCGCCAGCGTCTTGCCGTCCAGCTTGCGGAAACCGTCCGCGACCAGCTCGCGGAGCACGTCGGTGTCGACGTCCGCGAGCCGCCGGAGGTACAGGCACGACCTGCCGAGCCGATGCGGCCCGAGCCGGTCGAGCATCTCCTGCTCGAAGCCCGCCGAGACGTAGATCGTCATGGCGCTCTTGCGCGGCGACAGCCCCACCGGCGGCCAGTCGCCCTCCTGCCCGGAGGCGTACCGGTAGTGGTAGGTGCCGAAGCCCACGATGGCGGGGCCCCACATCTCCGGTGCCACACCGGTGACCTCCGCCATCAGCCCGCAGACGGCCTGTGCGTCGGCGCGGCGCTTCGGATCCGGTACGGCGGCCAGGAAATCGCCGACGCTGGCACCGGTGCGTACGGTCTTGGGGCCGGACATGATCAGCTCACGATCTCCAGGGTGATACCCGGCGAGCCTAACCCGCCGGTTGTGACCGCCGCCACATCAGGGCGAAACCGGCGGCGGATTGCGTCACCGCCAGTCGGCGGCGGGCGGGTCCGCCAGCGGCCAGCCGCCGGCCGCGAGCCGGGCCGAGACCCGGACCACGTCCTCCGGGGTCGCCTCCTGCAGCAGCGACGCGCTGATCATGTGCTCGATGTCCTCGGTGCTGATCGGGTCGTCGCCGGCCATCACCGACTGGTCGGCGAGGTCCACCGCGATCTGCCGGACCTCGTCCTCGGTCATCCTGCGGCGCAGCACGCCGAGCAGCGCCACGTAGTCCTGGCGTGGGATGCCCGCCGGATAGCCGGCCCGCAGCCACTCGACGGCCCGGGTCACGAAGTTGGAACGCAGGTCGGTCATGTGCGCCGCTACTTGTCCACGATCGCCGGATAGACGTGCTGGAAGCTCAGCGTCTTGCCGAAACCGCCGGCCACGATGAAGGCGATACCCAGCAGGACGCCCAGCACCACGATCCCGAACAGCAGGTAACCGGCCGCCGTACCGATCGGGCGGGCCGCCCGGCCGGGCGCGCCCGGCTCGGCGTCGCCGCCCGCGCCGTACGCCAGCGCCCGGACGCCGAGCGCGAACAGGATCGGCAGGCCGGCGCCGAGCAGGACGCCCGCGAGCAGGACCTTCCAGGCGCCTTCGAGGGCGAATCCCAGGTTGTGCATGCCGGTTCCTCTCAGCTCGCCGCGCGGGCGGGCACGGACTCGACGGCGACCGGCGCCGGTTCGCCGGCCGGCGCCGGCTCGGCGGCCGGGGCGCCGTCCCAGTCGTCGTTGACGTTGTGGTGGTCCACCCGGACCCGGCGCGACCGCAGGTACATCGACGCCGCCAGGACCAGCAGGATCACGAAGACGACCGTCGACCCGACCAGGCCGCCGCCGAGCAGGTTGCCGATCCACCACATCAGGGCGCCGACGATCGCGGCCGCGGGCAGCGTGATCAGCCACGCCGCGAACATGCGGCCGGCCACCCGCCAGCGCACCTGGGCGCCGGGGCGCCCGACGCCCGAGCCCAGGATCGAGCCGGTCGCGACGTGCGTGGTGGAGAGCGCGAAGCCGAGGTGGCTCGAGGCGAGGATCACGGTCGCCGACGCGGAGTCGGCGGCGAGACCCTGCCGCGGGGTGATCTCGACCAGGCCCTTTCCGAGGGAACGGATGATCCGCCAGCCGCCGAGATAGGTGCCGAGCCCGATCGCCACGGCGCAGGCGGCCTTCACCCAGAACGGGATGTTCCCGGTGTCGGTCCAGTCGCCCGCCGCGATCAGCGCGAGCGTGATGACGCCCATCGTCTTCTGCGCGTCGTTGGTGCCGTGCGCGAGCGAGATCAGCGAGGCGCCGCCGATCTGCCCCCAGCGGAAGCCGTGCCGGGTGTACCGCTGTGCGACCCCGACCGTGACCCGGTAGATCAGCCAGGTACCGGACGCGGCGACGACGCCGGCGATGACCGGCGACATGAGTGCCGGCAGGATCACCTTGCCGACGACGCCGTCGAGCTTGCTGCCGTCGCCGTTCCAGTTGACGCCGGCCCAGCCCAGGCCGGCGACGGTGGCGCCGATCAGGCCGCCGAAGAGGGCGTGCGAGGAGCTGGAGGGCAGCCCGAGCAGCCAGGTCAGCAGGTTCCAGACGATGCCGCCGACCAGGCCAGCGAGCACGATCAGCAGGAGCGCGGACCCGCCGTCGGCGAGCAGTTCGGGCCGGGGGGCGCCGCTCGAGCTCTGGATCTTCACGACGGCGTTCGTGACGGTCAGCGCGACCTCGACGGACAGGAACGCCCCGATGAGATTGAGGATGCCGGAGAGGGCGACGGCGGCCTTCGGCCTGAGTGCGCCGGTGGCGATGGAGGTCGCCATCGCGTTGGCGGTGTCGTGGAACCCGTTCGTGAAATCGAACCCGAGCGCGGTGACGACCACGAGGGCGAGAACCACGGAAGTGTCTGTCACACGCAGATAGTGGCTGGCGCGATCAAGCAGAAAAAGAGGCTACGGGTAACACATCGGAATCACCGCCGACATCACAGGTGAGGCTGGCCGAAGGTCACCGCGGGGTCACTCCGCGGTGACACCGCAAGTCCACTCAGAACGCCTCGGCGTCCGCCGCGCGGATCGCGTCGACCAGGATCGCCAGGCCCTCGCGGGCCTCGTCGTCGGTCAGCGTCAGCGGCGGGCCCATGCGCAGGACGTTGCCGTACAGGCCGCCCTTGCCGACCAGCAGGCCTCCCCGGCGGCACCCGTCGAACACGCGCATCGTCGCCGCCGGGTCCGGGTCGGTAGTGCCCGGGTGTACGAACTCGACGCCGATCATCAGGCCGCGGCCGCGTACCTCCGCGACGATCTTCGTGTCCGCCACCGCCTCGCGCAGGCCGTCGAGCAGGATCGCGCCCGTACGCTTGGCGTTGGCCTGCAGGTCGTGGTCAAGGACGTAGTCGAGGACCGCGTTGCCCGCCGCCGTCGAGACCGGGTTGCCGCCGAAGGTGGAGAAGCTCGTCGCCGGGACCGCGTTCACGAGCTCCGCGCGGCCGACGACGCCGGCCAGGGCGAAGCCGTTGCCGATGCCCTTGGCGAAGGTGATCAGGTCCGGCTGCACGTCGTGTGCCTGGTAGCCCCAGAAGTGGTCGCCGGTGCGGCCCCAGCCGGTCTGCACCTCGTCGGCGATGAGCAGGATGCCGTGGTTGTCGAGCTCCTTCTTCAGCGCGCCGAGCAGGCCGTCGGGCGCGTGCACGAAGCCGCCGACGCCCTGGATCGGCTCCGCGATCAGCGCGGCCACGTCGCCCGAGGTCGTGGTGGCGAGGACCTCGCGCAGATCCTCGACCGCCGCCTCGATGTGGTCGGCGTCGGACAGGCCCTTCATCCGGCCGCGGAGCCGGTCGCCCGAGTTGAGCCAGGACACCGTCACCGGGCTGAGCGCGCTCGCCGACCAGCTGCGGTGCCCGGTGATCGCCATCGCCGCGAACGAGCGGCCGTGGTAGCTGTTGCGAATCGCCAGGATCTGGTTGGAGCGGCGGTGGTTGGTGGTGAACAGCAGCGCCGCCTCGTTCGCCTCGGTGCCCGAGTTGGTGAAGAAGACCCGCGGGTCCGGGATGCCGGAGACCCGGGCGATCTTCTCGGCGAGTTCGACCTGCCGGCGGATCAGGTAGAGCGTGGAGCTGTGCACGATGCCGGTGGCGATCTGCCGCTCGACCGCCTCGCGCACCTCGGCGATGTCGTAGCCGAGCATGTTGGTCAGCACGCCGCCGAAGAAGTCCAGGTAGGTGCGCCCGTTCGCGTCGGTCACGCGCCGGCCGGAGCCGCTCACCAGCTCGATCGCGTCGTCGCCGTAGTAGGTCGTCACCCAGGAGGGCAGCACGGCCTGGTGCCGGGCGAGCAGGTCATCGGTCACGGAGTCCTCCAAGTGAGCTAGCGCCAGCCCAGCGGGTGCGGGCGGGAACGGTGGCCGCTGCCGCGCGAGGTCGCGCCGGCGGCGGAGGCGAGAATCTCGGCCAGGGAGTCGAAGTCGTCGCGGATCAGGCCGACGGTCACCCGTACGTGCTCGGTGCCGCGCGGGGTGACCTCGAAGGGCGCGCCGGGCGCGACGGCGATGCCGTGCGCGGCGAGCGCGAGCATCGCCATCTGCTGGTCCTCGACGGTCAGCCAGAGGTTGATGCCGTCCGCGGCGACGGCGGTGGCGCCGCGGGCGGCAAGCGCGGACAGCATCGCGGCGCGGCGCCGGGCGTAGACGTCGCGGGCCGCGGCGACCTGGGCGATCGCGGGGGCGGACGTGAGCAGGTCGAGCAGGACGGCCTGCAGCAGCCGGCTGGACCAGCCCGGTCCCAGCAGCCGGCGGTCGGCCACCGCGGTGATCAGCGCGGCCGGGCCGCCGAGGGCGGCCAGCCGCAGGTCGGGGCCGTGGCTCTTGGAGAAGCCGGCCACGTGCACGGTCCGGTCCGGCAGCCGGGTGCCGAGGCTGACGGGGGGCGCGGTCGCGATGTCGCCGGCGTGGTCGTCCTCGACGATCGTGACCTCCGGGTACGCGGCGAGCGCGTCCGCGAGCTCGCCGACGCGCCGCGCGCTCAGGCTGGCCCCGGTCGGGTTCTGCGCCCGCGGCTGCAGGTAGACCGCCACCGGGTCGTAGTCGCGCAGCGCCTCGCCGAGCGCCTGCGGGCACATGCCCTGTTCGTCGACCGGCACGCCGACCACGGTCGCGCCGACGGCCTCCAGCAGGTCGAGCACCGGCGGGAAGGCCGGGCTCTCGACCAGGACGTGGTCGCCGAAGCGGACCAGGTGCGCGGTAACCCGGTCGATCGCGTCGAGCGCGCCGTCGACCACGGTCAGCTGCTCCACCGGGTACGGCCACCGCTGCCGCAGCACCGTCTCCAGCGGCGGCAGCACTGGCCCCTCGAGGTAACTCGTGGTGAGCCTGGCGTCGCCTACGCGCTTCAGCGCCTCGGCGAGGCTCGGTAACATATCGTAGTCGGGTACGCCGGTGGAGTAGTCCCGGACGACCCCGGGCAGCAGGCCGCCCAGCTGTGCGTACCGGAGACGCTGGCGGGGCAGGACCGGAACGGTGACGAAGGAGCCGGACCGGCCGCGGGTCTGGATCGCCCCGGCCCGGGCCAGGCTGCGCCAGGCCTCACTCACCGTGGTCGGACTGACCCCGAGCGCCCGGGCGACGTCGCGCACCGTTGGCAGCCGCGCCCCGACCGGCAGGTCACCCGCGGTGACGAGACGGCTGACGGCCGCGGCTATCCCCCGGGCGCTGCGGTCGTCGACCGCCCCCGCGACGAGCCCGAGCACGCCGTCCGAACGCCCCACCGACGCCCCTGACCGGACTGAAGGCAAATTACGTCTCCGAAACATTTGATAACAGGCGAGTGATTGTCCGCCTGAAGCTGTGTCATTAGTGTGCTACGGCATCGGCCTCTGATGTCAAGCGATGAGCTGGGGACGATGACAGACGGTGGACGGACGATCACAATCGTGGGGTGACCCACGCCACCACCGAACCGGGACGCGCGCACAGACCCCTCGCGAGCTGCGGCGAGGGCCGGGAGAGCACGACTGAGGAGGCAAACCCATGAGCAATGTCATCCGGGCCGCCCTCGTCCAGACCAACTGGACGGGCGACAAGGAATCGATGATCAAGGCCCACGAGGCTTACGCTCGCGAAGCCGCGGCCCAGGGTGCGAAGGTGATCTGCTTCCAGGAGCTGTTCTACGGCCCCTACTTCTGCCAGGTGCAGGACCCGGCGTACTACGAGTACGCGGAGTCGATCCCCGGGCCGACCACCGAGCGCTTCCAGGCGCTCGCGGCCGAGCTCGGCATGGTGATGATCCTGCCGATGTACGAGCAGGAGCAGCCCGGCGTCCTCTACAACACCGCCGCCGTGCTCGACGCGGACGGCAGCTACCTCGGCAAGTACCGCAAGAACCACATCCCGCAGGTCAAGGGCTTCTGGGAGAAGTTCTACTTCCGCCCGGGCAACCTGGGCTATCCGGTGTTCGACACCGCGGTCGGCAAGGTCGGCGTCTACATCTGCTACGACCGGCACTTCCCCGAGGGCTGGCGCGCGCTGGGCCTGGGCGGCGCGCAGATCGTCTTCAACCCGTCGGCGACCAGCCGCGGCCTGTCGTCGTACCTGTGGCAGCTCGAGCAGCCGGCCAGCGCGGTGGCGAACGAGTACTTCGTCGGCGCGATCAACCGGACCGGCATCGAGGAGCTCGGCGACAACGACTTCTACGGCCAGTCGTACTTCGTCGACCCGGAGGGCAAGTTCGTCGGCGAGGTCGCAGACACGCACAACCCGGAGCTGATCGTCCGCGACCTGGACCTGGACCTGCTGGCCACGGTCCGCGACCGGTGGGCGTTCTACCGCGACCGCCGCCCCGACAGCTACGACGGTCTGGTGGCCCCGTGATGACGAGCTACCTGATCAAGGGCGGGACGGTCGTCGGACCGACCGGCGCCGCCGCGGCGGACGTGCTGGTCGACGGCGAGACCATCGCGGCGGTCTTCGCACCGGGCCGCGGGCCGGAGGGCGTCGAGACGATCGACGCCACCGGCCGGTACGTGATCCCCGGCGCGGTCGACGCGCACACCCACATGGAGCTGCCGTTCGGCGGCACGGCCGCCAGCGACACCTTCGACACCGGCACCCGGGCGGCGGCGTTCGGCGGGGTCACCACAATCGTCGACTTCGCCGTGCAGCGCTACGGCGAGGTGGTGCAGGACGGCCTGGCCGCGTGGCACGCCAAGGCCGAGGGCAACTGCCACATCGACTACGGCTTCCACATGATCCTCGGCGGGGTGACGGACGAGGCGCTCAAGGCCATGGACCAGCTGGTCGCCGACGAGGGCGTCACCAGCTTCAAGCTCTTCATGGCGTACCCCGGGGTGTTCTACAGCGACGACGGGCAGATCCTGCGGGCGATGCAGAAGGCGCGCGACAACGGCGCCATGATCATGATGCACGCGGAGAACGGTCCGGCGATCGACGTCCTGGTCAAGCAGGCCCTGGAGCGCGGCGAGACCGACCCGTACTACCACGGCGTGACCCGGCCGCAGGAGCTGGAGGCCGAGGCGACCAGCCGGGCGATCTGGCTGGCCAGCGTGGCCTCGGACTGCCCGCTCTACATCGTGCACCTGTCCGCCAGCAAGGCGCTCGAACAGGTCGCGGCCGCCCGGGACGCCGGCCGCAACGTCTTCGCCGAGACCTGCCCGCAGTACCTGTACCTGACGCTCGAGGACCAGCTCGGCGCGCCCGGCTTCGAGGGCGCCAAGTGGGTCTGCTCGACGCCGCTGCGCAGCAAGTACGAGAGCCACCGCGCCGACCTGTGGCGGGGCCTGCGCACCAACGACCTCGCCGTCGTCTCCACCGACCACTGCCCCTTCTGCATGAAGGACCAGAAGGAGCTGGGGCTCGGCGACTTCTCCAAGATCCCGAACGGCATCGGCAGCGTCGAGCACCGCGTCGACCTGCTGTACCAGGGCGTGGTCGACGGGAAGCTGTCGCTGGCCCGCTGGGTCGAGACGATCGCGACGACCCCGGCGCGGATGTTCGGCATGTACCCGAAGAAGGGCATCATCGCGCCCGGCTCCGACGCCGACATCGTGCTCTACGACCCGAACGGCCGGACCCGGATCAGCGCGTCCACCCACCACATGAACATGGACTACTCGGCATGGGAGGGCTGGGAGATCGCCGGGAAGGTCGACACGGTCATCTCCCGCGGCGCCGTCGTCGTGCAGGGCAATGAGTACAAGGGACGAAAGGGTCACGGCCGGTACGTCCGCCGCGGACTTTCGGACTACCTGGTCTAGGGGGCCACATGCGTGAGATCAAACATTGGCTCGACGGCGCCGCCGTTTCCGGCGGCGGCGGGCGGCGGTTACCGGTCTGGGACCCGGCCACCGGCGAGCAGCAGGCGTACGTCGTGGCGGCGACCGCTGACGAGACCGCGAGGGCCGTCGCCTCCGCCGCGAGGGCCTTCCCCGAGTGGCGGGCGGCGTCGCTGTCCCGCCGCTCCGAGGTCATGTTCCGCTTCCGGGAACTGGTCGACGCGAACCGCAAGGAGATCGCGTCGCTGGTCAGCCAGGAACACGGAAAGACCGTCGCGGACGCGGGCGGCGAACTCGCCCGGGGGCTGGAGAACATCGAGTTCGCCGCGGGCGCGCCGCACCTGCTCAAGGGCGGCTACAGCGAGCAGGCCTCCTCCGGGGTCGACGTCTACTCGATCCGCCAGCCGCTCGGGGTGGTCGCCGGCATCACGCCGTTCAACTTCCCGGCCATGGTGCCGATGTGGATGTTCTGCAACGCGCTGGTCTGCGGCAACACGTTCGTGCTCAAGCCGAGCGAGAAGGACCCGTCCGTCTCGCTGATGCTTGCCGACCTGCTGCGCCAGGCCGGGCTGCCGGACGGCGCGTTCAACGTCGTGCAGGGCGACCGGGAGGCCGTCGAGACGCTGATCGCCCACCCGGACGTGCAGGCGCTGAGCTTCGTCGGCTCGACGCCGGTCGCCAAGAGCATCTACGAGCAGGGCACCCGGGCCGGCAAGCGGGTACAGGCGCTCGGCGGCGCGAAGAACCACATGGTCGTGCTCCCGGACGCGGACGTCGACTCGGCCGCGGACGCCGCGGTCAGCGCCGGCTACGGCTCGGCGGGCGAGCGCTGCATGGCGGTCTCGGTCGTGGTGGCCGTCGGCGCGGTCGGCGATCCGCTCGTCGCGGCGATCCGTGACCGGATCGGCCGGATCGCGGTCGGCCCGGCAAGCGACCCGTCCGCCGAGATGGGCCCGCTGATCAGCCGCGAGCACCGCGACAAGGTGGCGGGTTACCTGGCCGCCGCCGGCACCGCCGACGTCGTCGTCGACGGCCGGGAGGCCCCGATCAGCGACGGCCCGGGCTTCTTCCTGGGCGCGTCGCTTGTCGACAAGGTGCCGACGGACTCGCCGCTGTACACCGACGAGATCTTCGGCCCGGTGCTGTCGGTGGTCCGCACCGACACCTACGAGGAGGCGCTCGAACTGGTCAACGACAACGAGTTCGGCAACGGGACGGCGATCTTCACCCGCGACGGCGGCGCCGCCCGGCGGTTCCAGTACGACGTCAACTGCGGCATGGTCGGCGTCAACGTGCCGGTGCCGGTGCCGGTGGCGTACTACAGCTTCGGCGGCTGGAAGTCCTCGCTCTTCGGCGACCTGCACATGTACGGCCCGGAGGGCATCCAGTTCTACACCCGGAGCAAGGTCGTCACCTCCCGCTGGCCGGACCCGGCCACCTCGGAGGTCGACCTCGGCTTCCCGAAGGTGCGGTGAGCGGCATGGACATCGGAGTCGTTCTGCAGTGCGACCCGCCCGCGACCGAAGTGGTCGAGTGGGCGAAGAAGGCGGAGGACCTGGGCTACAGCCACGTGTGGACGTTCGACTCACACGTGCTGTGGCAGGAGCCGTTCGTCATCTACAGCAAGATCCTCGCCGACACCCGGCGGGTGATGGTCGGTCCGATGGTCACCAACCCGGGCACCCGGGACTGGACGGTCATCGCGTCGCAGTTCGCCACCCTCAACGAGATGTACGGCAACCGCACGATCTGCGGCATCGGGCGCGGCGACTCGGCGCTGCGGGTGCTGGGCCTGCAGCCGAACTCCCTCGCCCAGCTGCGGGAGAGCATCGGCGTCATCAAGGGCCTGGCCGGCGGCGAGGCGGTCTCGGTTCGCGGGCAGGAGCTCCAGTTCACCTGGGCCCCCGAGAGCCGGCTCGACGTGTGGGTGGCGGCGTACGGCCCGAAGGCCCTGGCGCTGGCCGGCGAGGTGGGCGACGGCTACATCCTGCAGCTGGCCGACCCGGACATCGCGGCCTGGATGATCAGGACGGTCCGGGACGCCGCCGCCCGTGCGGGGCGCGACCCGGACGCCATCAAGTTCTGCGTCGCGGCGCCGGCGTACGTCGGCGACGACATCGCCCACCAGCGCGACCAGACCCGGTGGTTCGGCGGCATGGTCGGCAACCACGTCGCCGACATCGTCGCGCGGTACGGCGCCGACGGTGCCGTACCGCAGGTGCTTACCGACTACATCAAGGGCCGGCAGGACTACGACTACGCCGAGCACGGCCGGGCCGGCAACACGCACACCGCGTTCGTGCCGGACGAGGTGGTCGACCGGTTCTGCATCCTCGGCCCGATCGAGAACCACCTGAAGCGGCTCGAGGAGCTGCGCGCCCTCGGCGTCGACCAGTTCGCGGTGTATCTGCAGCACGACGACAAGGAGGGAACGCTGCGCGCCTACGGCGAGAAGATCATTCCGGCGATGTCGGTTGCCGGGGTCTCGTGAGACGGCTGCTGAGCGCCCTGATCGGCCTGGTCGCGCTGGCGGCCCTCTGGGAGGGCTACAAGGCGGTCGGCAACCCGGACGGGACCGTGCTGTTCGGGGTCCGGATCCTGCCCCGGGCCGACGACCTGTCGATGCCGCATGTGTGGGACATGCTCGGCCGGCTCGGCCGCCCGGAGATCACCGGCGGGCGGCCGGTCTGGCAGGTGGTGCTGAGCGCGAGCCTCTTCACGCTCGGCATCACCGCCGTCGGCTTCGTCGCGGGCACGGCGATCGGCCTGCTGCTGGCGGTCGCCATGCAGCGGTTCCGGATCGTCGAGCGCGGCCTGCTCCCCTACGTGATCCTGTCGCAGACGGTGCCGCTGGTCGCCCTCGCGCCCCTGATCGCCGGCTGGAGCGGGAACCTCTCGTTCGGACCGTATCCCTGGGAGGACTGGATGACGGTGGCGGTCATCGCCGCGTACCTGGCATTCTTCCCCGTCGCCGTCGGCATGCTGCGCGGCCTGCAGTCGCCGCCGGCGGCCGGGGTCGAGCTGATGCGCAGCTACGCCGCCGGCTGGTGGCGCACCCTGGTCAAGCTCCGCCTGCCGGCGTCGCTGCCCTATCTCTTCCCCGCGCTGCGGCTCGCCGGCGCGGCCGCCGTCGTGGGCGCGGTGGTCGGCGAGATCTCCACCGGTACGCGCGGAGGCATCGGCCGGCTCATCATCGAGTACTCCCGGGAGGCCACCTCGGATCCCGCGAAGGTGTACACCGCCATGTTCGGCGCGGCCCTGCTCGGCCTCGTCGTCGCCGCCCTGGTCAGCCTGCTGGAGCTGCCGCTCATGCGGAACCGGCACCACGTCCGGGTGGTGACGATGTGACCGCCGTGTCGCTCGCCGGAGTCACCAAGGTCTTCAACTCCGGCCGGCCCGACGAGGTCACCGCCCTGTCCGACATCGACCTGGTCATCGGCAACGGCGAGTTCGTCTCGCTGATCGGCCCGTCCGGCTGCGGCAAGAGCACCCTGCTGCGGCTGATCGCCGACCTGATCCCGGCGTCGCAGGGCACGGTCGAGGTCGCCGGCAAGCCGGCCGCGAAGGCCCGGCTCGACCAGGAGTACGGCATCGCGTTCCAGCAGGCCGGGCTCTTCGAGTGGCGGACCGTGCAGCGCAACGTGGAGCTTCCGCTGGAGCTGCGCGGCGCCTCTCGGGCGCAACGCCGGGCGCGGGCCGCCGAGATGCTGGCGCTGGTCGGGCTGGCCGACTTCGCCCGGCACTATCCGGCGCAGCTCTCCGGCGGCATGCAGCAGCGCGTCGCCATCGCCCGGGCACTCGCCGTGCACCCGCCGCTGCTGCTGATGGACGAGCCGTTCGGCGGGCTGGACGAGATGACCCGCGAGCGGCTCCAGTCGGAGCTGCTGGCGATCTGCGCGAAGACGGGCACCAGCACGGTCTTCGTCACGCACTCCATCTCGGAGGCGGTCTTCCTGTCCGACCGGGTCGTGGTGATGTCGCCGCGGCCGGGCCGGATCGCCGCCACCGTCGACATCGAACTGCCCGCGCGCGACGACGCGGCCCGGCAGTCGCCGGCCTACTTCGAGGCGATCACGACGGTCCGCCGCGTCCTGCGGGGACTCGGACCGGCCCCGGCGCCACGCGCCGCGGGGATCTCCCCGGCGGCGACGCCGTGAGGCAGGTGCTGCGCGTCGCCCCGCCCGTCGTGCTGGGCATCGTCGCCCTGGTCGCCTGGGAGCTGGTGGTCTCGCTCGGCCGGATCGCACCGTTCATCCTGCCGGCGCCGTCCGCGATCTACCAGGAGCTGGTCGCCCAGCGCGGCAACGTCTGGGACGCGGCGATGGCCAGCGGCCTCAACGCGCTCATCGGCCTGGCCTGGGGCACGGTCGCCGGGGTGCTCGCGGCGATGGCCGCGAGCCGCTTCCGGCTGATGTCCGAGGTCTCCATCCCCCTCGCGGCGGTGCTCAACGCGTTGCCGATCATTGCGCTCGCCCCGATCCTCAACAACATGTTCGAGTCCACCTCGAGCGTGCCGCGCCGCCTGGTCGCCGGGATCATCGTGTTCTTCCCGGTCTTCATCAACACGCTGCGCGGGCTGCGCGAGATCGACCCGACCCACCGGGAGCTGATGACCAGCTACGCCGCGGGCGGCTGGACGTTCACCCGGCTGGTCCGGCTGCCGGGCGCGCTGCCCTTCG
Source organism: Actinoplanes sp. NPDC049118 (assembly GCF_040648555.1). Taxonomy (NCBI): domain Bacteria; kingdom Bacillati; phylum Actinomycetota; class Actinomycetes; order Micromonosporales; family Micromonosporaceae; genus Actinoplanes; species Actinoplanes sp. NPDC049118. The sequence goes on from NZ_JBEZDY010000020.1 coordinate 93,180, forward strand.
TCTTCACCGGCCTGCGACAGGCGTCGTCGCTGGCCGTCATCGCCGCGGTCGTCGCCGAGTACTTCGGCGGCCTGCAGAACGGGCTCGGCTCGCGGATCACCTCCGCCGCCGCGTTCACCGCCTACTCCCGTGCCTGGGCCTTCGTGGTCGGCGCCTGCCTGCTCGGACTCGTCTTCTACCTATCGACGCTCCTGCTGGAGCGGCTCGCGATGCCCTGGAGAACCCGGCTCATCTCCTGACGCTCCCTTCCGTCCTCACCCTGTCCGCCATGTCATTCGGAGGATCCACAGTGAGAAGATTCCGCCTGCTGTCCGCCGCCGCGCTCGCCTCGGTGCTGGTCGTCTCGGGGTGCGGCACCGCCGACACCCCGTCGACCCCCGCGCCCGGCGCGAGCGGCGCGCTCACCCCGATCAAGCTGCAGCTGCAGTGGTTCTACCAGGCCCAGTTCGCCGGCTACATCGCCGCCGTCGACCGGGGCTTCTACTCCGAGCAGGGCCTCAACGTGCAACTGCTCGAGGGCGGCGTGGACATCGTGCCGCAGACCGTGCTGGCACAGGGCAAGGCCGACTACGCGGTGGCCTGGGTGCCCAAGGCGCTGGCCTCGCGCGAGCAGGGCGCGGCGATCACCGACGTAGGCCAGATCTTCGCCCGCTCCGGCACGTACCAGGTGGCCTTCAAGGACAGCGGGATCACCGGCCCGGAGGACTTCAAGGGCAAGAAGGTCGGCAACTGGGGTTTCGGCAACGAGTTCGAGCTCTTCGCGGGCATGACCAAGGCCGGGCTCAACCCGGGCCGGGACGTCACGCTGGTGCAGCAGCAGTTCGACATGCAGGCGCTGCTCAAGAAGGAGATCGACCTCGCACAGGCGATGAGCTACAACGAGTACGCCCAGCTGCTGGAGGCCACGAACCCCGCGACGGGCCAGCTGTACACGCCGGAGGACTTCACCGTCATCGACTGGAAGAAGGTCGGCACGTCGATGCTGCAGGACGCGGTGTGGGCCAACACCGGCAAGCTCAGCGACCCTGCGTACCAGGAGCAGACGGTGCGGTTCCTGCTCGGCACGATCAAGGGCTGGGCGTACTGCCGCGACAACGCGGAGGCGTGCCGCGACCTGGTGGTGAAGAAGGGCTCGAAGCTCGGCAAGAGCCACCAGCTCTGGCAGATGAACGAGGTCAACAAGCTGATCTGGCCGGTGGCCGGCGGCATCGGCCTGATCAACGAGGGTGACTGGGATCGGACGATCGACCTGTCGATGAGAACGAAGAACCAGACCGGCGACACCGTGCTGACCAAGCAGCCGGAGGGACAGGCCTACACGAACGACTACATCCAGCAGGCGTTGAGCCGGGCGAGGTCGGCGGGTGTTGAGGTCACCGGAGCGGCGTTCCAGCCGCAGACCGTGACGCTGACGAAGGGCGGCGCGTAGCCATCCGGGTGGCTCGATCAACGGGCCCGGCCGTCCCGCGACGGCCGGGCCCGTGCCTACTGTCCGCCCTGAAACCTGGCGATGGCCTCGATCGCCCCGACGGTCGTGGTCGTCGCGCCGGCGATGCTCTCCGCGCCCTGCGCCGCGAGGACCAGCCTCTGGAAAAACGTATTGATCTTTCCCAGCAGCCCCGGTTCCCTAATATCCTCGCGCCGCACGAATGCGCCGGTAAGGCAATCCAGCGCGTCTTCAAGATCGACTGATCCGGTGATGCGCGACCCGAGGAGCGCGGTTTCTATGTCCCGGAGGCGGCGGACGAGAAACGTCTTTGCCTCCGCGGAGAGCGTCGGGCTGCCGGTGACCGCATCAATCAATTCCCGGACATCATGGATCAGTGAATCCAGATGCTCGGGACCGATCGCCGGTTCCGGGCAGCATCGGTGCAGAGCCCTCGAGGCCGCTTCCAGTCCGAACAGCGCCGCGCCGTCCAACGGCACCGGAATAATGAATTTGGCGGCGAAAAGGTCGGTCGCCGCATAGGTGGCCGCCCCCTTCACCACGTCGTCGGTCAGCCGCTTGACGAGAGTCTCTACCTGGTGGAAGTGTTGCAGCAGGAAGGCCGGATCCTCCTCGTCGGGCAGGCCCTCCACCGCCGACCGGGTCGCCTGCGCCAGGCGCCCGATCTCCAGAATTCTCAGTGCTACCGCTAATGGTTCGTCGGCGTCCTCCGCCAATCCCAGCACTTCTCCGATGGTCTTGTCGCCGTTTCGACTGTGCAACAGTTCAAGGAATGCACCCAGCCGCCCAGCGGGATTATCCATCCATCTCGGCATGCCCGACACTGTAACAACAGCAATACTCTGAGTCACAAACACGCACGCCACCGCTGCGGTAGGCCATTCGGCCGATACCCGTCCTACTTACGTCAGCTGGAAATGAGGCGAGCGGCCAATGCGACCGCATTGATGTCGCCTTTACGGAGGGCGGCCGCCGCATCCGGCTCGCCCAGTGCGACCATTCGCTGCGCCGCGGTGTCGATGAGGGATTCGTTGCCGCCGAGCAGTTTGCGGGCCAGGTTCGCCTGCAGCGGGTTGAGCTCCGCGTACGCGCACCGGTCCAGCGCAACGACCGTCTGCTCGTCCAGCGCTCCCGCGAGGGCCCGCTCGGTGACGACCCGCAGCAGCCAGGAGGGCCACCACCCGTACTTGCCGAGCAGGTGCCCCGAGCGCACCGCGTCCTCGGGGTTCTGGCCGCCGTCCAGCAGGCGCAGGGTCATCGGGATGTCGAAGCGCTCCAGGCGCAGCGCCGTCACGAACAGCCGCTGCAGCTTCGCGGTGCCGACCACCGGCTCGGCCGCCGCGGCCGCCGCGGCGTACTCGCCGCGCAGGGCCAGTGCGACGATGGCCGCCTCGTCCGTGGCGATCTCCGAGCCCGTCGCGCTGTCCCTGATCCGCTCGAGGGTCCGGATCAGGCGCTTGGTGGCCTCCTCGGCCGCCTCAGCCCGTTCGGCGATGGCGGGGCGTTCCAGGTGACGGACCACGCTGTCCGCGGCGATCTGCACCTCGCGGCGCAGCAACGGGGCACCGATGTGCGGGCCGACCAGGTCGCTGATGCCCTCCACCAGGTACGCGGCGTCGAAATGGTCGGACGCTCGGAGGAACTGCGCCCACCACTGCTCCAGGTGCGTCCCCACGACCACCAGCGTGGCGCAATCCACGGCCCGGCGGGCGGCAAACGGCCGAGGTCACCGTCGTGAGTGACGACGGTGACCCCGGCCAGTTACCGAGCCTCAATCCTCGGCCGGGGTCAGGACGACCTGGTCCGAGCCGCTCTGCGGCGGGGTGCCGGAGTCGGTGTACTCCGCCACGAACACCGCGGTCAGGCCCTCGGCGCCGCTGTGGCCGCCGTCGATGAACGTGGTGATCGAGCCGGTGCAGCCGGCCGCCGTGGACAGCGGGTGGCCGTGCTGTGCGTGGCCCAGGATGAAGGTGACCGTGACCTTCGAGCAGTCGACCGGCTGGTCGTCGACCACGTTGACCTCGAAGTTCACCGTGTCACCGAACTCGAACGGCTGTCCCTCGCTCGGTGACACGAGGGTGACGACCGGCGCCAGGGTCCCGACCGGAAGAATGACCTCCGCCGAAGCCCAGCGACCCGTCGGATCCGTGACCTTGAGCGTCGGCCGATAGTTGCCGTTCTCGGTGAACGTGTACACCGCATTCGGCGATCGGGAGTCGACCACGCCGTCGCCGTTGAAGTCCCACGCGTACCGCAGGCTGTCACCGTCCGGGTCGGTCGTGCCGGCGCTGGAGAAGGTGACCGTCAGCGGCGCCGCGCCGCTGGTCGGCGTCGCCGAGACGCGCGGGATCGGGGTCCGGTTGCCGCGCACGTAGTCGATGCGGGCGAGCTGGGCGTCCGGGTTCTCGGAGAAGAAGCCGTCGCCGTACTCGAGCACGTAGAGCGAGCCGTCCGGGCCGAACTCGAGGTCCATCGGGTTGTCGAAGACGAACGACGGCAGCACGGGCTCGATCGAGGTGACCTGATTGGCCGGGCCGAGGGTGAAGCCCTTGACGTAGTCGCGGGTCCACTCGTAGAACAGCGGCTTGCCGTCGTAGTACCTCGGCCACTTCGTGGCCGATCTGTTCCGCGCGTCGAAGTCGTACGCCGGGCCGCCCATCGGCCCGATGCCGCCGGTGCCGAGCTCGGGGAACGCGGGCGTGGCGCCGTACGAGTAGATGACCTCGGCCTTCTCGACCGGCGGGAGCCTGCGCCTGCCGGTGTTGTTCGGCGAGTCGTTGACCGGCGCCGCGCAGTCGAAGGGCGCGCCCGAGGTCCGGGTCGCGAAGTCGAAGTCGACGTACGGCAGGCCGGGAGCGACGCAGTATGGCCAGCCGTAGTTGGCGGGCTTGTCGACGGCCATCCAGCGACCCTGCCCGGCAGGGCCGCGGGCCGGGTTCGGCGAGTTCGCGTCCGGCGAGTAGTCGCCGACGTAGACCACGCCGGTGTTCCTGTCCACCGCGAAGCGGAACGGGTTTCGCAGCCCCATCGCGTAGATCTCCGGGCGGGTGTACGCGGTGCCCGGCTTGAAGAGGTTGCCCTTCGGGATCGTGTAGCCGCCGTTGCCGCCGACCTTGATCCGCAGCAGCTTGCCGCGCAGGTCGTTGGTGTTGGCGGCGGTGCGCTGCGCGTCGAAGGCCGGGTTGCGGTCGGGCCGCTCGTCGATCGGCACGTAGCCGTCGGAGGCGAACGGGTTGGTGTCGTCACCCGTCGACAGGTACAGGTTGCCCCGCGCGTCAAAGTCGATCTTGCCGCCGACGTGGCAGCAGATGCCGCGGTCGGTGCCGACCTCGATGATCTTCTGCTCGGTGGCGAGCGAGAGCGTGTTGCCGTTGAGCTTGAACCGCGACAGCCGCATCACGCCCTTGAAGCGGGCGAAGTCCGCGGCGGTGCCCTGCTCCGGAGCGTTGCCCTCGTTGACCGACGGCGTCGCCGGGTCGTCGGCCGGCGTGTTCAGCGGCGGCGAGTAGTAGATGTAGACCCACCTGTTCTGCGTGAACCTCGGGTCGATCGCGACGCCCTGCACGCCCTCCTCGTCGTGCTGGTAGACGGGAATCGTGGCGGCGAGGATGTTGCGGCCGCTCCTCGGGTCGTTGATGCGTACCTCGCCCTTGCGCGAGGTGTGCAAAACGCGCTTGTCGGGCAGCACGGCAAGGGCGATCGGCTCGCCCGGGAAGTCGTTGAGGGTCACCTTCTGGAAGGCGGAGTCCGGCGGCGGCGCGGCGGCCCGCGCGGTGGCCGGCGCCGACGGCACCGTCAGCGCCGTCGCGACCAGCGCCAGAACGGCTGCGGCGGTCGGCAGTCTCTTCATTCGCCTCTCCCCTTAGAACCGGAGGGTGTCGAGGTAGCGGAAGCCGACCTCGGCCGTGGTCAGGGCGTCGGCGGGGGTGCGCGGCGGGGTGCCGGCGTCGTCGCGCTCCACGATGTACTCGACCAGGCCGGCCTCGCGGGAGTGCTCGAAGATGCGCCCGAAGTCGATCAGGCCCTGGCCCGGGTCGGCGAAGCTGCCGGAGGGAGCCAGGTCCTTGACGTGCACCTGCCGGATCCGGCCGCGGTGCCGATGTATCAGGTCCACCGGGTCGCTCGCGCCGCGGAACGCCCAGAAGAGGTCGACCTCGAGGTGCACGAGCCCGGGATCGGTCTCGCTGGTCAGGATGTCGAAGCCGGTCCGGTTGCCGCCGTCCTGGCGGGCGAACTCGTTGTGGTGGTTGTGGTACCCGAAGCTGAGCCCGGCCCGGCGGGCGAGCGCGCCCGCCTTGTTCAGGTCCTTGGCGAACGCCCGGTACACCGAGCCGTCGCGGATCGGCGCGCCGCCGGCGCCGACGCCGAAGAACGGGTGCACGATGTACTTGTTGCCGACGATGTGCGCGTTCTCGAGCGCCGCCTGCCAGGCCGAGGCGTCGAACGGCTGCGGGATCCCGACGTGCCCGGAGGTCGCCCTGAGGCCGGCCCGGTCGAGCGCGGCGCGGAACTGCGCCGCCGTGCGCCCGACGAAGCCGGCATGCTCGACCCGCTGGTAGCCGATCTCGGCCAGCTCGGCGAGGCTGCCGTCGAGGTCGATGTTGAGCTGGTCGCGCAGGGTGTAGAGCTGCACGCTGATCCTGTCGCGGGGCACCCGGGACGGCCCGCGGCCGCCCTTCGCCGCGCTGGCCGGCGAGGCGAGGACGGCGGAGGTGCCGATCACGGCGGCACCGGCCGCCGCGGCGCCCATCAGGTTTCGGCGGCTGACTGTTGACTCGTTCTGCATCGCTTGCACTGCCTCCCGGTCGGTGGTGCGGGATTGACGTGGGCGCGCGGAAGCGGCCGATCAGGCGGCGGCTTTCCAGCCGTGCGCCACGCCGGAGCACTTTTGTTGCATCGAAGTCGTTCGCTTGCTGATGTTAATGGCTTGTTTCGCCTGAGTGGCGAAAAGAATCTTCGAAATATGCAAAAGTTTGATTGGGAGCCTGCATAAGTCCCCGTCAATGCCGTGAGTCTGGCCGATGTGGACACGCCGGACATCGCCCGCTCCGGAGTGCTTCGCGCAGCTCACCTGCCGCGTCGAGGCGGCGCGCCGAGCATATGTCCGCAACGGACTGTCCGCCCGCCGAGAGGTGTCTCAGGCGGTGACGGCCTTGTGCTGTGCCGCCAGGTGCTGCGCCGCCAGCAGGGCGGTGAAGTCCCCCGCGGCCATCGGCCGGGCCAGGTGATACCCCTGACCCAGGGTGTAGCCCAGGGCGCGCAGCTGCTCCACCTGAGCCTCGTTCTCGATCCCCTCGGCCACCGCCTCCAGCCCCAGCGCGTTCGCCAGCTGGACGACCGCGCGGGCGACCGCCTGGCGGGCGTCGCGCGCCGACGGGTTCGCGTCGTCGATCTCGATGCCGTCGACGAACGACTTGTCCAGCTTGACGATCGCGGCCGGGAACGCGCGCAGCAGGCTCAGCGACGACTCCCCCGTGCCGAAGTCGTCCAGGGCCAGCTTGATGCCGAGGCGGGCGAGCTCGTGCAGGGTCTGCGACACCTGGCTGCCGCGCAGCACGGCCGACTCCGTCAGCTCGAGCACCATGCGGTCGGTGGACAGGCCGTTGTCGGCGAGCGCCGCCAGCACGTCGGCGACGAAGTCCGGGTCGTGCAGCTGCCGGGCGGAGACGTTGACGGCCGGACGCTGCAGCGCGTCGGGGCCGAACTCGGCCAGCCAGGCCGCGGTCTGCCGGCAGGTCTCGCGCAGCACGAAGCGGCCCAGCTCGACGATCAGGCCGGTCCGCTCGGCGGCCGGGATGAACTCGATCGGCGGCACGGTGCCGCGGATCGGGTGGTCCCAGCGCACCAGCGCCTCGACGCCGACGATCCGGCCGGTGTCCAGCGCCAGCAGCGGCTGGTAGACGACCCGGAACTCGCCCGCGTCGAGGCCCCGGCGGATCTCGCCGCCGAGCTGGATGTGGGCCAGCACCGGCTCCTCCATGCCGGGTGCGTAGCGCACGTGGCCCGCCTTGCCGCGCTGCTTGGCCGCGTACATGGCGATGTCGGCGTCGCGCAGCACGCCGTCCACCGTCGCGCCCGGCACGACCGTCGTGATGCCGATGCTGGCCTGCACGAGCAGCCGGTGTTCGCTGATCGGCCGGCTCAGCGCGTCGAGGATGCGCTGGGCGACGGTCTCGCCTACCGTCGTCCCGCCGACGAGCAGCACGGCGAACTCGTCGCCGCCGATGCGCACCGGCAGGGCGTCGGCGCCGCACTGGTCGGCGAGCACCCGGGCCACCGCGACGAGCAGGTGGTCGCCGACGTCGTGGCCGAGCGAGTCGTTGACGGTCTTGAAGTCGTCCAGGTCGACGAGCAGCACGGTCGCGGGCCGCTCGGCCACGAGCGCGGCGTGCAGGGCGTCGCGGAACCGGGCCCGGTTCGCCAGGCCGGTGAGGCCGTCGTGGCTGACCTCGTGCTGCAGCCTCACCTCCTGGCCGCGGATGTCGCGCAGCAGCAGCCGGTTGTCGCGGAAGACCACGAACTGGCGGATCGCGACCAGGATGCTGATCAGCACCGCGGCGACCAGCGAGACCCGCCCGGGCCAGCGCAGGGGTCCCGCGGCGACCGCGATCAACGGCAGGTCCACCGCCGCGATCGCGAGGTAGGGAAGCAGCGTCGAGGACCGGCGCGACATGCGGCGGTGGCCGAGGGCCGCCTTGGCCTGCACCCGGACCGCGAGGACCAGCAGCACCGGTCCCAGCGGCAGCACCACGGCCTGCGCCGGAACCCCGCCGTCGTGCCCGAAGGTGGCGGCGAGCACGGCCACGCCGGCGGCGGTCAGGCCCACGGCGGCGACCATCCGGATCGCCGTGCGGTCGACCGCGCCGTCGCCGAGGTAGGAGACCTTGGTGACGCCGCCGATGGACAGCAGGAACGCGAGGCCGATCAGGGACAGGGTCTGCGTACTCCACCGCTCGTCCGCGGTCAGCATCGGTGCGAGCCCGAAGTGCCAGAGCACCGTCGCGCAGCCCAGGCAGGCGACCATCCGGTCCAGGTTCATGCGCCAGCGCTCGGCGGCGCCGGAGGTGCCGACCGGCACCCGGCCGACGGCCCACATGGCGAGGGTGAAGCCGAGGGCGATGGCCGCGGCGGCCACGAGCGGCATGTCCGGCGGCATGCCGCGGACGGAGTAGAACGCCGCGTGGACCCCCATCACCAGGTAGCCGAGGGTCATGGAGACGGCGGCGGCCAGCAGGGCGCCCCAGAACCGCCGGGCGACCGGGTTGCCGCGCACCGTACGCCAGAGGCCGAACAGGGCGGCGACGGCGACGCAGCCCTCGAGCGGCGCGGCCGCGTAGGCGATGGCCACGTGTCCCGCACCGACCGTGCTGTACAGCACGTACCAGAGCAGACTCGTGGCGGCGAGACCCGCGTTGATCCACACATAGCGCGTGAATGAACGCGTGTCGTCGGCCATGGTGTGTGCATCGGCCGCGGGGATATCGGGTGAAGGGAAACCCTGCCCTGTGGGTCAGATCACAACATGTCGTCGCTCACGGACGCCGGCACGGCGGATCAGCCGAAAGGCAGAGGGCGCCGGGGCTTCTCCGTCCCCGGTCGGATGTGTACCGGGGCGGCGCGGCGGAATGCTGACTGCACTGCCGCGCTCGAGCTCAGGGGGAAACCGGATGACGTCCGTACCGCACCACTACGACACGGCGCCGCTCGTGCACACGGACGTCCTCGTCCTCGACTACCTGGCCGCGCTCTGGGCCGCCAGCGAGGACCTCGAGCCGGGGTTGCGCGACGAGTTGATGGCCACGGTCGCCGACTACATCGCGATGCGCCGGACCTCCGCCGCCGATCCGATCGAGGACCCTCAGCTGATCCTGCACCGGCTGGGCCCTCCTGAGTCGCTCGCGGCCGCCGCCCGCCGCGGGCGGGTCCCGGCCCACCTGCGGCGGCCTGCCCTGCCCGCGCCGGCGCCGCCGGCCGGGCCGGCACCCTCCGGTCATCTCGAGTACGCGGGGATAGCGCTGCTCACCGTCGGATCCGTGGTGCTGCCGGTGATCTGCCCCCTCGCCGGGCTGCTGCTGGTCTCCGGCTCGCCGCGGTGGAGCCCGGCGCAGAAGACGGCGGCCTGGGTGCTCACCGCGCTGCCCGCGCTGCTCACCTTCGTGCTGGTGCTGGGCGCGCTGGCCTTCGGCGGCGGACCCGAGGTCCTGGTCCTCGGCTATCTGGCGATGGTCGCGGGCGCCGTCATCGCGGGTCTCTCCCTGCTGCCCGGCCTGACGGCGCGGCGGCGGTACTGACGCCGCGGCGGTACCCGGGGGGTCAGGCCTCGGCCGGGCGGCGCAGCGTGGCGCGGGCCAGCATCGCGATGGAGAACGCGGAGTGCGCCAGCAGCAGGCCCAGCACCCGGAACACGCCGCCGGCCAGGAAGCCCGCGCCGACCGCGGCGACCGCGCCGGCGGCCACCGAGAGCACTCCCCCGATCGCCGCCTGCGTCACGCCGGCCGTGCCCCGCACGACGGCCACGAAACCGCACACCGCGGCGGCGAGGGCGAGCAGCAGCACCACCTGGGTGGCGGGCGAGCCGAAGGCCGCCTGGTGCGCCACCTCGGGAACGCCGGAGCAGAGCGCGACCGCGACCGGGAGCTCGAGCAGCGGCGGCAGCAGCCACATCAGCTGGGCCGACCAGCGGTCGGTCGCCGCGCTCGCCGTCGATCCGGTCATGGAACGCCTCCGTCGGTAGATCCGTGTCCAGTCTCCTCCTGCACCGCAACCCCGGCGTTCAGCGGGTCCGCGAGCAGTTGGTCGAAGGCCAGTTCCGCCGCGCCGATCAGGGCGGCGTCGCGGCCGAGCGCCGCCGCACGCAGCCGAACGCGCTCGCGGGAGGCGGGCAGCGCGCTCCCGTCGAGGCGGCCCCGCACCACGCCGGCGCCGGCGGCGTAGACCTCCCGCAGCGAGCCGCCGAAGACCACCAGGCCGGGATTGACCACGTTGACCAGGTTGGCCACGCCGAGGCCCAGCCAGTCGGCGACCCGATCGACCGCCGCGCGGGCCGTACGCTCGCCGCGCGCGGCGGCGCGCAGCACCTCACCCACCGCGCCGGGCTCCGCGGGCTCCCGGCCGGCGTGCCGCAGCAGGGCGGCCGCGGAGATCTCGGTCTCCCAGCAGCCGCGCGAACCGCAGCCGCACGGCAGGCCGTTCGGGTTCACGACCATGTGGCCGACCTTGCCGCTGTGCCGGCGATGGCCGGAGACGAGCCGGCCGCCGGCGATGATGCCGGCGCTGACGCCGAGGTCGCCGTGCAGGTAGACGACGTCCTCGAGGCCCACCGCGACTCCGCGGACGTGCTCGGCCAGGGCGGCGATGTCGGCCAGGTCCCCGGCGACGAAGCCCGGCCCGGGCGGGAACTCGGCGTGCAGGGCGGCGCCCAGCCCCGCGTCGGCGCGACCGATCCGGATCCGGCCGTCGGCGTCACGGGTCGTGTCCGCCACGGCCACGGCGCCGCCCGCGCACCGGGCGCCCTCGGCGAGGCCGCGTTCCATGTCACGCACGAGGGCGGCCAGCGGGCCGACCGCGTCGGCGGGCGGCATCCCCGGCGGGCGGCCGACCTCGCGCAGGTCCAGGAGGCGACCGCCGAGGCCGACGCAGGCGGCGCGGAGCCGGTCGGACTCGATGCTCAGCGCCTGCGCGTAGACGCCGCCGGAGCGGGGGCTGACCACCAGCGAGGGCCGGCCGGCCCGGCGCGCGGTGGTCGGCGCCTCCTCGGTGACCAGCCCGGTGGCCGCCAGGTCGGCGGCGAGCGCCCCGATGGTGCTGCGGTTGAGTCCGAGGCGGATGGTCAGCTCGGCGCGGGAGGTCGGGCCTCGCAGGTGGACGTAGCGCAGCACGGCGCCGAGGTTCTGCCGGCGGATCTCCTCCTGGCCGGCGCCGGGCGCCGCGGGCGCCTCCGGATGCGGTCCGGACCGCGCGGGTGTCGGCACGGTCGGGACCTGCCTTCCGGATCGGTACCGCGGTACGGGCCTGTGTGCTTCCCGCCGACCTTGTCGGCGTCTCGACGACGAAGGGTCCCCGGAGACGAGCTCCGGGGACCCAAGGGTCGTCAGTTACTACCCTGCGTTGCGTTGATTACTTGGTGAGCGGCGCGAGCTTCGGGTCGTTCGCGTACGCCTCGGCCGCGTTCGCCTTGGTGACGGCGACCGGGGGGAGCAGGTACGTGTCGACGACCTTGCTGCCGTTGTTGTAGGACTTCTGGTCGTTCACCTGCGGGGTGCCACCGGTCTGGAGCGCCTTGACCATGTTGATGGTCTCCTTGACCAGGGTCCGGGTGTCCTTGTTGATGGTCATGTACTGCTCGCCGGCCATGATCGACTTGATCGACTCGACCTCGGAGTCCTGGCCGGTGACGACCGGGACGGGCTTGCCGGCACCCTTGATCGAGGTGATGATCGCGCGGGCCAGCGTGTCGTTCGGGGAGAGGACGCCGTCCAGCGTCTTGCTGCCGTAGGCGGCGGTCAGCAGCTGGTCCATGCGGGCCTGCGCACCCTCGGCCTTCCAGCCCTGGATGGCGGTCTGCTTGACGTCAGTCTGCTTCGAGGCGACGACGAGGTTGCCCTTGTCGATCTCCGGCTTGAGGACGTCCATCGCACCGTTGAAGAAGACACCGGCGTTGTTGTCGTCCGGCGAGCCCGAGAAGAGCTCGATGTTGTACGGGCCGGTCGCCTTCTTGGCCTTGAGGCCGTCCAGCAGGGCCTGGCCCTGGAGCTGGCCGACCTTGAAGTTGTCGAACGCGACGTAGTAGTCGAGGTCCGGCGTGTTGGTGATGAGGCGGTCGTACGCGATGACCTTCGCGCCGGCCTTGTGCGCCGCGGCGACCTGGGTCGACAGCTGCGCGGCGTCGGTCGCGCCGATGACGATGACCTTCGCGCCCTTGGTCACCATGGCGGTGATCTGCGCCTGCTGGTCGGCGACCGTGGTCGACGCGCCGGCGTACTGCACGTCGCTCTGGAAGCCGGCCTCCTTCAGGCCGTTGGTGAACAGGTCACCGGCGAGGACCCAGTTCTCCGAGGTCTTGGCCGGCAGAGCCACACCGATCAGGGAGTTGGCCGCGAAGCCCTTGGCCGGGGCCTCCGTGCCGGACTCGTCGTCACGACCGCCGCCGCAGGCCGTGAGGGCCAGCATCGAGATGGCGCCGATGGCCACCGTCTTGGCAAAGAAAGTACGCATGAGGGGGTGATGCCCTTCTTCAGAGAGGTGATACGGGTGATGGGTGTTGCGGGTGGTGAGAGGGGTCGGTGACCGTCAGCCGGACACCGTCGTCTTGGCGGGTTCGTGGCCCGCGGTCGACGATGTTGCCGGTACGGCGGGCGCCTCCCGGCGGAACGGGCGCATGATGCTTCCGATGATGGAGAAGCGCCCCTGGCTCTTGTTGTAGACGTCGAGCGCGACGGCCAGCAGCAGGACCAGACCCTTGATGACCTGGACCTGGTCGGAGCCGACGCCCAGGAGCTGCAGGCCGTTGTTGAGCACGGCCATGACGAGACCACCGACGATGGAGCCGCTGATGGTGCCGATGCCGCCGGATACCGCCGCGCCACCGATGAAGACCGCGGCGATCGCGTCCAGCTCCCAGCCGATGCCGTCCTGCGGGCCGGAGGCCTGTGAACGCGCCACGAAGATCATGCCGGCCAGGGCGGCCAGGACGGACATGTTCATCATGACCAGGAAGTTGACCCGGCGGAGCTTGACGCCGGACAGCTCGGCGGCGCGCGAGTTGCCGCCGACCGCGTAGATGTGCCGGCCGCCGGCCGTGTTGCGGGTGTAGAACGAGTACAGGATCACCAGCGCCACCAGGATGATGCCGGAGATCGGGAAGCTGGTGCCGACGCGGCCGCTGGCGAAGCGCAGGGTGGCGAAGAGGATCACGCCGACCATGACGGCGATGCGCAGGACCGAGATCCACATCGGAGCGGTGTCGGCGTCCATCGCGTGGCGGGTCCGGCGGGACTGCACCTCGCGCCACACGACGGCCAGGCAGGCCGCAACGCCGAGCAGCAGCGTCAGGTTGTTGTAACCGGTCTTCGGGCCGACCTCGGGCAGGTAGCCCGAGCCGATCGACCAGAAGCCCTCGGGCACCGGGACGGTGCTCGCGTTACCGATCCACTGGTTACCGCCACGGAAGATCAGCATGCCGGCCAGCGTCACGATGAACGCCGGCACCCCGATGTAGGCGACCCAGAAGCCCTGCCAGGCTCCGATGGCCGCGCCGACCAGGAGGCCGAAGACGATGGCCAGGGGCCAGGGGAGGTCCCATTCCGCCATGGACTTGGCGACCAGGATGCCGGCGAAGGCGGCGACCGAGCCGACCGAGAGGTCGATGTGCCCGGCCACGATGACCATCAGCATGCCGATCGCGAGGATCAGGATGTAGGAGTTCTGCTGGAACAACGCGATCAGGTTGTCCGAGCGCAGGGTCAGGCCGTCGGTCAGGATCTGGAACAGGACGACGATCGCCACGAGGGTGAAGATCATCCCGAACTGACGGGCGTTGGAGGTGGTGCCTCCGAAGAGGTTCTTCTGAAGGTCCTTGAATCGGCTCATCGCGTCTGCATCTTCTTCGTCGAGGTCATCTGCTTCATGAGGGTCTCCGGGTCCGCGTCCTGCCGGGGGATGTCGCCGGTTATGGAGCCTTCGAACACGGTGTAGATGCGGTCGCAGAGCCCGATCAGCTCAGGCAGCTCCGAGGAGATGACGATGACGCCCTTCCCCTGGTCGGCGAGCCGCTGGATGATGCCGTAAATCTCGTACTTCGCGCCCACGTCGATGCCGCGGGTCGGCTCGTCGAGGATCAGCAGGTCGGGGTCCGTGAACATCCACTTCGCCAGGACGACCTTCTGCTGGTTGCCGCCGGAGAGCTTGGAGACTCCCTCGTCGACGGTGGGCGCCTTGGTGCGCAGTTCCCTGCGGTAGCCCTCGGCCGCCTTGTACTCCGCGACCTCGTCGATGACGCCGCGGCGGGTGATCTTGGAGAGCTTGGCGGCCACCGTCGACGTCTTGATGTCGTCGAGCAGGTTGAGGCCGATCGCCTTGCGGTCCTCGCTGACGTACGCGAGGCCGTGCGCGATGGCGTCCGCCACCGACTTGAGCACGATCTCCCTGCCGTCCTTGATGATCGTGCCCGACTCCCAGACGCCGTAGGACCGGCCGAAGACGCTCATCGCGAGCTCGGTGCGGCCGGCGCCCATCAGGCCGGCGAAGCCGACGATCTCGCCGCGGCGCACCACGAAGTTCTCGTTCTTGCAGACCTGGCGCTCGGCGGAGATCGGGTGCCGCACGTTCCAGTTGCGCACCTCGAAGAAGACCTCGCCGATCTTCGGCGTGTGGTCCGGGAACCGGCTGCTCAGCTCGCGGCCGACCATGCCACGCACGATGCGGTCCTCGTCGACGCCGTCCGCCTTGATGTCCAGCGTCTCGACGGTCCGGCCGTCGCGCAGGATCGTGATCTGGTCGGAGATCGCCTCGATCTCGTTCAGCTTGTGCGAGATCATGATCGAGGTGATGCCCCGCTCGCGGAAGCCGCGCAGCAGGTCGAGCAGGTGCCGGGAGTCGGCCTCGTTCAGCGCGGCGGTCGGCTCGTCCAGGATGAGCAGCTTGACGTCCTTGGCGAACGCCTTGGCGATCTCCACGAGCTGCTGCTTGCCGACGCCGATGTCCTTGATCAGGGTGTCGGGGTCCTCCTGCAGGCCGACCCGCGCCATCAGGTCCAGCGCCATCCGGTTGGCGGCCTTCCAGTCGATCGCGCCGCGCCGGCGGGGCTCGTTACCGAGGAAGATGTTCTCGGTGATCGACATGTCCGGGATGAGCGCGAGCTCCTGGTGGATGATCACGATGCCCGCGTGCTCGCTGCCGCGGATGTCGTGGAAGCGGGTCTCGGCACCCTGGTAAACGATGTCACCGTCGTACGTGCCGTACGGGTAGACGCCGCTGAGCACCTTCATCAGCGTCGACTTGCCGGCGCCGTTCTCGCCGCAGATGGCGTGGATCTCTCCGGCGCGCACGACGAGGTTGACGTCGGAGAGGGCCTTGACCCCGGGAAACTCCTTGGTGATGGAGCGCATCTCCAGGAGGATGGGCGCGTCGCTCATAGGTCGCACCACCTCGCCAATGTCATGGATGCCTCCGGGAGGGTCTCGCTCGTCACATGGTTTTGTTGCCGAAGGCAACCTATTCAGAGCGGAAGATGATTCGCAAGTTTTCTAGATCACCGTTCCGGTAACAATCCGGCAATGAAGAGCCGGGGCGTGCTATCGCACGCCCCGGCTCGGGTGGTTCCACGGTTGGTTCAGACGGTCACAGGTTCCCGTTCGGGCTGCTCAGTGAGGTGATCGCGGAGCCGCTCCCCCTCGATGTCGACGTTCGGCAGACCCCGGTCCAGCCAGCGCGGCAGCCACCAGGCCGCGCGTCCGAGCAGTGAGATGACCGCCGGCACGATGGTCATCCGGACGACGAACGCGTCGATCGCGACACCGATCGCGAGCGCGAAGCCCATCGACTTGATCACCGGGTCGTCGAGCAGCACGAAGCCGGCGAAGACCGAGGTCATGATCAGCGCGGCGGCGGTGACCACCCGGGCGCCGTGTCCCATGCCGCTGATCGTGGCCGCCTGCGCGTCGGCGCCGTGCACGTAGTCCTCGCGCATCCGCGAAACCAGGAACACCTCGTAGTCCATCGCGAGGCCGAACAGGATGCCGATCAGCAGGATCGGCAGGAAGCTGATCAGCGGGCCCGGGGTGTCCAGGCCGACCAGGTCGCTCAGGTGCCCCTCCTGGAACACCAGCACCGTGACCCCGAAGGTCGCGCCGACGGTCAGCAGGAAGCCGAGCGCGGCCTTGAGCGGCACCAGCACCGAGCGGAACACCAGCATCAGCAGCAGCACCGACAGCCCGACCACCAGCAGCAGGTAGACCGGCATCGCGTCGGACAGCTTCTCCGACACGTCGATGCCGACGGCGGTCTGCCCGGTCAGGGCCACGTCCGCGCCGCTCACCCCGGCGACCCGGTCGCGCACCTCGTGCACCAGGTCCTCGGTGGCGGCATCGAGCGGGCCGGTCGTCGGAATGACCGCCAGCAGGGCCGTGAGCTTGTCGCCGCTGAGGTTCGGCGGGGTGACCGCGAGCAGGTCCGGCGTGCCCTGCAGCACCTGGTTGACCTGCTGGACGGCGGCGGCCGTCCGCTCCGGGGAGTCGCTCGAGACGACCAGCGCGAGGCGGCCGTTGAAGCCCGGGCCGAAGCCCGCGGTGATCAGGTCGGCGGCGTCGCGGGCCGCCGTACCGGCGGGCGCCGCGGTCGCGTCGGGCAGCGCGACCCGCATGTCCATGGCCGGCACGGCCAGGGCGCCGAGGCCCAGGACCCCGACCAGGATCACCGGCACGCGCAGCCGGGTCACGATCCGCGCCCAGCGGAAGCCGAAGGCCTCCTTGGCGGTGTTCGAGGCCGGGCCGCCCCGGCCCGACCGCAGCCGGCGCGGCAGCACCCGCTCGCCGGCGAAGCCGAGCAGCGCGGGCAGCAGCGTGATGGCGACCAGCACCGCGACCGCGACGGTGCCGGCCGCGGCCAGGCCCATGACGGTCAGGAACGGGATGCCGACGACGGCGAGCCCGGCGAGGGCGATGACGACGGTGACGCCGGCGAAGACGACCGCGGAGCCGGCCGTGCCGACCGCGCGGGCGACCGCCTCCTCGCTCGCCAGACCGTCGACCAGGTTCTGCCGGTGCCGCGACGTGATGAACAGCGAGTAGTCGATGCCGACCGCGAGGCCGAGCATCAGCGCCAGCACGGGAGCGGTGCTGGTGAGGTCGACGACGCCGCTCAGCGCGAAGAGGCCGGCCATGCCCGCGCCGACGCCGATCAGCGCGTTGAGCATGGTCATCCCCGCGGCCACCAGCGAGCCGAACGTGACGACCAGGACGACCAGGGCGATGAGGACGCCGATGCCCTCGGTGCCGCCGACCTCGGGCTCGGAGTTCATCACCTCGCCGCCGTGCTCGACCCGCAGGCCGGCCGCCTCGGCGGCGGCGCCGCTCGCCTCGTACGCGGCGCGCTGCTCCTTGGTGATGGCGTCGACCCGCCCGGCGAACTGCACCTGGACCAGGGCGTGGCGGCCGTCCCGCGAGAGGGCCTTGACCGCGTACGGGTCGACCGCGCCGATCGCGCCCGGCAGCTGCGAGGCCTCCTTGACCAGGCCCTGCACCGCCGGCATGAGCTTCGGATCGGTGAGCGTCGCGCCCTGCGGCGCGGCGACGACGATGGTGCCGGTGGCGCCGCTGGCCTCGGGGAACTCCCGCTGCAGGGCGTCGATCGCGCGCTGCGACTCGGTACCCGGCATGGTGAAGTTGCTCGCGGTCGGGCCCTTGAACGCCAGCGCCGCGCCGCCGAGCGCGGCCAGCAGCACGAGCCAGAGGACTACCACGAGTTTGCGTCGCCGGAACGAGGCCCGGCCGAGTCGGTACAGCAGGGTTGCCATCTCAGTCCTTGTCGTGAGGGGTGATCAGGGCACGTTTGGCCACGGCGACGAGCGCTTCGCGCATGTCCTCCCCGGCCTTGTCGATGACGACGCCGGCGATGCCGCCGAGCAGCACCTCCGCGGCGAGGCAGTCGACCGGTTCGAGGGACCGGCCGGCGAGCGCGGCGCACAGGTTGTCGATGTGCGGGCGGAGGAAGGCGAACGCGGGCTCCTGCAGGAACCGCGCCGCGTCGCCGTAGATGAGGGCCGCCTCCTGGCGGTACCGCAGCACCAGGTCCACGAAGCCCTCGATCGCGGCCACCTGGACGGCGGGTCCGTCGAGGGCGGAGAGCCGTTCGTCGAGGGCGGCGAGCTCTTGCGCGGCC
Organism: Actinoplanes sp. NPDC049118; assembly: GCF_040648555.1. Classification (NCBI taxonomy): domain Bacteria; kingdom Bacillati; phylum Actinomycetota; class Actinomycetes; order Micromonosporales; family Micromonosporaceae; genus Actinoplanes; species Actinoplanes sp. NPDC049118. The sequence goes on from NZ_JBEZDY010000020.1 coordinate 111,502, forward strand.
GGGGCGATCAGGGCGGCGAGGATCGCGTCCTTGCCGGCGAAGTGGTAGAGCAGCGTCGCCTTGGAGCAGCCGACCTCGGCTGCGATCTCCTGCAACGAGGTGCCCTTGAAACCGACGTGGGCGAACTGCGCGGCGGCGACGGCGAGGATCTCGTCACGGGTACTCCTGCGGGGCATGCGTTCCAGCATGCCTGACCGATCGGTCAGATCCTGTCCGATCGGTCAGGAAAGTGACGGAGGCAACTGGGCGCCGCCGGGATCAGTCGCGCAGCTCCCGCAGGATCCGGGCCAGCTCGGCGCGGTCGCTCCCGCTGAGGCCGGCGAAGAAGCGCTCCGCCGCGGCCTGCCGGGCCGCCTTGATCGCCGCGCCGGTCGCCGTGCCCGCCTCGGTGAGCGTCACCAGGGTGGCGCGCCGGTCGGCCGGGTCCGGCCCGCGGGCGACGAGCCCGCGCTCCTGCAGGTCGTCGACGACCTCGGTGGCCGAGCGGGCCGCGATCCGCAGGTGCTCGGCGAGCGCGCCCGGGCGCATCGGCCCGTGGCGCCACAGGACGTTGAGCGCCCGGCCGTGCGACGGCGAGACGTTCAGCGGCTCGAGGGTCTCGCGGTTGAGGTGCCGCAGGTTGCGGGCGACGGACCAGAACAGCTCGGACAGGTTGTCGTCGGCGGCGGCGCGGTCCACCGGAATACCGTACCAGCGATTGCGGTTGTAACCTCATGTTGAGGTAACCTCAGCTAATCCCCGTACCGGAAGAAGGTTGTCGCTCTTGGAATCGCCACCCGCGGAAGGCGGCCGGAAAGGCCGCGCCCACACCGTCACCGCCGCCGAGAAGAAGCAGGCCAGAGAGGTCTCGCTGCGCCGCATCGGCCGGCTCTTCACCGCACACCGACTCCAGCTCGCCGTCGTCACCGCGATCATCGTGGCGTCCTCCGTCATCGCCATGGCCGCGCCCTTCCTGCTCCGCGAGGTCATCGACCGCGCGCTGCCCCGGCAGGACCTGGGGCTGCTGGTCGCCCTGGTCGCCGGCATGGTCGCCGTCGCCGCCGTGACCTCCGCGCTCGGCGTCGTGCAGACCTGGATCTCGACCACCGTCGGCCAGCGGGTCATGCACCGGCTGCGCACGGACGTCTTCACCCACCTGCACCGCCAGTCCGTGGCGTTCTTCACCCGGACCCGGACCGGCGAGGTGCAGTCGCGGATCACCAACGACATCGGCGGCATGCAGTCGGTGGTCACCTCGACCGCGACCTCGATCGCCTCGAACCTCACCACCGCGGTCGCCACCGCGGTCGCCATGGCCGCCCTGTCCTGGCAGCTCTCCCTCGTGTCGCTGGTCGTGCTCCCGCCGGCGATCCACCTGACCCGTCGCGTGGCGCGGATGCGCAAGGAGATCACCGCGCGGCGCCAGCGCGAGCTCGCCGACCTCAACGTGACCGTCGAGGAGGGCCTGTCGATCAGCGGCGTGCAGCTGAGCAAGACCATGGGCACCGGCCCCGCGCTGGTCGAGCGCTTCACCGCCTCGTCCGCCCGGCTCATCGACCTGGAACTGCGCTCCGAACTGGCCGGCCGCTGGCGGATGGCCGCGATGAGCATCGTCTTCGCCGCCATTCCGGCGCTCATCTACCTCAGCGCCGGGCTGCCGCTGACCGCCGGCACGCTGAGCATCGGCACCCTGGTCGCGTTCACCGCCCTGCAGGCCGGGCTGTTCCGGCCGCTGATGGGGCTGCTGGGCGTCGGGGTCTCGCTGACCAGTTCGCTCGCCCTCTTCGCGCGCATCTTCGAATACCTGGACCTGCCGGTCGAGGTGGACGATCCCGCCGAGCCCGTGGTCCCGGACCGGCCCGTACGCGGGCACCTGCGCTTCGAGGACGTCACGTTCGCGTACCCGGGCAGCGCGACCGCCGCGGTCGCCGGCCTCACCCTCGACGTCCCGGCCGGCACGTCGCTCGCCCTCGTCGGCGCGACCGGCTCCGGCAAGAGCACCGTCGCCGCGCTGATCGCCCGGCTCTACGACCCCGACGCCGGCCGGATCACCGTCGACGGAATCGACATCCGTGACCTGCGGCTGGCCGACCTCGCCGGCATCGTCGGCGTGGTCAGCCAGGAGACCTACCTGCTGCACACGACCGTGCGGGAGAACCTGCGCTACGCCCGGCCGGACGCGACCGACGAGCAGATCGAGCAGGCCGCGCGGGCCGCGCAGGTCCACGACCTGATCGCGGGCCTGCCGGACGGCTACGACACCGTCGTCGGCTCGCGCGGGCACCGCTTCTCCGGCGGCGAGAAGCAGCGCATCGCCATCGCCCGGACCCTGCTACGCGACCCGCGGATCCTCGTCCTGGACGAGGCGACCAGCGCGCTCGACACCTCGACCGAACGGGCCGTGCAACGCGCGTTCGACGAACTGGCCCGCGGCCGGACCACCGTGACGATCGCGCACCGGCTGTCGACGGTCCGCGACGCCGACCAGATCGTGGTCGTCGACCGCGGCCGGATCCTCGAGTCCGGCGACCACGACAGCCTGGTGTCGGTCGGCGGCCGCTACGCCGCCCTGGCCGCCTGACCCGGGCCGCGGCGCCCGGGCGGTTGCGCGACCGCGGTCGACGATGACGCACGTCAGGGCGTACGGGGCCGCCCTGCCGCTCGGACTCCGGGACTCGGGCCGGGCACCGCGGCGGGGCTACGATGGTCGCCATGACCAGCGAGGTACTCCCCTCACGGTTCAGCACCGCGGCGGAGCGCATCCCCCACTGGGACGAGCTGTGCGGGCCCACCGCCGGCGTCGTGGTGCTGCCGAACCGGTTGTGCTGGTCCGGACCGGACGACTTCGATGTCACCGATCCCGCCGAGCGACTCACTCTCTACACCCTGCTGATGAGCTGTGGGCAGCGCGCCGACGTCGCCGCCTATGTCAACGGGGCACTGCTGCGCCGTGATTGGCAGAAGGTCAAACGGCTTACCACCCGGGAGCTGACCGACGTGTGGGAGCAGCGGTTGCCCCAGCTCGCGCAGGCGTGACCACGGCGCGGTGGACGGCTTTCATCGGGCGCTGACCGAGATCGTGTTCCACGCCGGCGACGATCTGGGCCTCGTCCTCGCCGGCGGGTACGCGATCAGCGCGCACAATCTGACCAGCCGGCCGTCCCAGGACGTCGACTTCGCAACCGCGGCGGCCGTGCCGAGCCGGTGATCGTCGACCGGCTGTCGGCCGCATTTCGCGACGCAGGACTGACCGTCACCGTCGCCGACCTCGCCCCGCGGATGGCCCGGCTGACCGTGACCGCCGGAACTCAGTCGTGCGAGGTCGACCTGCTCAAGGAAGCGATCGGCCCGCCGGTCCGGATGGACATCGGGCCCGTCCTGGCGCTGGACGACGCGGTCGGGATGAAGGTCGCGGCGTTGCACGACCGGGCCACACACCGCGACTTCATCGACGTGCACGCCGCGGCGACGCGCGGCGGATACCCGCTGCGTGACCTGGAACGTCTCGGCCGTGTTCACCAGCCGGCGCTGGCCCTCACCGACCTGGCGAGCCGCCTCGCCTCGATCGAGCTGCGAGACACTCGCCGCTTCCTGGACTACGGGCTGAGCCGCGAGGACCTGGCCGGCCTGATTCGGTGGGCACACCGGTGGGCGGACGACATCGAGTCACGCGTACCCCAGGAGCACGATCCGGGGAACCGCAGCGGTACCGACTGGGACAACTACCTCGACACGTGAGTGAACGCCACGAACCATATCGTTCACTCGCCTAGCCGGCTTCCACCTCGACCTCGTCGGGGAAGGTGGCCGGGCCGGAGCGCCATTTGACGGTGAGTTTGATATTCGCCTCGGCGGTGCCCTTCGTGAGGATGATTCCGTGTTCGCCGCCGATCTTGAGTCCGAACTCGAGGGCGATTTCGTCGGGCGACAGACGGCTTTCGCGAACCCGGCTCAGAATTGTGTCGAGTGTCGGAATCACCTGCTGCAGCGCGGAGTTCAGCGAGTACGTCAGTCGCGCGGCGCGCCCGGTGGCGGCCGCGAGCTGGACTCCCTCGTCCTGTTCGTCGAGCGTCGCCTCGACACTGATCCGATCGTCGCTTCCGTCGCCGATGGGAATACTGAGGACGACGTCCGTCAAGGTCTCTCCTCCGGGGCTCGCTTGCCGGTCCTGCCGTTCCGACTAGGCTACTGTCCAGAGTCGCCTCCGGCGGAGGCGGAGGTCTGGAGGGGCGTTGGCCAGGGCTGAATACGCGGTCGCACAGGTTCTCGACATGAATGGCGATCGCGTCGGACTGGGCTTCCTCGTTGCGGACCGCCTCCTTCTGACGTGCGCCCATGTCGTCAACGCGGCGCTGGGCCGGGAACTGCGCTCCCTCGATCGGCCCAGTTCGGGAGCCTCGGTCTACCTTCGGTTCCCGTTCATCGGCGCCGCCAACGAGCAGACCGAGCGAAGGTCGGTGTTGGCCGACTGGCTACCGGTCGCGGACGCGTTCGACCAGACCGACGTCGCCCTGCTGCACCTGGCCGAGCATGTCGAGGCCGATCCGCTGCGGCTGGTCGAGTTCCACGAGCGGGTCGAGGTCCAGATGATGGGCCCGGCGCCGAACCGCGCGCACGACGGGTACGCCTCCGGGGTCGTCATGGGGTCGACCGACAAGGCGCGGCTACAGGTCGACGAGCAGGTGAGGGGCGTGTTCCGCGCGCGGCCGGGCTTCAGCGGCGGCCCCGCCTGGCGCCCGGGGACCCGTGACGTCGTCGGCATGCTCCAGTCGGTGGGCCGGGGCGACTCCGCCGTGGACGTCTACGTCATCAACTCCAGCATTCTCACCCCCATCGTGCAGGGGTCGGGAATGGACCGCAGCACCCAGCTCGTGCGGGAACCGTCGCCGGACGCCGGCGAGCTCGTGGTGGAGAAGGATCATGCCACGCTGCGATTTGACGGCGAGGTCTACACGCTCACCCAGCGCCGGCTGCTCCTCAACGCGTCCTCCCAGCCGGTGACCCAGTACCTGATGCGTATCCACGTGGAGCGGTTCCCGTACGACCCGATCCGGAGTCATCTCTTTCATCTCGACAATCCGCTGAACCTGGCGTCGGTGAATCTGAAGGCGTGGTCGATTTTCGAGAACAACCGGCGCGAGACGATGCGCGCCGAACGGCTGTTCAAGCAGGACCCGGCCACGCTGGAGGTCTGGCTCGAGTTCCACAACCGGATCAGCGAGAACTTCTCGACCGAGTTCCCGGTCTACTCGGGCGAGCGGCGCTGGATCGAGTACTCCTATCAGATGCCCGACTTTCAATGGGGCCCGTGGTTCCAGCGCAATGTGCGGCTGAAGACGGAGGTGTTGTCGGTCGAGCTCGATTTCCCGCTGTCGCTGCGGCCCGAATGCCGTGGGCGTGAGATCTCCGTCTACGGCGATCAACCGTTGCCGACGCCGATCGTCCGCCGCGAGGCCGGCGATCGGATCCTCTTCGACTGGTCCACGAACTCCACCGGCTCGAGTCCCCGCGTCAACCACCGATATCGCTTCGACTGGTATTTCAAGAACGACCGGCGTACGGCCGAGTCGCCCGAGAGCCTCAGCGAGCTGATGCAGGAGGTCGGCATCGTGCAGCGCGGCGATCCCATACTCGGCCCCTCCGGCAAGGCCTCGGCGGAGCCGCCGTTGCTGACCCCGGCGATGCTCGCCGAGCGCCGCCTGCGCGCCTCGACCCAGTTCGATCTTCCGGGTGAGGCGGACGCGGCACGCTGGGTGATCGACAGCCTCTACGCGGCGATCCACCGCGCTATCGAGCGCTACACCTATCAACGCGGGCGGGGCATCACGGGGATCGCGGCGCCGCAGATCGGGATCGACCGTGCGGCCGTGATCGTGCGCGAGCCCGGCGCCACCAAGTTCGTGGAGTTGCTCAACCCGAGGGTGCTCCGGGTCGCGGACGAGACGCAGAACTACGAGGGCTGCCTGAGCATGTTCGACTGGCGCGGCATCGTGGCCCGGCCGAACTTCGTCGAGGTGGAGTACGAGGACCTCGCCGGCATCCGGCGCATCACCCAGTTCAGCCAGAACATGGCGCGGTCGGTCATGCACGAGATCGACCACCTGAACAAGGCGCTCTTCGACGAGGTGCGGGTGCCCGGGACCCGGCTCATCCCGGTGGACGAGTACCGGTCGGTCACCCGGGAGAAGGGTTGAGGTGGGCACCCAGCTCGCCGGGTGCTGTTCGAGCTGCGCCGGGTGCGGTCCCTCGCCGAGGTCAGCGTCGGCCTGCTACCGGCTCTCGTGACGAGGCGTGCTCGAAGAGCGGGGAAATGATCTTCCAGTCGAAGCGGTACTGGTTGGTCAGGGCCGGCCTGGCCGTGCTCCAGCTGTAGTACCTGACGCCGTCCAGGATCCAGGACTTGATCTCGGTGGGAAGGACACGGTCGCCGCTCCAGGTCACCTCGCGGGCGGTCAGCCGGACGCCCAGCCGCTCCGGGAAGTTGAGCGAGACGGACAGCCGCTCGGTCGGCCACCGGACCTCCCGCTCGAACCAGTCTCCCCACTTCGTGAGGGGTACCCGGTACTCGCAGTTGACGATCGCCGACTCGCCCGGGTAGACGGGCTTGAGGAGCCCGTGCGGCTCGAACCGGATGTAGATCTTCTTGTAGGCGTCGCGGTCGTGCAGTACGTCCCAGGTGGTCGGCTCGCCGTTGAAGGTGGCCTGGAAGTCGATCTCGTCCAGGGTGACCGGGTTGTTGCGGTAGAAGAGCCTGGACTGCGACGAGTCGGTCGGGTGGGCGTCGACCTCGATCCGCACCGGGAACCTCGTCACCGGCTGCCCGGTGCCGTTGTGGAGCTCCCGCTGGATGGTGATCTGGTAGAAGCCGTCGTCGCTGCGGGTGAGGTGGGCCTGCTCCGACCGGACCACGAGGCCCGGCGACATGCCGGCCGAGAAGTACCGGTCGGCGGGTACCGCCCGGGAGTGCCGGTTGGAGGAGGCACAGAACTCGTCGAAGGCGGCGATCAGCTCGCCGTCGGCACGCAGGACCGCGTCGGCGCGCGCCGCGAACTCGTACGTCGGCCGGTGGCGCCCGTTCTCCATGTGGCTCACATAGGACGGGTCGAAGTCGATCAGCCGGGCCAGTTCCTTCTTGTTCAGGTGCTGAGCCTCACGAAGGCGAGCCAGCGTCGTGGCGAACGGTGTCGCGATCTCCTCGGCCCGATCGTCATTCATGTGTGTGTCACCTCTTCGCGGGAGCTCAAGTATCCATGGCTTGCGCTCCACAACGCAATGTGATGCGGGATGTGCGGAGCGTTCGGACTCGGCCGGGCGCGATCAGGAGGGCCGGGACCGGTCCGGCCCGCGGCGGTCGAAGGGGTCGCCGTACTCGCGGACCGCGGCCCGGGCGAAGGCCTGCTGGAACGTCGACACCCGCTCCGAGCGCCCCCGGCCCAGGAAGCTCACCGCCCAGTGCAGCACCGCCGTGAGCCGGTTCTTGAAGCCGACCAGGTACAGCAGGTGCACGGCGAGCCACATCAGCCAGCCGAGGAAGCCGGACACCCGCACCCGGCCGACGCTCGCCACCGCCGAGAAGCGGGAGATCGTCGCCATGCTGCCCTTGTCGAAGTACCTGAACGCCGCGCCGGTCTCGCGGCCGCCGAGGCGGCGCTTGATCTGGTCGGCGACGTGCCGCCCACTCTGGATCGCCACCTGCGCGACGCCGGGCAGCGCGTCGAGCGACATCATGTCGCCGACCGCGTAGATCTCGGGGTGCCCGGGCAGCGAGCAGTCCGGGTTCACCTGGAGCCGGCCCGCCCGGTCCGTGCCGGCGCCGGTCGCCGCGGCGATCCGGGCGGCCAGCGGGGGCGCGGCCACGCCGGCGGCCCACATCTTGGTCATCGACTCGATGCGCTGGCGTCCCCGCGCGGTCTCCACCTCGATGCCGGTCGCGTCGACGCCGACCACCCGGGTCTCCAGCTCGACCTCGACGCCGAGCAGGTGCAGCCGGCGCAGGGCGCGGGTGGACAGGTGGTCGCCGAAGGTGTTGAGCACCGCGGGAAGCGCGTCGACCAGGATGATCCGGGCCCGGCGCGGGTCGATGTGCCGGTACTGCCCCGGCAGGTTGCGGTGGGCCAGCTCGGCGATCTGGCCGGCCATCTCGACGCCGGTCGGCCCGGCGCCGACGACCACGAAGGTCAGCCACCGCTCGGCGTCGGCGGGGTCCTCCTGCAGATCCGCCAGCTCGAACGCGCCGAAGATGCGGGCCCGCAGCTCGAGCGCGTCGTCGATGCTCTTCATGCCGGGTGCGTGGTCGGCGTAGCCGTCGTTGCCGAAATAGGACTGCGACGCGCCCGCGGCGACGATCAGCGTGTCGTACCCGACGGTGTAGTCGATGCCGGGAGCCTCGACCGCCAGGGTCTTCGCCGCGACGTCGATGTCGGTGACCGTGCCGAGCTTCACGTCCACGTTCTGCTGGCGCCTGAGGATCTCCCGGATCGGCGGGGCGATCTCCCCCTCCGACAGGATCCCGGTCGCCACCTGGTAGAGCAGCGGCTGGAACAGGTGGTACGCCGTGCTGTTGATCAGTGTGACGTCCACCGGGGCCTTGCGCAGGGACTTCGTGGCAAAGAGTCCGCCGAAGCCGGCTCCGACGACCACCACTCGGTGCCGATCAGGTCCTTGAGGCATCAGGCGTCTCCGATGGTCGTTGATCGTCCTGCGCCAACGCTATCAACGGCCGGCCGGTGAGGATCGGCCGCAGGGCGTCCAGGACCGCGGGATCCTCGATGGTCGAGGGCACCGGCACCGGTGTGCCGTCGGCGATGCCGCGCATCGTGCGGCGCAGTATCTTCCCGGAGCGGGTCTTCGGCAGCCCCGGCACGACGTCGACCCGGCGGAACGCGGCCACCGGGCCGATCCGGTCGCGGACCATTGCGACCAGTTCGGCCGCCAGCCGCTCCGGCTCGGCGCCCGCGCCCGCCTTCAGCACGACGAAGCCGCGCGGCGCCTGGCCCTTCAGCGGGTCGCTGACGCCGATCACCGCGCACTCGGCGACCGCCGGATGCGCGGCGAGCACCTCCTCCATCGCGCCCGTCGACAGGCGGTGGCCGGCGACGTTGATGACGTCGTCGGTGCGGCCCATCACGTACAGGTAGCCGTCCGCGTCGAAGCGGCCGCCGTCGCCGGTCAGGTAGTTGCCGGGGAACGCCGACAGGTAGTCGCGCCGGTAGCGCTCGTCGTCGCCCCACAGGGTCGGCAGGCAGCCGGGCGGCAGCGGCAGGCCGATCACGATCGCGCCGTCCTCGCCCGGCGGCACCTCGGCGCCGTCCGGGTCCACCACCCGCACCCGGTATCCGGGCACCGGGACCGACGGCGTGCCGGGCCTGGTCGGCAGGGCCTCCAGGCCGCGCGGGCTGGCGGCGATCGGCCAGCCCGTCTCGGTCTGCCACCAGTTGTCGATCACGGGTACGCCTAGCCGCTCCCCCGCCCACGCGTACGTCTGCGGGTCGAGGCGCTCGCCGGCGAGGAACAGCAGGCGCAGGGCGGACAGGTCGTAGCCCCCGATCAGCCCGCCGTCGGGGTCCTCCTTCTTCACCGCCCGGATGGCCGTCGGCGCCGTGAACATGACGTTGACCCGGTGCTGCGCCGCCACCCGCCAGAACGCGCCGGCGTCGGGGGTGCCGACCGGCTTGCCCTCGTAGAGGACCGTCGTCGCACCGGTCAGCAGCGGTGCGTACACGATGTAGGAGTGTCCGACGACCCAGCCCACGTCGGACGCCGCCCAGAAGACGTCGCCCGGGCCGCATGCGTAGATCGCGCTCATCGACCAGCGCAGCGCGACGGCGTGGCCGCCGTTGTCGCGGACCACGCCCTTGGGGCGCCCGGTCGTGCCGGAGGTGTAGAGGATGTAGAGCGGGTCGGTCGCCGCGACCGGCACGCACCCGGCGGGCTCGGCGCCGTCGACGGCGTCGTCCCAGGTCAGGTCGCGCCCGGGCACCAGGTCGGCCAGCAGCTGCGGGCGCTGGAGGATCACGCAGTGCCGGGGCTTGTGCTCCGCGAGGTCGATCGCCCGGTCGAGCAGCGACTTGTACCCGACCACGCGGGCCGCCTCGACGCCGCAGGAGCTCGCCACGATCACCCGGGGTCGGGCGTCGTCGATGCGCGCCGCCAGCTCCGGTGCGCCGAAGCCGCCGAAGACCACCGAGTGGACCGCGCCGAGCCGGGCGCAGGCCAGCATCGCGACGACGGCCTCGGGGACCATCGCCATGTAGATCACGACCCGGTCGCCGCGCTCGACGCCGAGCCGCCGCAGGGCGCCGGCGAAGAGCGCGACCCGGTCGCGCAGCTCGGCGTACGTGTAGGTGCGCACGCTCCCCGTCACCGGGCTGTCGTGTATCAGCGCCGGCTGGTCGCCCCGGCCCGCGGCGACGTGCCGGTCGAGCGCGTTGTGGCAGGTGTTGAGCCGCGCGCCGGGGAACCAGTGGTACAGCGGGGCGGCGCTGTCGTCGAGGATGCGCCCGGGCGGGACGTCCCAGTCGATCGCCTCGGCGGCGTCGCGCCAGAAGCCCTCGGGGTCGCGGAGACTGCGGTCGTACGCCTGCCGGTAGTCACCCATGTTGCGATGGTGACCACCGGCAGGCCGCTACGTCCACCGGACGCGCCCGCTCAGTTCTGCACGAAGACCGCCGTCGTGCGGGCCGGCACCCGGAAGGTGCCGGTGGCCCGGTCGAACGAGGCCGGCTCGTGCTGTGCCGGGTGCAGTCCCACAGCCGCGCTCCGCAGCGCCGGCACGGTCTGCGTCGCCTGCGCCGCGGTGGCGTTGAAGACCACCGTGACCGACTTCCAGCGGCGGTCCAGCCCGCGGCCGTCCAGGTGCATCGTGATCACACCCGGGGTCTCGGCCGTGCCCGACAGCGGGAACGACAGCCGCTTCTGCACCTCCGCCGCCGTCGGCAGCCCGAAGACCGGCGACGACTTACGGATCTCCAGCAGCTCGCGGTAGCGGGCGTCGGCGAGGTTCACCGCGTCGCAGCCCGGCACCAGCTTCGCGTCGGCCAGCAGCGGCTTGGCGTACGACCACTTGGGCTCGTTGTCCGCCGCCGGCGGCAGGCCGCGGCCGAAGCCGTTGCCCTTGGTGCAGTCCCACCCGATCTGGTTGAACCAGTCGCCGGAGTTGAACGAGTTGCGGTCGAGCGACTTCGAGCGCAGCCGTTCGCTGCCCGCGGTGACGAAGCCGGCGCCCTGGCCGAGCGCCGTGGTCGCCAGCGCCACGGACTGCATCTTCGCGCGGTCCAGCGCCGGCGTGGCCTGCGGCAGTTTGTACGCCAGCGCGTCGTACAGGATCTCGTTGTCGTGCGCGTCCACGTAGGTGATCGCCTCGCCCGGCGCGGCGGTGTAGCCCGCCGGTGACCCGTTGTAGTCGACCTGCGCGCCGGTGACCGGCTTGCCCGCGCTCGAGGTGAACCGGTACCCCGCCAGGTTGCCGCTCAGGCCCACCTTGATCTGGTCCTGGTAGCGCAGCAGCCGGGCCTTCTGCTCCGCGGGTGTGCCGTTGACCGGGTCACCGTTGGGCTCGGTGAACAGGCCGGAGGCGAAGCCCTGGATGCGCGGGTTGCCGTCGAACGGGCCGCCGCCGCGTACGGCGTCGCGGAGCCGGTCGTTGAACGTTCCGACGCCGGTGCCGGCCATGTTGGCCTGGGTGGCCTGCACGAAGCGGGCGTCGCCGGCGACCTCGCCGAAGTCCCAGCCCTCGCCGTACAGGTAGATCTTCCGGCCGTCGACGCCGTCACGCGCCGGCGTGAGCTTGTCGAGCGCGGCCCGCACGGCCAGGATGTTCGCCTTCGGGTGGTGGCCCATCAGGTCGAAGCGGAAACCGTCGACCTTGTACGCCTTCGCCCAGGTGACGATCGAGTCGACGACGAGCTTGCCCATCATCGTGTTCTCGGGCGCGGTGTTGGCGCAGCAGGTCGAGTTCGCCACCGTGCCGTCCTCCAGCAGGCGCTGGTAGTAGCCGGGGACGATCTGGTCGAGCACCGAGTGCGGGTCGGTGCCGGCCGCCGACGTGTGGTTGTAGACGACGTCCATGACCGTGCGCAGGCCGGTGCCGTTGAGCCCGGCGACCATCTGCCGGAACTCTCTCGTACGCGCGGCCGGGTCGACGGCGTAGCCGCCCTCGGGCGCGGTGTAGTGCAGCGGGTCGTAACCCCAGTTGAAGCCGTCCTGCGCGGCGACCGCCGCGACGCACTTCTGCTGCTCGTCGGAGTCTGGCGGCAGCTTCGCGAGGTCGCAGGCCGGCTGCTTCTGGTCGGCCCGCCGCTCGGGAATGGTGGCGAAGTCGAACACCGGCAGCAGGTGCACGTGGGTGGTGCCCGCCGCCGCCAGCGACTTCAGCTGCTTCATGCCCGCGGTCCGGGGGTCGGTGAAGGCGCCGTAGGTGCCGCGCCGCGCCGCCGGGACCGTGTCGTCCGCGATGGAGAAGTCCCGGACGCTCAGCTCCGAGATCTGAATCCGTCCCGGGGTGTACGCGGGCTTGCGCAGCCCGGACCAGCCGGCCGGGGCGAGCACCGGGTCGGTCAGATCGGTGATCCGGCTGTGCGTCGAGTCGGCCGACAGGTCGACCGAGTACGGGTCGGTCACCGACGCCGTCACGACCTTGCCCGCCGCCGGCTGCCACGCGGTGACCCGGTACCGGTAGTACTTGCCCTTCCAGCCCTTCGGTCCGGTCGCCGACCACACGCCGGTCGCGGCGTCGCGGGTCATCGGCACCGGCTTCGCGGTCGCCGCCGGGTCGTCGAAGATCTCCAGAGCGACGGTACGGGCGGTGGGTGCCCAGACGGCGAGCGTCGGCCGCCCGCCGCTGAAGGTCGGCCCGAGGTCCGCCTTGGCCGCCTTGGCGTACACGTCGTCGAGGGCGCCCGCGAGCTGCACGCCGGTGGCGGAGAGCAGCTTGCCCTCGGCGTCGCGTTCGGTGACCGCGACCTGGCCGCGCAGCACGTCCTTGAGCCCGGGCACGTCGTCGAGCCGGAACGCCGGGTACTGCCACAGGTGCGGGTTCTTCGCGCGCTGCGCCTCGGTGAGGCCGTTGCGCCGGGCGCCGAGCCGGATGCTGCGGTGCGCGCCGGCCAGGTCGCCGTCGACGATGCTCAGGCCGCCCTCGGGGGCGTACACCAGGTCGTAGACGCGGCCGTCGGTGCCCGCGCCGACCGGCTCGAGCGTCGTGCCGGTGCCGGTCCTCCAGGCGATCGTCTCCCGGTCGATCCAGACGGCGTTCGACTTGCTCAGGTCGGCGACGCCGCCGCCGGCCTTGCGCACCACCGGCAGCAGCCGGTCCGGTACGCCGGCGAGCAGCCACACCTCGCGCCCGGCGGCGGCGAAGTCGAGCCGCTGGTCGTCGGGCAGGTCCTTGGTGTCGCCCTTGTGGATGATGTAGTTCAGCCCGGTGGCGCCGGCCGCCAGCGGCACCCGGAACGTCACGCCGAACTCGTCGGTCGAGGCGGGCTGCAGCGGCGAGGCCCAGTCGGTCGGGCTGGCCGCGCCGGACCAGACGTGCATCCCCCAGCCGGCGTGGTCGCCGTCGGCGCGCCGGTAGTGGATGACCGCCGTGTTCGGGTCCTGCTCGGCGGCGGGCCCGGTGGTGACGATCGCCGGATCGCCCTGCTTGAGCCAGATCTCGGGCGTCTTGGCCGGGTCGAGGAAGCGGTCCGCCTCGACGTCCTTGACGCCGTTCTTGTCCACCACGATGAACCCGACGTTCTTGGCGCCGGGCTTCAACTTCACCCAGGCGAAGCGCCCGTACGCGTCCACGCCGTCGAACGGCTGCCCGGCGGGCCAGGTGGTGGCGGCCGACGGGTCGATGTCGCCGAAGGCGTACAGGCCCCAGTCGTCGTAGTCGCCCGCGGGACGCTGGTAGTGCACGATCGCGTAGTCCGGCCCGGCGGTGGTCGCCGGCGTGCCGACCTTGATCTGCGTCGAGGTGGTGGCGAGGCGGCCCCTGCTGTCGCGCACCACCGCCTTGTACTTCACCGCGGTGCCGCCGGCCAGGCCGGTCAGGTCGTGGTAGATCCGGTACGGCGCGCGGTCGGCGGTGCCGAGTGGCTTCCACGGCCCGTTGCCGACCTGCGCGGCGAAGGTGACCGTCGAGCGGGGGTCGCCGGTGGTCTCGGCGGTGAGCTCGGCGCGGGTGGGCACCAGCGCACCGGCCGCGGGCGCCGTGAACTTCACGGTCGGCGCCGCGGAAGGCGCGACGATCGGCTTTCCGGCCTTGAGCACGACCGCCGACAGCGCGGGGACCCGGACCGTCAGCTTGCCGTCCGCGCCGGTGGCGGCCGGGGCCGCGCCGCCGTAGATGCCCTGGAAGGAGGCGTTCGGCGTCCAGGTGTCGACGGTGACGGTCTGCGCGGTGGTCGCGTTGTTGGCCGCGACCACGTACTCGGTGTGGTTGCGGCGGTCGATCCGCGAGGTGGCGAAGACGCCGGGGCCGTCGGCCGCGTACCGGGTGACCTGCAGCCCGTCGACGAGCGCGGGGTGGCCCTTGCGCACCTCGCCGAGCGACCTGATGGTCTGGTAGATCGGGTGGACGCTCTCGTAGTTGGCCACCGCGTGGGTACGGTCGGTGCCGATCAGGTCGTCGTCGAGGTACTCGGCCGTCTTCGTCGCGAACATGTCCTGCCGGGCGTCCTTGTCACCGCCCGGGCCGGTGAAGCCCTGCTCGTCGCCGGAGTAGACGACCGGCTGGCCGCGGGTCAGGAACATCAGCTCGTGTGCGAGCTGGTCGCGGCGCAGGTAGGTGGCGGGGTCGGCGGAGCCGCCCTGCACGAAGGAGCCGATCCGGCCCATGTCGTGGTTGCCGAGGAACGTCGGCAGCCGGTCCGCGCCGGTGTCGGGTGCGGTGTAGAGGTCGTCCTTCGCGTAGAGGTCGGACAGCGCCTTCGCCGGGCCGCCGTCCGCGGCGAACGACTTCGCGGCCGCCTGGAAGGAGAAGTCGAGGGTCGCCGGCAGGCCGCCGCGGCGCACGTAGGTCGACTCGACCTCCTGGTCGGCGCTGTACACCTCGCCGAACATGAAGAAGTCCTTCTTGCCGGCCTTGCGGGCGGCGGCGTCGATGCCGTCGGCGAACCGCGGCCAGAAGTCGAGGTTGGTGTGCTTGACCGTGTCGAGGCGGTACCCGTCGATGCCGGTCTTCGCGATCCAGTCGCCGTAGATCTTCGTCATGCCCTGTAGGACCTCGGGCCGCTCGGTGAACAGGTCGTCGAGGCCGAAGAAGTCGCCGTACTCGCTGTCCTCGCCGACGAAGGTCGAGTCGCCGCGGTTGTGGTACATCGCCGGGTCGTTGAGCCAGGACGGCGACTTGACCCGCGCGTCCTTCGCCTCGATCACCGGCGTGTACGGGTACGACGCGTCGTTCAGCTTCGGGAAGGCCCGGGTGCCGTCGGCGTAGTTGCGGTCCTCGAACGGGCGCCCCTGCGCGTCGGCGTACGGCGAGGTCGGCTTGTCGATGTAGTCGTACTTGTCCTCCGCGTACTTGATGACGTCCGCGGTGTGGTTGACGATGATGTCGAGGTAGATCTTCATCCCGCGCTTGTGCGCGAGCTTGACCAGCCGCTCGAGGTCCGCGTTCGTGCCGAAGTGCGGGTCGACCTGGGTGAAGTCGGTGATCCAGTAGCCGTGGTAGCCGGCCGAGATGTCGGAGCCGCGGCCCTGCACGGGACGGTTCTTGAAGACCGGCGCGAGCCAGATCGCGGTGGTGCCCATCCCCTGGATGTAGTCCAGGCGGTCGATGATGCCCTGCAGGTCGCCACCGTGGTAGAAGCCCTTGTCGGCGGGGTCGTAGCCGGTCGAGAGCCGGTCGCCGGACAGCCCGCCGTTGTCGTTGGCGGGGTTACCGTTGGCGAACCGGTCCGGCAGGACGAAATAGAACTGCTCGGTTGGTCCGGGCCGCTGGTCGAAGCCCCAGCTCGCGAGCGCCGCCGCGGTCGGCTCGGCGCCGCTCGCCGCGCGCGCGGGCACGGCGGAGGCCACCGGGAGCAGCACCGCGAGGATCAGCATGACGACGAGGCTCAGACGACGTCTGAGCAGCAAAATTTCCACATTGAGGCCTTCCGATGGGTGGCGACGGACGCACGCTAACCCCCGGCGGATGACCCTTGCAAGACTTTGCAGCAACTGTCGCGTAATTACATCGCATCGCCACGGAAACAATATGGACAACTTGGTCGGATCCCACGGCGGCCCGCCGCCGGCTACGCCGCCCCGGCCTCCTGCTCGGCCTCGACCTGCTGGTTCCATTCACGCTTGGTGGACTGCCAGCCGTCCTCGTTCAGGCCGCGCCGCCAGTAGCCGGAGATGGACAACCGGGACATCGGCAGGCCGCGCTCGACCCGCAGCAGTGCGCGCAGGTCCTTCACGAAGGTCGCCTCGCCGTGCACGAACGCCTGCACCTCGCCGGCCGGGAAGTCCAGCGCGCGCACGGCCGGCACCAGCAGCTCCCCGTGCGGCCGGGCGCCGCGGTGCAGCCAGGTGATCTCGGCGTCGGCGGCCGTCTCCAGCTTCTGCTCCTCCGCCGGGTCCTCGACCTCGATGAACGCCTTGACCCGGGCGCCGGCGGGCATGCCCTCGAGGGCGGCGGCGATCGCCGGCAGCGCGCTCTCGTCGCCGGCAAGCAGGTGCCAGCCGGCGTCCGGGTCGGGCGCGTAGCCACCGCCGGGTCCCATGAAGCGGACCGGGTCGCCGGGCCGCGCCCGGGCCGCCCACGGTCCGGCGATGCCGGCGTCGCCGTGCACGACGAAGTCGATCCACAGCTCCGGCACCTCCGGCAGCCAGCGGCGGACCGTGTACGTCCGCACCACCGGCTGCTGCTCACGCGGCACCGTCTCGCGGATCACGGCCAGGTCGAACGGCTCCGGGTAGGTGACGCCGGGAGGCGGGAAGTACAGCTTGACGTAGTGGTCGGTGAACTCGCCGGCGCTCATCGCGGCGAGGCCGGCCCCGCCGACCACGATCCGGACCATGTGCGGGGTGAGCGGCTCGACGCGGGTGACTTCCCCGATCCTCGCTGCCCGGAGCGGCCTGTTCGCCATGAGAACACTTCCCTACTGGGTGTCGGTCCGGGTAAGGCTACCCTTACGAAACCGCGAGCAAGGCGAAGAACCCCCCGACCGCCCGCCGGGCCTGGAACCGTCGATTCCTGCCCCTACGGGCAACCCGCCCGTACGCACCATCCGGGCACATCGGGAATGACCCGGACGCGACCGCGCAAGTCGTGGGATGGTGTCCGGATAGGAGGGTGCCATGACCGTGGACCGCACGTTCGTCATCGCCGGCGCCGGACTCGCCGGCGCGAAGGCCGCCGAGACCCTGCGCACCGAGGGCTTCACCGGCCGGATCGCGCTGATCGGCACCGAGGACGAGCCGCCGTACGAACGGCCGCCCCTGTCCAAGGGACTGCTGCTCGGCACGGCCGAACGCGCCGACGCCTACGTGCACGACCCCGCCTGGTACGCCGAGAACGACGTGGAGCTGCGGACCGGGACCACCGTCGGCGCCATCGACCCCGAGAAGCGCCGGGTACGCCTCTCCGACGGCGACGACCTCGCCTACGACCGGCTGCTGCTGACCACCGGCGCCTCGCCCCGGCCGCTGGCCGTGCCCGGCGTGGGGCTGGGCAACGTGCTCACCCTGCGTACGCTCGCCGACTCGGACCGGATCTCCGCCGCCGTACGCGCGGGCACCCGGCTGGTCATCGTGGGATCCGGCTGGATCGGCCTCGAGGTGGCCGCGGCCGCCCGCGGCCGCGGCGCCGAGGTGACCGTGGTGACGCCCGACGCCCTGCCGCTGCTCAACGTCCTCGGCGACCGCCTCGCGGAGGTGTTCGCCCGGCTGCACCGCGCGCAGGGCGTCGACTTCCGCTTCGGCACGCAGGTCCGCGAGCTGCGCGGCGGCACCGACGTCTCGCAGGTGGTGCTGACCGACGGCACGGCCGTTCCCGCGGACGTGGTGCTGGTGGCGATCGGCGTCGCCCCGAACACCGGCCTCGCCGACCAGGCCCGGCTCCCGGTCGACAACGGCGTGCTCGTCGACCGGCAGCTGCGCACCGCCGACCCGGACATCTTCGCCGCCGGGGACGTCGCCAACATCGACCATCCGCTGCTGCACACCCGGATCCGCGTCGAGCACTGGGCCACGGCGCTGAACACCGGCCCGGTGGCGGCCCGCGCGATGCTCGGCCAGGACGTGGAGTGGGACCACCTGCCGTACTTCTTCACCGACCAGTACGACCTGGGCATGGAGTACGCCGGCTGGGTGCCGCCCGGCGCCGGCGCCGAGGTGGTCGTCCGCGGCGACGAGCAGGGAGCCGAGTTCATCGCCTTCTGGACCGTCGGCGGCCGGGTCGCGGCCGGCATGAACGTCAACGTGTGGGATGTGACCGACCAGATCCAGGACCTGGTCCGGGCGGGCCTGCGGGGCGAGCGGGTCGACCCGGCCCGGCTGGCCGACCCGGACGTGCCGCTGGCGGAGGTGTCGGTGTCATGAGCGAGGCGCTTACCCGGCTGCTGCGGTGGGAGGAGTCCGGCGGGAACTGGCGGGTCCTCGTGCGCACCCCGGACGCGGTCGAACTGGCCCTGCTCACCTGCGACGCGGGTGAGGAGGTCGACCGGCTGCTCACCGCCGACCCGGCCGTGCTCGAACACCTCGGCGACCGTACCCGCTCGGAGCAGGAGGCGGGCTGACCGCGGCTACGGCGCGGGCGCGGACGCCGTGACCTCGACGATCAGGTGCTTGGTCAGCGGCTGGTCGCTCTGCGGGCTGTTGTCGGTCAGCGCGCACAGCACGTTCAGCTCCGGCATGTATCCGGTGACGCTGCCCCTCGGGGTGTCGTAGCCGACCGCCCGGTAGCCCCAGACCGTCCGGGTGCTGCCGTCGCGGGCGTGGCTGGTGATGTCGATCAGGTCGAACTCGCCCAGGCCACGCTCCGCCATGTCCTCGCGGTTCATGAACAGCAGCGTGCGTAGGTTCTTGACGCCCCGGTAGCGGTCGTTGTCCGAGTAGATCGTGGTGTTCCACTGGTCGTGTGAGCGGACCGTGGACAGCATCAGCCGCCCCGCCGGGGGCACCACGTCCGGCATCGGCGACGGGTGGAACTCCGCCTTGCCCGAGGCGGTGAGCCAGACCCGCTCGCGGGCGGGCTGGGCCAGCCGGAAGCCGAGCGGCTCGCGGACCCGGCGGTTGAAGTCCTCGAAGCCGGTCAGCGCCCGGGACATCACGTCGCGGATCCGGTCGTAGTCCTCGGCGTACAGCTCCCACGGCGTCGCCGAGGCGGGCAGCGTGGCCCGGGCCATGCCGCACAGGATCGCGCACTCGGAGCGCAACCGCGGCGACGCGGGCTTGCGCTTGCCGTACGACAGGTGCACGTAGCTCATCGAGTCCTCGACCGTGACGCCCTGCTCGCCGGTCGCCCGCACGTCCTTCTCCGTGCGGCCCAGGCACGGCAGGATCAGCGCGCGGCGCCCGTGCACCAGGTGGCTGCGGTTGAGCTTGGTGCTCACCTGCACGGTCAGGTCGGTGTTGCGCAGGGCCGCGAAGGTGGCCGCGGTGTCCGGCGCCGCCAGGGCGAAGTTGCCGCCGAGGCTGACGAAGACCTGCACCGCGCCGGACGCCATCGCCTCGATGGTGGCGACCGTGCCGAGCCCGTGCTCGCGCGGCGAGACGATGCCGGTGGCCGCGTCGTGCTTGGCCAGCCACTCCTCGGTCGGGTGGTGGTTGACCCCGCAGGTGCGGTTGCCCTGCACGTTGCTGTGCCCGCGGATCGGCGACGGCCCGGCGCCGCGGCGCCCGATGTTGCCGCGCAGCAGGAGCAGGTTGATGATCTCGCGCATCGTGTCGACGCTGTGCTCCTGCTGGGTCAGGCCCAGGCACCAGGCGATGATCGTGCGCTGCGACGCGATGTACCGGCCGGCCAGGTCCCGGATGACCTCCTCGGCCACCCCGGACTGGTGGACGATCTCGTCCCACCCGGTGTCGTCGACCAGCTTGCGGTAAGCCTCATAGGCGTCGGTGTGCCGGTCGATGAAGTCCTGGTCGACGGCGTCCTGCTCCAGCACCACCTTGGCCAGGCCGCGCAGCAGGGCCAAGTCGCCGCCGATGCGCGGCTGGACGTTCATGGTGCCGGTCTTCGTGGCACGCAGGGTGCCCATCGAGACGAAGTCGTGCGGCACGATGGTGCGCTTGCTCGCCGCCTCGATCAGCGGGTTGACGTGCACGATCTCGGCGCCGCGCCGGGCCGCCGCGGCCAGCGAGGTGAGCATCCGGGGCGCGTTCGAGGCGGCGTTGACCGCCATCAGGATCAGCAGGTCCGCCGACTCCCAGTCGTCGAGGTCGCAGGTGCCCTTGCCGGTGCCGATCGCCGCGGTCAACGCCCGGCCGCTCGCCTCGTGGCACATGTTGGAGCAGTCGGGCATGTTGTTGGTGCCGAACTCGCGCACCCACAGCTGGTAGAGGAACGTGGCCTCGTTGCTGAGCCGGCCGGAGGTGTAGAAGGCCGCCTCGTGCGGGCCGGCGAGGCCGCGCAGGGCGTCACCGACCAGGGCGTACGCGTCCTCCCAGGAGATCGGCACGTACCTGTCGGTCGCCGGGTCGTAGCTCAGCGGCTCGGTGAGCCGGCCCTGGTTCTCCAGGTCGAAGTCGTTCCAGCCGTTGAGCTCGGTGACCGTGTGCTCGGCGAAGAACCCGCCGTCGACCTTCTTGCCGGTCATCTCCCACGTCACGTGCTTGATGCCGTTCTCGCAGACGTCCAGGTGCAGGCCGGCCCGGTCGTCCGGCCAGGCACAGCCGGGACAGTCGAAGCCGTCCTTGCGCCCGCTGAGCTTCAACTGGTTCATCTTGAGGATCGCGCGCGGGGCGGCGAGCGGCTCGCGGGCGGCGGCGACGACGCGGCCGACGCTGCGGGTGGCGCCCCAGCCGGCCGACGGGTGGTCGTCGTCGCGCCGGGAGTAGTCGCCGCCGCGGCCGGGCCCCCGCCCGGTCGCGGGCGTACCCGGGGAACCCTGACCCAACCGGTCTCCAGGAATCTCCGTCATGACTGCTCCTTTCGGCCCCGGCGGACGCGTCTGCCACCACGCTTGCACGCCCGCCGCAAGATAGCCAACCGCGCTCGGCCGGCGACGGAAACAGTTGTCTTTGGGTCTTGTCTGCTGCGGATTCGGTGAAAAGATGTCTCCGCGAGGCGTGATATCTCTGCGGGAGGCCGGATGACCACGAAGAGCGTGCTGACCAACTTCATCGGCGGGGCCGCGGTCGAGCCGGTCGAGGGGCGCTACGAGGACCTGATCGACCCGTCGACCGGCGAGGTGTTCGCCGCCGCGCCGGTCTCCGGGCGGGCCGACGTCGACAGGGCCATGGAGGCGGCCGCCGCCGCGTTCGGCAAGTGGCGGGACACGACCCCCGCCGAGCGCCAGCGCGCCCTGCTGCGCTTCGCCGACGCCGTCGAGGCCCGCGCCGACGACCTCGTGGCCGCGGAGTCGCGGAACACCGGCAAGCCGCTCGGGCTCACCGCCAGCGAGGAGCTGCCGCCCGCGATCGACCAGATCCGGTTCTTCGCGGGCGCGGCGCGGCTGCTCGAGGGCCGCTCCGCCGGTGAGTACCTGACCGGCTACGAGAGCTACGTGCGGCGCGAGCCGGTCGGCGTGTGCGCGCAGGTCACGCCCTGGAACTATCCGCTGATGATGGCGGTGTGGAAGCTGGCGCCCGCCATCGCGGCCGGCAACTCGGTGGTGCTCAAGCCCTCCGACACCACGCCGGTCACCACGATCATGCTGGCCGAGATCGCCGCCGAGTTCCTGCCGCCGGGCGTGCTCAACGTCGTGGCCGGCGACCGCGACACCGGCCGGGCGCTGGTGTCGCACCGGACCCCGGCGATGGTCTCCATCACCGGATCGGTGCGGGCCGGCATGGAGGTCGCCGCCGCGGCCGCCGCCGACCTCAAGCGCACCCACCTCGAACTGGGCGGCAAGGCCCCGGTGGTGATCTTCGACGACGCGGACGTCGAGGCGGCGGCCGCGGCCATCGCCGAGGCCGGCTACTTCAACGCCGGCCAGGACTGCACCGCCGCCACCCGGGTGCTGGCCGCACCGGGCGTGTACACCGACTTCGTCGCGGCCCTGGCCGAGCAGGCCCGCGGCACGCGCACGGGCCCGCCGAGCGACGCGGACGTGCTCTACGGCCCGCTGAACAACGCCCGGCAGCTGGACCGGGTCGGCGGCTTCATCGACCGGCTGCCCGATCACGCCAGCCTCGACGCGGGCGGCGCCCGGGTGGGCGAGCGGGGCTACTTCTATTCGCCCACCGTCGTGTCGGGGCTGCGGCAGAGCGACGAGATCGTCCAGGACGAGGTCTTCGGCCCGGTGATCACCGTCCAGCGGTTCACCGACGAGGACGAGGCGGTGCGCTGGGCCAACGGCGTCGAGTACGGCCTGGCCTCCTCGGTCTGGACCGCCGACCACGGCCGGGCGATGCGGATGACCCGGCGCCTCGACTTCGGCTGCGTCTGGGTCAACTGCCACATACCCTTGGTCGCGGAGATGCCGCACGGCGGGTTCAAGCACTCCGGCCACGGCAAGGACCTCTCCGTGTACGGCCTGGAGGACTACACCCGAATCAAGCACGTCATGCACAGTCTCGGGGGCTGACGATGACCTCAGCGGAGCTGCACAAGCGCCGCGGCGCCGCCGTCGCCCGCGGGGTCACCTCCGTGATCCCGTCCTACGTGGACCACGCGGCCGGCGGCAGCCTGCACGACGTCGACGGCCGGGAGTGGATCGACTTCGGCTCCGGCATCGCGGTGACCAGCGTCGGCAACTCGGCGCCCCGGGTCGTCGCCGCCGTGCGCGAACAGGTCGAGCGGTTCACGCACACCTGCTTCATGGTCGCGCCCTACGAGTCCTACATCGCCGTCTGCGAGCAGCTCGCCGCGCTGACACCGGGCACCTTCGACAAGCGGGCGGCGCTGTTCAACTCCGGCGCCGAGGCGGTGGAGAACGCGGTCAAGATCGCCCGGCATGCGACCGGGCGGCAGGCCGTGGTGGTGTTCGACCACGCGTACCACGGGCGTACCAACCTGACGATGGCGCTGACCGCCAAGTCGATGCCGTACAAGCACCGGTTCGGACCGTTCGCACCGGAGGTGTACCGGGCGCCGATGTCGTACCCGCTGCGCGACGGCGGCCTGTCCGGTGCGCAGGCGGCGGCGCGGGCGATCGACGTGATCGAGAAGCAGGTCGGCGCCGCCAACGTGGCGGCGGTGCTGATCGAGCCGATACAGGGCGAGGGCGGCTTCGTGGTGCCGGCGCCCGGCTTCCTGCCGGCGCTGGCCGCCTGGGCACGCGACGCCGGCGCGGCGTTCATCGCCGACGAGATCCAGACCGGCTTCTGCCGCACCGGCTCGTGGTTCGCCTGCGATCACGAGGGGGTCGAGCCCGACCTGGTGACGACAGCCAAGGGCATGGCCGGCGGGCTGCCGCTGGCCGGCGTGGTGGGCCGCGCCGAGCTCATGGACGCGGTGCACCCCGGCGGGCTGGGCGGCACGTACGGCGGCAACCCGATCGCCTGCGCGGCGGCCCTGGCGGCCATCGAGACGATGCGCGAGCTCGACCTGAACGCCGCGGCGGCGCGGATCGAGGGCTGGTTCCGGCCCCGGCTGACCGCCCTCGCCGCGGACGACCCGGGCATCGGCGAGGTCCGCGGCCGCGGCGCGATGCTGGCGGTCGAGCTGGTCAAGCCCGGCTCGATCGACCCGGACCCGCTGCGCACCGCGGCGGTGGCCCGGGCCTGCCACGCCGCCGGGCTGCTGGTGCTGACCTGCGGCACCTATGCGAACGTGCTGCGCTTCCTGCCGCCGCTGGTGATCTCCGCCGACGACGTGGCCCGGGGGCTCGACATCCTCGCCGGATCACTGCTCGCGCATGGCCCAGGGTGAGCCGTACTCGACCAGCTTGTCGAGGAAGGGCACGGCGTCGAAGGCCTCCGGGCCCAGGACGCCGGCGCCCCGCCACACCCCGGCGGCGAGCAGTTCGAGGGCGATGACCGGGTTGACGGCCGTCTGCCAGACGACGGCCTGCGACCCGTACTCCCGCATGGACCATTCGTTGTCGACGACGTGGTAGAGGTACACGGTCAGCGGAGCGCCGTCGCGGTCCACGCCGGTGACCAGCGTGCCCGCGCAGGTGCTGCCGGTCATCCGGTGCCCGAGCGCCGCCGGGTCGGGCAGGCAGGCCGCCACCACGTCGCGCGGCGACACCGAGACGCCGCCGACCCGGACCGGCGCCGTGCGGTCCAGCCCGAGCTTGCGCAGGGTCTTCAGGACGTCGATGAACTCCTTGCCCAGCCCGTACTTGAAGGTGACCCGCCGCGCGTCCACCCAGCGCGGGATGAGCAGCACCTCCTCGTGCTCGACGTGCACGCACTCGACCTCGCCGATGCCGCCGGGGAAGTCGAAGACCTCCGGCTCGCTCAGCGGCTCGGTGGTGAACCACCCGCGGTCCGCCTCCCAGATCACCGGCGGGTTGAGGCACTCCTCGATCGTGGTCCACACCGAGAACGAGGGCGCGAAGTCGTAGCCCTCGACGACCAGGTTGCCGCCGTCGCGGATGCCGATCTCGTCGATGCGGGAGAAGAGGTGATCGGCCGCGTACCGGGCGAAGACGTCGGACAGGCCCGGCTCCACCCCCATGCCGACCAGCGCCAGCCGGCCCTCGTCCAGCCACCGGCCGGCCGCGGCGAACTGCTCGTCGCCCAGCTTGACGCCCGTCCGGGAGTACGGCTCGTCGGCGTGCGGGCGCGACAGCGACATGGCCATGTCGAGGTAGTGCGCGCCGGCCGCGTACGCGCCGTCGAAGATCGGCATGACGAAGCGCGGGTCGACGGCGTTGAGCACGTGGGTGATGCCGTGTTCCCGGCAGAGCGCGGCGACGGCCGGCGCGGACGACGCGTCGAGCCGCGCGGCGGCGAAGCCCCGCGATTCCAGGCCGGCGACGGCCGCCTGCGCGCGGGAGAGGTCGTAGTCGGCGACGACGAAGCGCTCGAAGAAGTCGCGGCGCGCGGCGATGCCGACGGCGGCGGCACCCACGCCGCCGGCGCCTACGAGCAGTACACGCATGACAACGCCCCTCCGCGCAACAAGCACCGAAAACGTGTTACGAGCACGTTAGCGCAACGGAAACACTTGTCAACCGGCCGAAAATCTGCGATAAACGTAGTTCCGAGGCGCCTCGGCGCCCGCCTCGGGACTCGACGCCACGCCGAGGAGGTCATCGCGACGGAATCACGGGAGTGACCGGAACCCGCCAACGGATTCCGTTGCCATTCCCCTCCCCACAGGCCAGAATCGCTGCGTGACGGACCTGGCCCTGGACGATGTCAACAAGCAGATCATCGAGCACCTGCAGCGCGACGGACGCATGTCCTACGCCGGGCTCGCCAAGATCATCGGGTTGTCGGAGGCCGCCGTCCGGCAGCGCGTCCAACGCCTGCTGGACGGAGGCATGATGCAGATCGTCGCGGTCACCGACCCGCTGATGCTGGGCTTCGCCCGGCAGGCGATGGTCGGCGTCCGGGTGACCGGTGACCTGCGCCCGGTGGCCGACGCCCTCGCCCAGATACCGGAGGTCGACTACGTCGTCTACTGCGCCGGCGGCTACGACCTGCTCGTCGAGCTCGTCTGCACCGACGACGAGCACCTGCTGACGCTGCTCAACGACTCCATCCGTGCGGTGCCGGGCGTCACCGGCACGGAGACCTTCATGTACCTCAAGCTCGCCAAGCAGACCTACGCGTGGGGGACCCGATGACCGACGAACTCTCCGCCTCCGCCCGGGACCACCTGTGGATGCACTTCACCCGGATGTCCTCGTACACCGGCGCCGGCGCCGCCGAGGTGCCCGTCATCGTGCGCGGCTCGGGACCGTACATCTGGGACCAGCAGGGCCGGCGCTACCTGGACGGGCTCTCCGGCCTGTTCGTCGTGCAGGCCGGGCACGGCCGCACCGAGCTCGCCGAGGCGGCGTCCAAACAGGCCTCGGAGCTCGCCTACTTCCCGCTCTGGTCCTACGCGCACCCCACCGCGGTCGAGCTGGCCGAGCGGCTCGCCGCGCTGGCACCCGGCGACCTGAACCGGGTCTTCTTCACCACCGGCGGTTCCGAGGCCGTCGAGAGCGCGTGGAAGCTGGCCCGCAGCTACTTCAAGCTGGCCGGCAAGCCGATGAAGACCAAGGCGATCTCGCGGACCATCGCGTACCACGGCACCACCATGGGCGCGCTGTCGCTCACCGGCCTGCCGCTGATCAAGCAGGAGTTCGAGCCGCTCGTGCCGGGCGCGCTGAAGGTGCCGAACACCAACTACTACCGGCGCCCCGACCCCTCGATGAGCGAGGAGCAGTTCGGCGTCTGGGCCGCGGACCGCATCGCCGAAGCCATCGAGTTCGAGGGCCCGGACACGGTGGCCTGCGTGTTCCTCGAGCCGGTGCAGAACGCCGGCGGCTGCTTCCCGCCGCCGCCCGGCTACTTCCAGCGGGTCCGCGAGATCTGCGACCGCTACGACGTGCTGCTCGTCTCCGACGAGGTGATCTGCGCGTTCGGCCGGCTCGGCGAGTACTTCGGCTCCGCCCGGTACGGCTACACCCCCGACATCATCACCTGCGCCAAGGGCCTGACCTCCGGGTACGTCCCGCTGGGCGCGATGATCGCCTCCGAGCGCCTGGTCGAGCCGTTCCTGACCGGTGCGAACTCGTTCTCGCACGGCGTCACCTTCGGCGGGCACCCGGTGGCGTCCGCGGTCGCCCTGGCCAACCTCGACATCTTCGAGCGCGAGGACCTCAACGGCCATGTCCGGGCCAACTCGGCGCTGTTCCGGTCGTACCTGGAACGGCTGACCGACCTGCCGATCGTCGGCGACGTCCGCGGCGACGGCTACTTCTTCGGCATCGAACTGGTCAAGGACAAGGACACCAAGGCGACGTTCGACGCCGACGAGTCCGAGCGGCTGCTGCGCGGCTTCCTGTCCCGCGCGCTGTTCGAAAGCGGTCTGTACTGCCGCGCCGACGACCGGGGCGACCCGGTCATCCAGCTCGCTCCCCCGCTGATCTGCGAGGAGGAGCACTTCGCCGAGATCGAGCAGGCGCTGCGCTCGGTGCTCACCGAGGCCTGGACCCGACTCTGAGCGAGTCCTACTGGCTGGCCGCGGCGCGGGAGCCGGCCGCCGCCCGGGCGCCGCTGCCCGGCGACCGCGACGTGGACGTCGCGATCGTCGGCGGCGGGTACACCGGGCTGTGGACCGCGTACTACCTGGCGCGGGCCGATCCCGGCCTGCGGATCGCGGTGCTGGAGGCCGAGTACGCGGGCTTCGGCGCGTCGGGCCGCAACGGCGGCTGGTGCTCCGGGCTGTTCCCGGTGCCCGCCGGCGCGCTGGCCCGCCGGCACGGACGCGCCGCGGCGACGGAGATGCACCGCGCGCTCGCCGCGAGCGTGGACGAGGTGGGCCGGGCCGCCGCGGCCGAGGGCATCGACTGCTCCTTCGCCAAGGGCGGGACCGTGGCGCTCGCCCGTTCGGCCGCCCAGCTGCGCCGCGCCGAGGCGCAGGCGCGGGAGGCCGCGGAGTTCGGCCTGGACGTGCGGCTGCTCGACGCCGCCGCGGCGACCCGGATCTGCGGCGCGTCCGGCGTCCGCGGCGCCGCCTTCAGCCCGGACTGCGCCTCGCTGCAGCCCGCGGCCCTGGTCCGCGGCCTGGCCACGGCGGTCGAGCGCGGCGGCGTCGCGATCTACGAGGGCACCCGGGCGCTGCGGCTGTCGCGCGGGTCGGTGGTCACCGACCGCGGCACGGTACGCGCGGACGTCGTGCTCCGTGCCCTGGAGGGCTACACGTCCGGGCTGGCCGGCCACCGCAGGGCGCTGGCACCGGTGTACTCGCTGATGATCGCCACCGAGCCGCTGCCGCCCTCGGCGTGGGAACGGATCGGGCTGGCCCGGCGGGAGACGTTCACCGACCACCGGCACCTGATCGTCTACGGTCAGCGCACCGCCGATGACCGTCTCGCGTTCGGCGGGCGCGGCGCGCCGTACCACTTCGGTTCGCGGGTGCGCCCGGCGTACGACCGGGAGCCGGCGGTCTTCGACGCGTTGCGCCGGGCCCTCACCGACCTGTTCGGCATCGACCCGCCGGTCGCGTACCGGTGGGGCGGCCCGCTCGGCATCCCCCGGGACTGGATGCCCTCGGCCGGGCTGCGCGACGGCCTCGCCTGGGCGGGCGGCTACGTCGGCGACGGCGTCGCGGCGGCCAACCTGGCCGGCCGGACGCTCGCCGACCTGATCACCGGCGCCGAGAGCGACCTGACCCGGCTGCCCTGGGTCGGGCACCGGTCCCGGCGCTGGGAACCGGAGCCGCTGCGCTGGCTCGGCATCAACTCCGCCCGGCGCGCGACCGCGCTGCGGGACCGGTGGGAACGCGCCGGCGGCAGCTGACCCCCGCGCTTGAGGTTTCCGGCGAATAAAGGTGCAGATGGCGGGCGACCGGCCGATGGAAGGGCCGAGAGTAGATCATCTGGACAGGAGTACAGCATGGCGGTAGACAACATCGGCCCGGCGAATTCGACTGGTTCCGCCGCGCGCGTCGAGTTTCAGCGGTTCCAGCAGAAGCTGGCCTCCGACCTCGCCGAGAAGGCCGCCCAGAAGGTCGCCGCCGCGGACAAGGAAGCGGTCACCAAGACCGACCTGAAGGCGCTGGAGGAGCGGCAGGAGAAGACGGGCACGCTGGACATGCTTGTCTGACCCGCCGGGTACACCCCGCGCGGCGCGCCCGCGCGGGGTCGGCGTGTCCCGGGGCAAGCTGCCGTCCGGCCCCTGGCAGAACCTGCGGCTCACCGACTACGCGACCACCTCGACGGACTCCCACAACACCATCAGCATCGGCGTCTCCCGGCAGGACGGCACGGTGAACCTCGCCTTCGACATGCACTCCTCGGCGCTGCGGTACCGCAGATCCGTCGCCGGGCTGGCCACCTCGCCCGACACCGCGGCCTGGCAGGCGAGCGGTTTCGGCGCGGTGCAGTCGACCCTGACCGGGGCGGGCATGCCGACGCTGACCTACCCGCAGTTCCTCACCACCCCCGCCGGCGCCCTGCAACTCGCGCTGCGGACCGGCACCAGCGGCGCCGGCGACGAGGTCCTCTACGAGTACGCGTCCGGGGCGTGGACGTCCGTCGGCCGGTTCATCGACGGCACCACGGCGAACAACAACGCTTACCTGTTCGGCATCGAGTACGACTCGACCGGGCTGTTGCACGCGACGTGGACGGTGCGCGAGACCTCGAACGTCAGCACCAACCACGACCTGTTCTACGCGTACAGCAGGGACAACGGGCGCACCTGGCGGAACAACGCCGGGTCGGTGGTCGCGACGACCGGCGGCGTGCTGAGCATCTTCGCGCCGCGCTACGGCGGCAGCCGGATCGACGTGCAGGACTGGGCGGTCCGCCCCTGACGGCACCGGGCCACATCTTGACGTGGATCGATGTAATGCGCTGAGATGAACGCCATCAACCGCACGGCACGACCCCGGCAGTTCGCGGCCGCGATTGTTAGCGGTCACATCAGGAGGAAACGTGAGGAACGTCAGCCTGCACCGACGAGTCCTGGCCGCCGCGCTGAGCGGCCTGGCGGCCGGCACTGCCTGGGTCGGGCTGGGCGAAAACCCCGCCGGCGCGGCCGGGCCGGCACCGCACTACCTGATGACCGCGTTCACCAACTCCAGCGAGTCCAACATGTACGTCTACGACTCGCCGAACGCCACGGACTACAGCCTGATCCGGGCGAACGCGTACACGCCGCCGTCCGGGCTGATCCGCGACCCGAGCATCATGCGGCACACCGACGGCTACTACTACATCGTCTACACCACGAACTGGACCGGGAACACGATCGGCTTCGCCCGCAGCACCGACCACGTGAACTGGACCTTCCTGCGCAACGTCACCGTCGGGCTCAACGGCTCGACGGGCAGCACCTGGGCGCCGGAGTGGTTCAAGGACACCGACGGCAGCGTCCACGTCATCTTCTCCGCGTCGACCGCGGGCACGGCGGGACAGTTCCAGCCGTACCGGATCACCGCGACCAGCGGGGACCTCTCCACGTGGAGCGCGCGGGCCGCGATCGGCATCCCGGCCAACCACATCGACACCTTCGTCGTGCGGTCCGGCGGCACCTACCACGCGTTCCTCAAGAACGAGACCACCAAGTACATCGAGCACGCGACGGCGGCGTCGCTCACCGGGCCGTGGACCTTCACCGGCACGGGCAACTGGGCGGGCTGGGGCTCCGGGCTCGAGGGCCCGGCGCTGGTGCAACTCCCGTCGGGCGCCTGGCGGCTCTACTTCGACCAGTACGGTGCGGGCCACTACTACTACGCGGACAGCACCGACCTGAACACCTGGTCGGCGAAGACCGAGCTGCCCGGGCTCTCCGGCACCGTCCGGCACTTCACCGTGCTGCGCGAGAACGTCGGCGACAGCACCGCCGTGCCGACCGGGAACCGGTCGCTGCGCTCGGCGAACTTCCCCGACCGGTACGTGCGGCACCGCGACGGCCTGGGCTACCTCGACCCGCTGAGCGCGGCGAGCGGCGCCGCCGACCGGCAGGCCGCCACCTTCACGATCGGCGCCGGGCTGGCCAACGGCAGCTGCTACTCGTTGCAGTCGATCAACCCGGCCGGCCGCTACCTGCGCCACTACGACAACCGCCTGGTGCTGGCGGCGAACGACGGCACGGCGAACTTCCGCAACGACGCCACCTTCTGCGGCCGCGCCGGGCTCTCCGGCACCGGTACGACCTCGTTCGAGTCGTACAACTACCCCGGCTTCTACCTCCGCCACTACAACTACGAGCTGCGCATCGACCGCAACGACGGCGGAGCCACCCTCAGGGCGGACGCGTCCTTCACCGTGACGGCGCCGCTCGGGTAGCGGCGCGCCCCAACGTCCGGCCGCAACCGTGCGCGCCCCCACGCGCCCGGTTGCGGCCGGCGTCCGGCCGGTCCGCCGCGCCGCGCGTCACAGAAATTGTGCGGAATTTGCTTTTGCCGGTCCCGAGCCGGTCGATGAGGGTCCCAGACTGATCACAGGGATGGGGAAACACCGTGGCGAGGTTCGGATCTTTCGGCAAGGGCGAATCGGTGCACCCGTTGGTGGACAGCGCCGAGGCGCTGCGCGCCGCGCTCTCGGCGCTCCCGGTCGTGATGGTCATCGTCGACGACAACGGCGACGTCGTCTGGCGTAACGAGGCCGGCGTCGCGATGATGAACCGCGTCGTCGCGGAGCGGGGACCGGCCGCGCTGCAGGCCGTGCGCGACTCGTGCAAGGAGATCATCGCCACCGTCAGGGAGTACCCGCACGTCCGGGCCCGCAAGCTCGGCGGCGGCGAGAACGACGTCTACGCCGAGACCGTCGTCAACCGCATCCCCGGCGGCGGGTACGTCGCGACCTGGGCGGACGTGACCGCCAGGGTGACCTCGGCGGACGTCGCCGGCGAGCTCGCCGCGGACCTCGACTCGGCGGTGCACTCGCTCAACGACCTCGGCGACCACCTGACCACCACCTCCGGCGGCGCGGCCGACCAGGCTCAGCTGATCTCGCAGGGCTCCGCGGAGATGACCGCGAGCATCAGCGAGATCTCCGACCGGGTCATCGCCGCGTCCGCGGACACCGGCGCGGCCGTGGCCTCGGCCCGGGACGCGGCGCAGACCATGGTCCGGCTGCAGGAGTCCAGCCGGCAGATCAGCGACGTCACCAAGCTGATCACCTCCATCGCCGACCAGACCAAGCTGCTGGCGCTCAACGCGACAATCGAGGCGGCCCGGGCCGGGGAGAGCGGCAAGGGCTTCGCCGTCGTCGCCGGCGAGGTCAAGGACCTCGCCGCGCGCACCGCCGAGGCGACTCAGCAGATCATCGCGATGGCCGACGCCATCCAGGGCGAGAGCTCACAGGTCGACGGCGCGATCGCCGGGATCGTCGAGCTGATCGACCGGGTGGCCGAGCAGCAGACCATGATCGCCGGCGCCGTGGAGGAGCAGACCGCCACCACCGCGCAGATGTCCGGCGGCGTGCGCTCGGTCGCGGACTCGGTGCAGGCGTCCGCGCAGGCGGCGCAGACCGTCCGCACGGCTGCCGAGGCGATCAGCGGCCAGGTCGAGCGGCTCAACCAGCTCATCGCAGTCCAGCGCCGGCACGCCTGACCCGCCCGACCCCCGGGACCCCGTCAGGCGGCGAGTACGCCGGCGGCGGTCACGGGCGGCCGGCACCCGGCGAGGGTGGCCGAGATCGTCTCGGGCTCGATCGGCAGCTCCGCCGCGCCCGCGCCCGACACCGGCCGCGGCCGGCGCGGCCGCACCCGGCCCGAGCTGCCGCCGCGACCCGGGTAGACCATCAGGCCGTTGACAGGGTCGGGCACCGCGTCCAGCGCGGCGCGCACGGCCGGCAGCTCCCGGAACACGGACCACCGCTCGTCGCCGCGGAAGCCGATCTCGAACAGCACGCCCCAGGTGTGCCGGTGCCAGTGCCACTCGTAGGCCCCGTGGGTGATGGCGGCCTCGGTGAGGGCGTTGCCGTGCGCGTCCTGCCAGCGCGCCGCCGAGAGCGCCGCGCCGTCGAAGACCTCGATCGACCACCAGTGCAGGTCCATGGTGAGCCCGATGCTACGCCGCCCTCGCGTTCCGGGGGGATCACGTGACTACCTCAGGTAGGGTCCCGCCGTGCCGATCCGGCCCGGCGCGGGGTTGCCCGGCAGGCTCAGCACGTAGACCCGCAGGTTGCCCTTGCCGGAGGCGGCCGCGGTCAGCGTGCCGTCGCCGACGGTCCGGGTGTCGCCGGTGACCGCGTCGACGTAGGTGCCGTTCGGTATGCCGGTGAACGTGGCCGTGCCGGAGAGCGCGACCAGCGCGAAGCTGTCGACGCCGCCGGCGGTGAAGCGGCGCTTGAACGCCATCGTCCCGGAGATGCCCTCGGTGGAGTACTGCCCCTTCTGCAGGGCGGGTATCGCCCGGCGGATCTGGTTGAGCCGCTGCACGTGCTTGACCAGCGGCTGGGCCAGGGTCGTCGCCACCGCGCCGGAGGCGCTCGCGACCACGCCGAAATCCGTGGCGGTCACCGAGCCGGCCAGGTGATCGCCGAAGTACGCCCGGCCGGTCGTGGCGAGGGGGCAGGACGGCCCGCAGTCGATCGGTCTGCCGGCCTGGAACTCGATCTCCGAGCCGTAGTAGAGCGTCGGTATGCCGCGGAACGTCCACATCAGGCTCATGTTCTCGGCCCAGGCGTCGGTGCCGCCGGCGTAGCGGACCGAGGACTTGTTCGGGCCGTAGTCGTGACTGTCGACGTAGACGGCGTTGTAGGTGGCGTCGTTGTAGCTGTCGTCGGAGTCCCTGCCGTTGTGGAAGGCGTTGCCGGCCTCGCCGAAGTTCATGTGCATGCGCATGTCGATCACGTTCATGCCGGAGAACCTGCTGTGGTCGGGCTCGTGGTACGTGTTGCCGTCGAGAAACGCGTTGGTGCTGGTCGGCTGGTTGCCCGGGCCCATGAGGTTCTCGTACTCGAACTGTTCCGCGGCCGCCCGGATGTCGTCGGCGCTGTACTCCCGGCGCTCCTTCCAGGTGAAGAACTGTGCGGAGTGGTTGACCGAGCCCCGGTTCCACTTGTCGTGCACGAACGCGGCGACCTCGCCGAAGACGTAGAAGTCCCGGCCCTTGTCGCCGTGGGTGGCGATCGCATGCTGCCGGATGGCCGGCAGGAACCGCCGGTTCCAGGTGTTGCGCGGGATGTGCACGGCCGTGTCCACCCGGAAGCCGTCGACGCCCATGTCGATGTACCTGTTGTACGCGTTGATCAGGTGGCTCTGCACGACCGCGCTCTCGGTGTTGAGGTCGGCCAGGTCCTCGTGGGTCCAGCAGCTGCGGGCGTCCTCGCCCTCCCAGTTGCCGATCCAGCAGCGGTGGTAGTACTCGGCGGGGAACATGCCCGAGGTCGGGCTGGGCCACTGGCAGTTGTAGAGGGTGTAGCCCTCGGCGCTCCTCCCACCGGTCGGCCTGCCCCAGTTGAGGCAGGTGTTGCCGACCGGCTCGGTCGTCGACCAGATGTCGCCGTTGTAGTACGACCGGCCCGAGGTGGGCTCGACGGTCAGGCCGTCGTAGGCGAAGCCCGCGTTCGGCTGGTCGTAGTACCAGCTCCACTGGGAGTCGCGGACGCCGTACACGGTCGGGGTGAAGAGGCCCTTGGCGCCCCAGCGGGAGCTGTGGTTGTAGACCACGTCCTGATAGATCTTGATGCCCTTGGCGTGCGCCTTGTCGATGAGGTCCTGGTAGGTGTTGCCGGCCGTCTCGAGGCGGCCGTCGATCCGGTAGAAGTCCCAGCCGTGGTAGCCGTGGTAGTCGTAGTCCGAGCGGTTGAGCACCACCGGCGTGATCCAGATGGCCGAGAAGCCGAGGCCCTTGATGTAGTCGAGCTTGTCGATCAGTCCCTCGAAGTCGCCGCGGAACATCGGGTCGCCGTTGGCCGCGTTGCCCGACTTCACGTGCTGGCTGCCGCCGCGGTTGTTGGCGCTGTCGCCGTCGTTGAAGCGGGCGGTCATGACGAAGTAGATGGTGTCCTCGCGCGGGTCGCCGCCGAGCGGGCTGCCGGTCGGGGTGCCGGGCGTGCTGGTCGGGGTGGGTGTCGCCGTCGGCGAGCCGCTGGGCGACGGCGTCGGCGTCGCGCACGGGTTCCCGGTGCCGGGCCGGCCGGCCGCCACCGTGACGTCGCCGGTGCCGAGGCGGTAGTCGGCGCCGTTGTTGTTGTCCCAGACGCCGCTGCCGTTGTTGAACACGACCTGCAGACCGGCGGCGTCGCCGAGGTCGATGGTGCGCGACAGCCAGCCCGTGCAGGCCGGCTGCATCGCCACGCCCGGCACCGGCGTCCAGCTACCGCCGTACGGCGCATAGTGGATGTTGACCGTGGTCCAGCCGGACGGGCGCTGGTAGTAGACGGTCACGCTGCTCGCGGCGGACGCGGCGGCGACGAAGCCGAACGTCGCGACGGCCAGGGCCGACGCCATCGCCAGGCCGAGACGTCTTCTGATGCTCACCTTCACCGAGGGCTCCTCAGGGGTGCGTGGAAGCCCCGCGGCGGGGGCACCGCAGGGTCACGATCGAGCCTGTTCTTGGAACGCCTTGCGGATAGCTGCCCTGCACCGGGGCGTATACGCCGCCGGACCATGCAAGACCTTGCAAGTTGTTTCAGGAAGTTACCAAGCCATGACGATGACGTAAAGAGGCGTTCACATATATCGATGAAAGGTCCCGCACCGGGTGGAGTCACACTCCGGGCGGTACGCTCATCCCGACCCGGGAAGAGGCATCATGAGCGCACGATCGCCACGACGCCAACGCCGTCCGCACGTGCACCCGGGGCGGCGCTGATGAACACGGTGGTGTTCCTGACCGAGTACCGCAGGGAACCCGCCCGGTTGCTCATGCTGCTCCGGCGGTCGGCGGCCGCCGACCGGGACGCCTTCACCCGGCTCTACCACGCGCTCGCTCCGGACGTGCACGCGACCGTGCGCGAGGTGCTCGACGGCGACCGCGCCCGCGAGGTGGCCGCCGCCGCCTTCCTGGAGGCGTGGCACTCCGCGGAGCTGCACACCGCGCCGGGCACGGACGTGGCGGGCTGGATCATCGGCATCGCCGCGCGGCGCGCGGAGGAGCAGGACGATCCCCGCACCGGGACACACCCCTCACACGGCGCGCGCTCGCACGGCGAGACCCTGGCCGGGCTGCTGCACCGGCGGTCCATGCGCCGCAGCCCGTTCCGCCGCGGCTGAACCTTTCCGCCTACACCGGGACGTCGATGCCCACGTGCTCCGGGCCGGCCGGGGCGATGCCGGGGCAGTCCGCGCCGAAGGGGCCGTCCGCGACGTCCGGGCGGCCCCGCGGGCCGTCCGCGAGGGAGGCGGCGCACTGCTCGTCGAACGCCTCACCGGGCAGGCCGACGGCGTTGCCGGTCGTCCACAGGAACGGCGCCTGCCCGGCCTTCGCCAGCGCGCCGGAGCGGGAGGCCCGGGTGGAACGGCCGTGCCCGCGGCGGTCGTGCGTGATGCAGCGGTGGCCGGTGGGTGCCGGCACGAGCAGCTGGGCCTCCCAGCTGTCGGGCTGCGGGCTGAGGCCGTGGCCGGGCACGAGCGGATCACCGGCGCTCAGCTCCTGGCGGAGCAGTTCCGCGTCGTCGTGGTCGGCGAACGTGTTCATCGTGTGCTCCCTCCTCGGGTCCGGCCGGGTCGCGAGGGGGGAGAGTGACCTGCGAATACCCCGAATCTACTCCCCGGCACAGGGCGGCAGGCGCCCTTCACCCCGGGTACCCCGCACCGGACGTGACGAAGCCGTCAGCCTGCGCGCGCCGATGGCGCGTAGGCTGACGGAACCCGGAACGACGACGTCGCCCCTTCGAGGTGACGGCCACGCCGGCTCGTCGCCGGGTTCCACGATCGGCACCAGCAGCTCCGGGCACGCCCAGCCGGAGTTTCCGCCAGTCAGGCTCCCCGGCACCACCGATTCGACGCACGGCCCCAGACCGCGGCCCGGCCGCGGCCACCCGGGTGTGCCCGCGCGGATCGAGCACCCACTACGGAAAGCAGGCCCCGTGGCCACCAGGTACGGCTTCCTCAGCACCCACCCGCCGACCCGTTGCGGCCTCGCCACCTTCAACGCCGCCCTCGCCGCGAGCCTCCTGGCCGGCACCGGCTCCGGCGGCGTGGTCCGTGTCACCACGGGCGGCGCCGAGGGACCGCCGGGACCCGACGTCGCGCACACCTGGCAGGCGCGGGAGGCCGGCGGCTGGCGCGCCGCCGCCGACGCCCTCAACGGCTACGACGTCGCGATCATCCAGCACGAGTACGGCATCTATCCCGGCGTCGACGGAGCGGACGTGCTGCGACTGATGCGGCGGCTGATGGTGCCCAGCATCGTCGTGCTGCACACCGTGCTCAGCCGCCCCACCGCCGGGCAGAAGTCGCTGCTGGAGCAGATCGTGGCCGCGGCCGGGTCCGTCGTCACCATGACCGGCACCGCGTACGAGAGGCTCGTCGTCGGCTACGACGTCGACCCGGCGAAGATCTCGGCCATCCCGCACGGCACCGCCGACCACACCGGCACGCCGGTGGTCCGCGGGCCGCGGCCGCACCTGCTCACCTGGGGACTGCTCGGACCCGGCAAGGGCATCGAATGGGCCATCCGCGCCCTGCCCCACCTTCGCCGGCTCGACCCGGTGTACACCGTGGCCGGCCGGACCCATCCCAGGGTGATCGAGCGGCACGGCGAGGCGTACCGGACCGGTCTGCATCAGCTCGGCGCCGAACTCGGCGTCGCCCACGCGGTGGAGTACCGGTCGAACTATCTCGACGACGCCGCGCTGGGCGGCCTCATCCGCTCCGCCGATGTCGTCGTCCTGCCGTACGACTCCGTCGAGCAGGTCACGTCCGGCGTGCTGGTCGAGGCGGTCGCCGCCGGCGTACCGGTGGTGGCCACCGCCTTCCCGCACGCCGTCGAACTGCTCACCGACGGGCCGGGGCTGCTCGTGCCGCACCGCAACCCGCGGGCGCTCGCCGCCGCCGTCCGCAAGGTGCTGGCCCGGCCCGGCGCCGCCGCGCGTACCGGCGAGGTCGCCGCCACGATGAGATGGCCCGAGGTCGCGACCCGCTACGAGGTGCTCGCCGACCGGCTCCTCGCCACCCACGCGGCAGCCGCGCCGGCATGACCGCCACCCTGGGCACGCCGGCGCGGCTGCGCCAGGCGCCGCCGCCCAGCTTCGCCCACCTGTCCCGGCTGACCGACGACACCGGGCTGCTGGAGCACGCGCGGCACGCCCTGGCCCGGCGGGAGCACGGCTACTGCACCGACGACGTGGCGCGCGGGCTGGTCGTCGCCGCCCGCGAGGCCGAGCCGTCGCCCGCGGTGCTGCGCCTGGCCGAGATCTACCTGGGTTTCCTGACGCACGCGCAGCACGGCAGCGGCGCCTTCCACAACCGGCTCGGCTACGACCGGCGCTGGACCGACGATCCGGGGCTCGGGGACTGGTGGGGTCGCGCGCTGTGGGGCCTGGGGACGGCGGCGGCCCGGAGCCCGGCGCCCTGGATCCGGCAGGAGGCCATGGTCGCCTTCACCCTGGGCGCGGCGCGCCGCTCGGTGTCACCGCACGCCATGGCCTTCGCCGGTCTCGGCGCCGCGGAGGTGCTGCGCCGGGAGCCCGGCAACGCCCTGGCGGCGGCCCTGCTCGCCGACGCGGCCAAGGCCGTCGGCTGGCCCGATTCCGATCCGGACTGGTCCTGGCCCGGGCATCACCTCGCGTACGCGAGTGCGGCGCTGGCCGAGGTCGTCATCGCGGCCGGCCGGTTCCAACAGGACGTCGCGCTGCGGGCGTCCGGGCTTCGCATGCTGACCTGGCTGCGCGACATCCAGCTCCGCGACGGGCGGCTGTCCGTGCTGCCGGCGTCCGGTTGGCGGCGCGGCAGCGTGCGGCAGCGCTACGACCAGCAGCCGATCGAGGTCGCGGCCCTGGCCGACGCCTGCGCCACCGCGGCGGCGGCGACCGGGGACGCGAGCTGGCACGACGGCGTCCGGCAGGCGATCGGCTGGTTCCTCGGCGACAACGACCGCGGCGCGGTGATGTGGGACCCGGAGACCGGCGGCGGCTTCGACGGGCTGACCCCGCACGGCCCGAACCTGAACCAGGGCGCGGAGTCCACCCTGGCGCTGATCGCCACCCTCCAGCACGCGCGGCGGACGCCACCCTCCCAGCGCCACGGAGATGTCGCGGACCCCACGTCGCGGTAGGTTCGCGCCACTCGCCCGGTTCAGCCCCGGTCGTCCGGTTTCCAGTCCGCGAGCACCTCGGTGTTGTGCTCGCCCGGCAGCGCCGGCCGTCCCACCGGACCGGCCGGGGTCAGGGAGAACCGGGGCGCCGCGGCCGGTTGCCGCACGCCGCCCGGGCTCTCGAAGGTGCCGCGCCGCACGAGGTGCGGATGCCGGGCGGCGTCGGCGAACGACAGCACCGGCGCCACGCACGCCTCGGTGCCCTCGAAGATCGCGGCCCACTCCGCCTGGGTGCGGGTCTCGAAGGCCGCCGCGATCCGGGCACGCAGCTGCGGCCAACGGCCGCGGTCGTACTGGGCGGGCAGGCCGTCGCCGGGGGCGAGCAGCCGGATGAACTCGGCGTAGAACTGTGGCTCCAGGGCGCCGACCGCGAGGTATCCGCCGTCCGACGCCGGGTAGACGTCGTAGAACGGCGCCCCGGTGTCGAGGGTGTTCACGCCGCGGACGTCGCGCCACCGGCCCTCGGCGGCGAGGCCGTACAGCAGGGTGGTCAGGTGGGCGGTGCCGTCGGTGATCGCGGCGTCGACCACCTGGCCCCGGCCGGTGCGCTCGGCCTCGCGCAGCGCGGCGAGCACGCCCACCACCAGGTAGAGGGCGCCGCCGCCGAAGTCGCCGAGCAGGTTCACCGGCACCTGCGGCGGCCCGCCGGCGCGGCCGATCGCATGCAGCGCCCCGGTGATCGCGAGGTAGGTGATGTCGTGCCCGGCGCTGGCGGCGAGCGGGCCGTCCTGGCCCCAGCCGGTCATCCGCCCGTAGACCAGGGCGGGGTTGCGCGCGAGCACCGCCTCGGGACCGACACCGAGCCGCTCGGCGACGCCGGGCCGGTAGCCCTCGATGAGGACGGCGGCCCGGTCGGCGAGGGACAGCACGAGTTCGCGGTCGCCGTCCTGCTTGAGGTCGGCCGCGATCGAACGCTTGCCCCGGTTCAGCAGGTCGTACCGGGGGTCGCCGGCGAGCGGCGAGCCGGATCCGACCCGGTCCACCCGCACCACGTCGGCGCCGAGGTCGGCGAGCAGCATCCCGGCGAACGGCGCCGGACCGATCCCCGCCAGCTCGATCACCTTGAGGCCGCGCAGCGGCCCTCGATCACCAGACACGTCTGCCTCCTAGTACCGGATCCGAATAGGATGAAACCCGTCTGTCCCACCGACCGGGAGGCCGTCTGCCATGTATCCGCCGGAGCCGTGGGACCTGCGCGGTCAGCTGTACCTGTCGGTCTTCGCCGTGCCGCGCGCCGACCTGCCCGCGCTGCCTGATCCTCTCGCCGCGGCGGTACGACCGCTGCCGTTCGGGCGGCGTGCGCTCGTCGGTGCCGCGTGGGTGCGTTACGAGCCGGGCGGCGTCCTGCAGTACCGGGAGCTGCTGTCCGCGGTCCTGGTGCACGAGGGTCGGCGGCCCCGGGTCAGCATCACTGAGATCTGGGTGGACAGCGTGGAGTCCCGCGACGGCGGCCGCGAGCTCTGGGGCATACCCAAGGACCTGGCCGAGCTGGACGTGCGCACCGCGCCCGACGGCCGCACGGAGGGGGCCGCGAGCACCGGGAGCGGCCGGATCGCCGCGGCGTCGTTCGGGGCCGGGCTGCGCCTGCCCGGCCGCTGGCCGGCGCCGATGTCCGTGGCGCAGGCGCTCGACGGCGCGGTCAAGCGCACGGCGGTGCGCGGCCGGGCCGGGCTGCGACTCGGCGGCTCCACCTGGCGGGTCGAGCCGGACGGGCCACTGGGTCACCTCGCCGGGCGGCGCCCCCTGCTGACCGTCACCCTGGCCGACTTCCGGCTGCGCTTCGGCGCACCGGCCCCGGCCGCCGCGACCTCGCCCTGACACCGGCGGCTCAGCCGAAGTCGGCGGGGCGCAGCCGCGCGGTCCGGCGGCGGTACTCCCCCGCCATGCCCGGCCAGTTGGTGACGACGCGCCCGCTCGCGTTGCGGTACCAGCTCTGGCAGGCGGTCCAGACGCTGCCGGCGAGGCGGCCCTGCAGCTCCGCGTCGTAGGCGGCGGCCACCTCCGGGCGTACCTCCAGCGGCGCGGCGCCGGCCGCGAGCATCCGCACCACCTGGACGATGTAGCGGGCCTGCGCCTCGTGGAAGTAGACGACGGAGGTGTTGCCGGTGTTCGTGTTCGGCCCGTAGACCAGGAACATGTTCGGGAATCCGGGCACGGCCATGCCCAGGTACGCGAACGCGCCGTCGCGCCACACCCGCTCCAGCGGTACGCCGTCGCGGCCCGTGACGGCCATCGGCACCAGGAACTCGGTGGCGGCGAAGCCGGTGCCGTACACGAGCACGTCGCAGGCGTGCTCGACGCCGTCGGCGGTACGGATCCCGTCCGGCGTCACGCCCACGATCTTCTCGGTGACCAGGTCGACGTCGGGCCGGGCCAGGGCGGGCAGCCAGGAGCTGGTGAACAGCACCCGCTTGCAGCCCATCGGCTCGCCGGGCGTGACCCGGGCCCGTAGCCGCGGATCCCGGACCTGCCACCGGCGCTGGGCGCGCGAGGCGGCGCGCAGCGACGCCGCCGCGGCCCGGTTGCCGAGCAGGGCGGCGCCGGTGAACACGCTCATCGCCCAGGTGCCCGCGCGCGACGGCGCCATCAGCGCGGGAAGCCGCCGGTAGGCGGCCCGCCGCAGCCGGCCGTACCGGCGGTCGGGCTTGGGCAGCGTCCACGGCGCGCTGCGCTGGAAGACGATCACCCGCTCGGCGCGCCCGGCGATCGCCGGTACGAGCTGGATGGCGCTCGCGCCGGTCCCGACCACCGCCACCCGCCTGCCCTCGAGCCGCAGCGCCGGATCCCACCGCGCGGTGTGCATCGCCGGG
Source organism: Actinoplanes sp. NPDC049118 (assembly GCF_040648555.1). Taxonomy (NCBI): domain Bacteria; kingdom Bacillati; phylum Actinomycetota; class Actinomycetes; order Micromonosporales; family Micromonosporaceae; genus Actinoplanes; species Actinoplanes sp. NPDC049118. Next base: position 153,190 of record NZ_JBEZDY010000020.1, read on the forward strand.
CCGCGGAACAGCTCGGCGCCCGGGATCTCGGGGACGATCGGCCGGGAGAGCTGCCCGACCGCGGGTACCAGCACGTCGGCGACGATCTCCTCGCCCGCCGCGGTGCGCAGCCGCCAGCGGCGGTCGCCCGCGTCCCAGGTCGCGTCGGTGACCTCGGTGCCCAGCCGCAGGTTGTCACGCAGGCCGAAGCGGGTGACGCAGCGGTCCAGGTAGGCGAGGATCTCCCCGTGCGGCGGGAACCGGCGCGACCAGCCCGGATTCGGCGCGAAGGAGTAGGAGTACAGCGGCGCGGGCACGTCGCAGGCGCACCCGGGGTAGGCGTTGTCGCGCCACACGCCGCCGATCCGGTCCGCCTTCTCCAGCAGCACCACGTCGGTGAACCCCGCCTGGCGCAGGCCGACGGCGACCGCCACGCCGCCGAAGCCGGCGCCGATGATCGCCACGCGCGGCGGGGCCGTCATGCCCGCTCGGCGTTCTCGCCGCCGGCGTCCATGGTGGCTACCTCGCCGATCGTCATGGTGCCGAACGTTAGCAACCTGTTGACAGGTTGCCAATAGACTCAGCGAACCGGCGCCACGACGGTCGGGAAGACCTGCTCCACGATGGCCAGCAGCGTCGTCGCCAGCAGCAGGTGCACCTGCGCCCGGGTCAGCGCGGCGCGGTTGAGCCACTCCTTGGCCGTGGCGACGGCCAGGCCCAGGTAGGCGCGGATCATCCCGCGCAGCTCCTCGCGGTGCTCGGCCACCTCGGCGAGCCCGACGGCGACGAGCACGCTGTCCGCCGCGGCGTCCTCGGCCTCGGCCAGCACCCGCTCCACGTCGGCGTCGCGGGCCCCGCCGGCGTTCACCGCGGCCAGCCACGAGGTGCTGTGCCGGGAGACGACGTCGAGGAACCAGGACACGCTGGCGTCAACCCGGGTGTGCAGGTCGCCCTCCGGCAGCCGCTCGACGACCACCTCCGGGATGGTGACCATCACCCGGATGACCTCGAGGTACAGGTCCTTCTTGGTGCCGAAGTAGTGGTTGATCAGCCCCCGGGCCACACCGGCCGCGCGGGCGATGTCGGTGGTCGACACCTCGGCGTACGGGCGCTCGCCGAACAGGCGCACCGCGCAGGCCAGGATCTGCCCGCGCCGGACGTCCGGCTCCAGCCGTCTGCGCACCTGCGCCGCCTCGACAATCACCCACCGAGCCTATCCGCCGCCGGACCACAGGGCGGCCGCAGCCGGCGGGCCCGGCACGGGCACCTCACCCACCGGCCGGTCGGATGCCGAGCCGCAGGGCGGCCGGGGCGGCCGCCGGCACGGCCGGATGCCGGGGCGGCACCGGCGCGACCCGGGCATACGGCGCGTCCGGCGCCGGCCGCGGGTCCGGGTCGCCGGCGTTGGGCCAGAGCGCGACCGCCCGCTCGGCGAGCGCGGTGATGGTCAGCGACGGGTTGACGCCGAGGTTCGCGGCGACCACCGAACCGTCGATCACGTGCAGGCCGGGATGGCCGTAGAGCCGGTGGAACGCGTCGACCACGCCGGTGGCCGGGTCGGCGCCGATCGCGCAGCCGCCGATGAAGTGGCCGGTCACCGGCCGGCCGACGAGTTCGGTGACCGAGCCGAGCGGCACCCCGTCGATCTTCTCGGCGACGCGGCGGGCGACGTCGTGCGCGGCGGGCACCCAGGCCGGGTTCGGCTCGCCGACGCCCGGGCGGGTGGTCAGCCGGCCGCGCACGGTGTGGACGGTGACGGAGTTGTCGAGGGGCTGCATCGCCAGCAGCACGATGGTCTGCTGCGACCAGCGCCGCGGCGAGGCGAGCAGCCGCAGGTCGCGCCAGCTGCGGGCGAGTTCACGCAGGCCCGCCACCCAGCGCCGCCGCCCGCCGGTGTCGTCGACGAGCACGGTGGCCAGCAGGGCGAGCAGGTTGCTGCCACGGCCGTACCGCACCGGCTCGACGTGGGTGACGGGATCGGGGTGGATCGAGGAGGTGATGGCGACACCCCGGCTCACGTCGAGGTCCCGCCGCCGGGTGCGGGCGCCCAGGATGGACTCCGAGTTGGTCCGGCTCAGCTCGCCGAGCCGCGGCGAGACGGCGGGCAGCGTGCCGCGGTCACGCATCCGGTGCAGCAGCCGCTGGGTGCCGAGCGCACCGGCCGCGAAGATCACCTGTTCGGCCGTGAACGGGCGCCGGCGGCGCAGGCCGCCGGTGCTGCGGGTGCCGACCGCGTACCCGCCCCCGGCCAGCGGCGTCACCGAGGTCACCGTGGTCAGCGGGTGCACGACGGCGCCGGCAGCCTCGGCCAGGTACAGGTAGTTCTTCACGACGGTGTTCTTCGCACCGATCCGGCAACCGGTCATGCAGGCGCCGCACGCCGTGCAGGTCCGCCGGGCGGGCCCGGCGCCGCCGAAGAACGGGTCGGGAACCTCCGCGCCGGGCGCGTCGCCGAAGAGCACCCCCACCGGGGTACGCCGGTAGGTGTGCCCGACGCCGAGATCGTCGGCGACGGCGCGCAGGGCATCGTCGGCGACCGTCTCGACGGGGTTGGTCACGACGCCGAGCATCCGGGTCGCCTGGTCGTAGTAGGGCGCCAGCTCCGTCTTCCAGTCGGTGATCGACGCCCACTGCGGATCGGCGAAGAACGCGTCGGGCGGCTCGTAGAGGGTGTTGGCATAGCCGAGCGATCCACCGCCGACCCCGGCGCCGGACATCACCAGCACGTCGCGCAGCAGGGTCAGCCGCAGGATTCCGTAGCAGCCGAGCGCGGGCGCGTACACGTAGTCACGGATCCGCCAGGAGGTCCTGGCGAACTGCTCGTCGGTGAACCTGCGGCCGGCCTCGAGCACGCCGACCCGGTAACCCTTCTCGGTCAATCGCAACGCGCTGACCCCGCCGCCGAAGCCGGAGCCGATGATCAGGACGTCGTAGTCGTACGCCATGAGCTACCGTGGCCCCTTGTTGTCGGCCTGTCAACAAAGGGGTGGGGCGATGCTGGCCCACGAACGGCGCGGTAGCGGTCCCGTACTGGTGCTCATCCACGGCCTCGGCAGCCGGCGCCAGGTGTGGGCGCCGATGCTCGGCGCCCTGGCCCGGCACCGCGAGGTCATCGCGCTCGACCTGCCGGGCTTCGGCGAGTCCCCGGCCTGGGAGCCGCCGGGACCGGGCGTGGTGCCGGGATCGGTGGACCACCTCGCCGACGTGGTCGCACACTTCCTCGACACCCTCGGCGTCGAGTCGCCCGAACTCGCGGGCAGCTCCCTGGGCGGCGGCATCGCGCTGGAGCTGGGCCGGCGCGGACTGGCCCGGTCGGTCACCGCCTTCGCGCCGGTCGGCTTCTGGGGCCCGGCCGGCCGGCGCTGGTGCCAGGCGGTTCTCGGCGGTTCCCGGGCCCTGAGCAGGGCGCTCTCCCCCGCCCTGCCCCGGATCCTCGCGACCCGACCGGGCCGCATGGCGCTCTGCTCGATCTTCTACGGCCGCCCGGGCCGGCTGTCCGCCGTGGACTGCCTCGACTCCGCGCGGGCGCTGTCCGCCGCGCCGGGCTTCGCCGCGGCCCGCCGGGCGTTCGGCGTCTGGCGGCTGCCGGTCGGCGCCGACCCAGCCCGGCTGGCGGGCATCCCGGTCACGATCGTCTGGGGTACCCGCGACGCGGTGCTGCCGTACCGGCGCCAGGCGCGCCGGGCTCTCGAGGAACTGCCGGACGCCCGGCACGTGCTGCTGCCGGGCTGCGGCCACCTGCCGTTCGCGGACGATCCCGAGCGCTGCGCCGATCTATTGACAGTCCGCCAATAACTGACCAAGGTGAAAGCCATGCCGAAGCCCGGACCCACCTCGTGGCGCGAGCCCGAGCACGACGAGCTCGCCGATCTCGTCCGTGCCTTCTTCGCCAAGGAGGTGCTGCCGCACGCCGCCCGGGTGGCCGAACAGGGCCATCCCGACCGGGAGCACTACCGCCGGGCCGGCGAGCTCGGCCTGCTCGGCCTCTCGGTCCCCGCGGAGTACGGCGGCGGTGGTGGCGACTTCACCCACGAGGCGGTGATGCTGCACGAGCAGGCCCGCTCGGGCGACAACAGCCTCGGCCTCGCGGTGCACAGCGGCATCGTCACCGGCTACCTGGTCGCCTACGGCAGCGAGGAGCAGAAACGGCGCTGGCTGCCGGGGCTGTGCAGCGGCGAGCTGATCGGCGCCATCGCGATGACCGAGCCGGACGGCGGCTCCGACCTGCAGGCGATGCGGACCCGCGCGGTGCGCGACGGCGACGACTACGTGGTCAGCGGCGCGAAGACCTTCATCAGCAACGGCGGTCTGGCCGACATCGTCATCCTGGCCGCCAAGACCGACCCGTCCCAGCGCGCCGCCGGGGTCTCCCTGCTGGTCTGCGAGACCGGCGGCGATCAGCCGGGCTTCCGGCGCGGGCGGCTGATCTCCAAGATCGGCCTGCGCGGCAACGACACCGCGGAGCTGTTCTTCGACGGCCTGCGGGTGCCGGCCGCCAACCTGCTCGGCGAGGCCGAGGGCCTCGGTTTCGTCCAGCTGATGCGCCAGCTCCCGCAGGAGCGCCTGGTGATCGGGATCGGCGCGGTGGCGGCGATGGAGCGCGCCGTCGAGCTGACGGTCGCGTACACGAAGGAGCGCACCGCCTTCGGCAAGCCGCTCATCGGCCACCAGAACACCCGGATGGTCCTGGCCGAGTGCGCCACCAGGGCGCGCGCGAGCCGGATCTTCCTCGACGACTGCATCGCCCGCCACGTCAACGGCGATCTCGACGTGGCGACCGCCGCAATGGCGAAATACTGGCTGACCGACGGCCAGTGCGAGGTGGTCGACCGCTGCCTGCAGCTGTTCGGCGGCTACGGCTACACCACCGAGTTCCCCATCGCCCAGATGTACACCGATGCCCGCGCCCAGAAGATCTACGGCGGCACCAACGAGATCATGAAGGAGCTGATCGCCCGTGCCCTCTGACGGCCAGGCGTATGTCTACGACGCCGTCCGCACCCCGCGCGGCCGCGGCCGCGACAACGGTTCGCTGCACGGGGTCAAGCCCATCTCGCTGGTCACCGGCCTGATCGAGGCGCTGCGCGAGCGGCTCCCGGGCCTCGACACCGACCGGCTCGACGACCTCGTGATGGGGATCGTCTCGCCGGTCGGCGAGCAGGGCGGCGACCTCCCCCGCGCCGCGGCGCTGCTGGCCGGCCTGCCCGACCACGTCGGCGGCGTACAGCTGAACCGCTTCTGCGCCTCGGGGCTGGAGGCGGTCAACACCGCCGCGGCCCGGGTGCGCTCGGGCTGGGACAGCCTGATCCTGGCCGGCGGGGTGGAGGCGATGTCGCGGGTGCCGATGGGTTCCGACGGCGGCGCCTGGGCGATGGACCCGGAGACCGCCCTAGCGACGTCGTTCGTGCCGCAGGGCATCAGCGCGGACCTGATCGCCACCCTGGAGGGCTTCGGCCGCGACGACGTCGACGCGTACGCGATTCTCTCGCAGGAGCGGGCCGCCAAGGCCTGGGCCGGCGGGTACTTCGCCCGCTCGGTGGTCCCCGTGCGCGACCGGACGGGCGGGTTGATCCTCGCGACCGACGAGCACATGCGCCCGGACACCACCCGGGCCGGCCTCGGCAAGCTCAAGCCGTCCTTCGCGGGCATCGGCGACGCCGGCGGCTTCGACGCCGTTGCCCTGCAGAAGTTCCACTGGCTCGAGTCGGTCGAGCACGTGCACCACGCCGGGAACTCCTCGGGCATCGTGGACGGCGCGTCGCTGGTGCTTATCGGCTCCGACGCCGTCGGTCACGACCTCGGGCTCACCCCGCGCGGCCGGATCGTCTCGGCCGCGGTCAGCGGCGCCGACCCGACGCTGATGCTCACCGGCCCGATCCCGGCGACACACAAGGCCCTCGCGACCGCCGGGCTCACCGTCGCCGACATCGACCTCTTCGAGATCAACGAGGCCTTCGCGGCGGTGGTGCTCAAGTACATCCGCGACCTGCGCCTGGACCCGGAGCAGGTAAACGTCAACGGCGGGGCGATCGCGCTCGGCCACCCGCTCGGCGCCACCGGCGCCATGCTCGTCGGCACCGTCCTGGACGAGCTGGAACGCCGCGACCTGCGCCGGGCCCTGGTGACCCTCTGCATCGGCGGCGGCATGGGCGTCGCGACCATCATCGAGCGTGTGTCGTGACCGAGAGCAGCCGGCACGACGAAGGAGACACTGTCATGACCGCCACGATCGCGTATCACCGCGACCCGGACGGCGTCGTCACGCTCACCCTCGACGACCCCGATCAGTCCGCGAACACCATGAACCGCGCGTACGCGGCCTCGATGACCGCGGCCGTCGACCGGCTGGAGTCCGAACGCGACTCCGTCACCGGTGTCATCGTCACGAGCGCGAAGCAGACGTTCTTCGCCGGCGGCGACCTGCCCGAGATGATCAACGTGACGCCCGCGGACGCCCCCGCGGTCACCGCGCTGCTCGCCACCATCAAGGGCGACCTGCGCCGGCTGGAGACCCTGGGCCGCCCGGTGGTCGCGGCGATCAACGGCTCCGCGCTCGGCGGCGGCCTCGAGATCGCGCTGGCCTGCCACCACCGCGTCGCCCTCGACGCCGGCGGCTCGCGGCTGGGCTTCCCGGAGGTCACCCTCGGCCTGCTGCCGGGCGCGGGCGGCGTCACCCGGACCGTACGGATGATGGGCCTGGCCACGGCCCTGACCACCGTCCTGCTGACCGGGCGGCAGTTCCGTCCCGCCGACGCCCTCACGGCCGGGCTCGTCGACGCGGTCGTGGCCACCCCCGGCGAACTGCTCGCCGCGGCCCGCGCCTGGATCGCCGAGCACCCGGACGCGGCCCAGCCGTGGGACCGGCCCGGCTACCGGATGCCCGGCGGCACGCCCGCGAGCCCGTCGCTGGCCGCGCAGTTGCCGGCGTTCCCCGCGAACCTGCGCAAGCAGCTCAAGGGCAACCGGATGCCGGCACCCGAGGCGATCCTGGCCGCCGCGGTCGAGGGCGCGCAGGTCGACGTCGACACCGCGCTCACGATCGAGACCCGGCACCTGGTCACCCTGCTCACCGGCCAGGTCGCCAAGAACATGATCGGCGCGTTCTTCTTCGACCTGAAGACCGTCAACGGGGGTGCGGGCCGGCCGGACGTCGAGGTCGCCCCGACGACCCGGGTGGCGGTGCTCGGCGCGGGGATGATGGGCGCCGGTATCGCGTACGCGTGCGCCCGGGCCGGCCTCGACGTCGTGCTCAAGGACGTCACCGAGGAGGCGGCCGCGCGCGGCCGCGCCCACGCGGAGAAGCTGGTCAGCCGGCTCGCCCCGGAACGGGCCGCCGCGGTCCTGGCGCGGATCACGACCACCGCGGACGTGGCCGCGCTGGCGGGCTGCGACGCGGTCATCGAGGCGGTCTTCGAGGACCCCGAGCTCAAGCGCGCGGTGTTCGCCGAGATCGAGCCGGTGCTGGCGCCGGGCGCCCTGCTCGCGTCCAACACCTCGACGCTGCCGATCACCGGCCTGGCGGCGGGCGTCGCCCGGCCGGCGGACTTCATCGGCATGCACTTCTTCTCCCCGGTCGAGAAGATGCCGCTGCTGGAGATCGTGGTCGGCGGGCAGACCGGCGACGCGGCCCTGGCCCGCGCCTTCGACCTGGGCCGGCGGCTCGGCAAGACCCCGATCGTGGTCAACGACGGCCGCGGCTTCTTCACCAGCCGGGTGATCGGCCGCTTCCTGGACGAGGCGATCGGCATGCTGGCCGACGGCGTCCCGGCGCCGTCGATCGAGCAGGCGGCGCTGCAGGCGGGCTATCCGACCGGCCCGCTGGCGCTGGCCGACGAGGTCTCGCTGACCCTGATGAGGCGCATCCGCCGCCAGTTCGAGGCGGCGCAGGGCGCCGACTTCGTCGCCCTGCCGTCGCACGGCGTCGTCGACCTGCTGGACGGCCTCGGCCGCTCGGGCCGGGCGGCGGGCCGCGGCTTCTACGACTACGAGAACGGCCGGCGCGGCCGGCTCTGGAGCGGCCTGGCCGAGATGGCGACCGACGAGGGCCGCGCGGTACCCCTCGCCGACCTGCAGGAGAGGCTGCTGTTCGCCGAGTCGCTGGACGCACTGCGCTGCCTCGACGAGGGTGTGCTGCGCTCGGAGCCGGACGGCGACATCGGCTCGCTGCTCGGCATCGGCTTCCCGGCCTGGACGGGCGGGGTGCTGCGCTACGTCCGGCAGTATCCGGGAGGACCGGCGGGTTTCGCGGCCCGCGCGTGCGAGCTGGCCAAGCTCTACGGCGACCGCTTCACCCCGCCGGCCTCGGTGACCGCGGCGCGATAGGCGGGCGCCGCGTTCCGCGCGGCCCTGCCATCATCGTCGCCGCGGCCGGCCCTCACCGGCCGCGGCGGCGTGCACCGGCCTACCCGGGCCGGGCCGGCACCCGCCGTGACACGGTCGCCGTCGCCGCTAGCGCCTGACGATGCAGCGGAAGCCGAGGTGGGACGTGCCCGTGTCGATGGTCTGGGGCATCCGCGCGGCCGGGCGGTAGCGGCGGCAGTAGTTCGGCGCGCACAGATGCGAGCCGCCCTTCATCACCCTGCGGGGGATGCGGACGTGTGGCAGCCCGGGGTCGTGACTCCGCTCCCGGTCCCCGCCCCGCGGGCTCTCGCCGGTGCAGCAGGAGTGCGAGGACTCCGCATGGGACCGGTACCAGTCCGTGGTCCACTCCCAGACGTTGCCGATCATGTCCATCAGCCCATAGCCGTTCGGCGCGAACATGCCCACCGGCGCGGTCCCCTCGTACCCGTCCTGTTTGAGGTTCCGGACCGGGAAGTCGCCCTGCCAGGTGTTGGCCATCCAGACGCCGCCCGGGGTGAACTCGTCGCCCCACGCGAACTCGGCGCCGTCCAGCCCGCCGCGGGCGGCGAACTCCCACTCGGCCTCGGTCGGCAGCTCCTTTCCGGCCCACCGCGCGTACGCCTCGACGTCGTCCCAGGCGACGTGCACCACCGGGTGGTCCGGCCGCTTCCTGATCGAGCTGCCCGGCCCCTGCGGGTGCCGCCAGTCGGCACCGGGCACGTAGCTCCACCAGTTGTAGTGGTCGCGCAGGTCGACGGGGTGCGCCGGGGACCGGAACACGGTCGACGCCGGCACCAGCAGTTCCGGTTTCGCGCCGGGATAGTCGGCCGGGTCCGGTGCCTGCTCGGCGACGGTCACGTAGCCGGTCCTGGCGACGAAGCGGGCGAACTGGCGGTTGGTGACCGTGGTCCGGTCGATCCAGAAGCCGTCGACGCCGACCCGGTGTGCGGGCGCCTCCTCCGGATAGTGGTGGTCGGAGCCCATCAGGAACGTCCCGCCGGGTATCCAGACCATGCCGGGCGCGGGCGGGCGCCCGGCATCGGCCACGGCCGCGGCTTCTACTGACTCGGCCACCAAGGCCGCCTCCTAGATGTCCGGGGTTCACGGGCTACCTTCATCTGCCCGCCGCGGGCGAGCCTCATCCTCAGAGGATGATCCGGTGCGAGGCCGCGCGGTGCACGCCGGCATGCGCGCCGGGCGTAGCCTCGCGTCATGCGACTGATCGCCGGTCTGACCCGGCCCACGATGTCCGGCGGCGAGGCGATCCGGATCGGCACCCAGACGCTCTCCGCCGAACGGCTGCTCGCCACGGCGACGGCCGTCGCGGACGACGTCGCGGGCGCGCCGGTCGTCGCGGTGCACGCGACCGCGACCGCCGAGACGGTGGTGGCGATGGTCGGCGCGCTGCTCGGCGGCGCCGCCGTGGTGCCGCTGCCGCCCGACTCGGGTGAGGCGGAGACGGCACACATCCTGCGCGACTCCGGCGCCGAGCTGCTGCTCGCCGGCGCCGGCCACCGGCCGGCCGCCCTGCGCACGGTGCCGATCGACCTGCAACGCACCTCCGCCGGCAGCTATCCGGCGCCGCCGCCGGAGGCGACCGCACTGATCATGTACACCAGCGGGACCACCGGGGCGCCGAAGGGCGCGGTGCTCTCGCACCGGGCCGTCGAGGCCGGCCTCGACGCGCTCGCGGACGCCTGGGCCTGGCACCCCGACGACGTGCTCGTGCACGGCCTGCCCCTGTTCCACGTGCACGGGCTGGTGCTGGGCGTGTTCGGGGCCCTGCGGGTCGGCAACCGGCTGCGGCACACCGGACGGCCGAGCCCCGAGGCGTACGCGGCGGCGGGCGGGAGCCTCTACTTCGGCGTGCCGACGGTCTGGTCCCGGATCTGCGCACAGCCCGCGGCCGCCGCCCGGCTGTCCGGCGCGCGGCTGCTGGTGTCCGGCAGCGCGGCCCTGCCGGTACCGGTGTTCGAGCGGATGCGGGAACTCACGGGTCACCAGCCGGTGGAGCGGTACGGCATGACCGAGACCCTGATAACGGTGAGTAACCGGTCCGACGACCCCGATCGGCGTCCGGGGCAGGTCGGCACCGCGGTCGCGGGCGCCGGCACGCGCGTGGTCGACGAGGGTCGGGAGGTTCCGGCCGACGGCGAGTCCATCGGCGAGCTGTGGGTACGCGGCCCGATGCTGTTCGACGGCTACCTCGGCCAGAGCGAGGTCACCGCCCGGTCGTTGGGCGCCGACGGCTGGTTCCGCACCGGCGACATCGCCTGCGTCGCGCCGGACGGCCGGCACCGGATCGTCGGCCGCCGCTCGACCGACATGATCAAGAGCGGCGGCTACCGGATCGGCGCCGGCGAGGTCGAGGACGCGCTGCTCGCCCACCCGGGGGTACGGGAGGCCGCGGTGATCGGCACGCCGCACGACGACCTCGGCGAGCAGGTCACCGCGTACGTGGTGGGTGACGCGGTGAGCGCCGACGAGCTGATCGGTTTCGTCGCGCGCACGCTGTCGGCGCACAAGCGGCCCCGGGAGATCCGCTTCGTGCCGGAGCTGCCCCGAAACGCGATGGGAAAGGTCCAGAAGCGGCTGCTCTCCCGGTAGCGGTCGCCTACTCCTCCGCCTCGGGCTCCTCCCGGGCCTCAGCCTCAGCCTCGGGCTGGGGCTCGGTCACCGCTTCCTGGCGAAGCGCCGGAGCGGGCTCGTCGGTGCTCACCGTGCCGTGGCGACCCGGGCGGGAGTCCTCGGGGTTCTCCAGCTCGCCGGTCACCTGGGGCTGGTCGACCCAGAGCGCCCGCAGCTGGCCCTGCATGAACGAGGTGAGCCGGCCGCGGTACTCGCGGTCGAACTGCTCCAGCGCCTCGATCTGCTCCTGCAGCGCCTCGCGCTTGTTGCCGAGGCTGCCCACGACGTCGTCGTAGCGCTGCTGCGCCTGCACCCGCAGGTGCTCGGAGTTCGCCCGCGCCTCCGCGGCGATCCCGTCGGCCCGCGCCTGGGCCTCCGCGACGATCTTGTCGGCGTGGCGCTGCGCCTCCTCGGCGGCGGCCCGGGCCTCCCGCGCGTTCTGCTCCGAGGCCGCGCGGGCGTCGAAGAGCACCTTGTCCGCCTCGCGGCGCACGTTGTGCGCATGGATCTGCGCGTCCCGGGCGATCTGCTCGGCGGCGGCCAGCGCGTCCGTGCGTATCTTGTCGGCCTCCTGGTGCGCGGTGGCGACGTGCTCCTCGGCGGTGCGCTGGGCCATCGTGAGCACCTGCAGCGCCTGGTTCGGCAGGCCGGGCATCGGCGTGGCGGAAACCAGCGCGTGCTCCGAGGTTGCCCCGTCGGGCGACGTACCCAGCATCACTTTCACACGGTCCTTCATCCGATTGTCAGTCACAGGAGACCTCCGTTGGTACGGGTCGCCGCGGTGACTTCACGCCGACGGGATGTGGGTCCCGAGGCGTTCGGATGCACCGGCGATGTTGCTGACAGCCCGGCGTTCCCACCGAGCCCTGGCCACGATCCGCGGCATGTTACCAACCTGAACAGGCGATACGCGAGAGCTGTTCGGGGCAACGGATGCAGAGTCGGCCGATCGTGTCAAGTTCGCCGGCGCGGGAGCGGGACACGCGCCTTAAGGCTTGCGGGCGACCGCACCGAACTCGTCGACCTCGCGCAGGTCCTCCAGGGCGGCGTGTGCGCGGGGGCGCCAGCGGGCGCACGGGACCAGCCCCGGCTCGACGACCTCGAGCCCGGTGAGGAAGGTCGACAACTCCTCGGGCGTGCGCAGGTGGTACGAGAGTGGCGCGTTGGCGTTCCACACCCCGATGGCCTCCTCGAAGGCCTCCTTGTCGAGCACGTTGGTGCCGTCCGCGGTGACGAGGTAGCTGCCGGAGGGCAGGGCACCGACGAGGCGCGCCACGATCGACTGCGCCTCCGCCAGGTCGGAGACGTGGCCGAGGATGTTCATCAGGATCAGCCCGACCGGCTTCGAGAAGTCCAGCGTGGTACGCCCGGCCAGTTCGAGGATCTTGCCGGGGTCGTGCAGGTCGGCGTCGAGGTACTCGGTGGCGCCCTGCGGGGTGCCGGTCAGCAGCGCCCGGGCGTGCGCGAGGACCATGGGATCGTTGTCGACGTACACGATCCGGGCCTCGGGGGCCGCGGCCTGCGCGACCTGGTGGGTGTTGTCCACCGTCGGCAGGCCGGTGCCGATGTCGAGGAACTGCCGGACGCCGCACTCGGCGGCCAGGAACGTGACGGCCCGCGTCAGGAAGCCGCGCGAGCTGCGGGCCACCACCGTGATGTCGGGGTAGAGATCGGCGAACTGGTCGCCGACCTGGCGATCGGACTGGAAGTTGTCCTTGCCACCGAGCCAGTAGTTCCACACCCGGGCGGAGTGCGGCACCAGCTGGTCGATCTTCGCCACCGTGGCCTCGACGTCGTCTTCGCTGTTCATTGGGGCCGACTCCTCGTCACCGGGTGCTTCGTCGTACCGAACGGCTACCGACTCTACGGCACGGCGCCGCGCCGTCTCTGCACAGTGGACGGTCGACGGACCCGGGCACGATCACCACGTCACCGGAAGGGCGCGCAGACCCCGGACCAGCAGGCCGGACTTCCACTCCAGCTCCTTCTCGTCGACCGCGAGTGCCAGCGCGGGCGCGCGGCCGAGCAGCGTCTGCAGCGCAACCTGCAGCTCCATCCGGGCGAGCTGCGCGCCGATGCACTGGTGCACGCCGTGCCCGAAGCCGAAGTGCGGGTTGGCGCCGCGGGTGATGTCGAGGGCGTCCGGGTCCGCGAAGACCGCGCCGTCACGGTTCGCCGACGACAGCGCGCCGATCACCGGGTCGCCGGCGCGGATCCGCACCCCGCCGAGGGTCAGGTCCTCGGTGGCGTACCGGGCGAACGCCGCCGCGCCCAGCGGCACGTAGCGCAGCAGCTCCTCCACCGCCGCGGGTACCAGATCGGGGCGCGAGCGCAGCAGCGCGAGCTGCCCGGGGTTGGTGAGCAGCACGTAGACGAAGTTGGAGATCTGGGTGACCGTGGTCTCGTGGCCGGCGGCGAGCAGCCCGGCGGCGAGCTCGACCATCTCCGGCTCGCTGAGCCGGTCGTCGCCGGTGTCGCGGGCCTGCACCAGCGCGCCGATCAGGTCGCCGGTCGGCGCGTTGCGGCGCTGCGCGATCAGTCCCGCCAGGTAGGCGTGCAGGCTGCCCAGGTGTTCCATGACCCGGTCGGGCGGCAGCGACGTGGTCCAGACGGTCGCCTCGGACCAGGTGCCGAACAGACCCTGGTCGGCGTCGGGCACGCCGAACAGGCGGCAGATCACCCGTACCGCCAGCGGGGTGGAGAAGGCCCCGACCAGGTCGACCGGCGGCCCGGCCGCGGCCATGGCGTCGACGAGGTCGTTCGCGATCTCGGCGGTGGCGGGGCGCAGCTGCTCCACCCGGCGCGCGGTCAGGGCCTTGCCGGCCAGGCGCCGCAGCCGGCTGTGCGCGGGCGGATCCATCGCGAGGATGCCGGTGCCGACCCGCTGCGGGGTGGTGCGGGGCTCGTCGCGCACGACGCCGGCGGCGCGGCTGAACCGGGGGTCGCCGAGCACCGTCCTGACGTCGGCGTGACGGGTGGCGAGCCAGGCCTCCTCGCCGAACGGGAGCCGGACCCGGGTGATCGGTTCCTGCGTGCGCAGCCGCGCGTAGAGGGGGTCGAGATTGAGCCGGTCGGGAACGCCGAACGGATAGGACCGCGCCGTGCCGGACTGCCTGGTGTCTGCCATCGCCGCGCTCCCACCGGACTCTGAGCAACACAGAAGACACGGATAGTAGTGGCACCCGACCCTACGCAACACCCATCAATCCATATCTGTCGAATAATCATCGCGAATTCGTCCGCCCGTCCGGGCGATTCGTTATTCAATATGACCTTTGCCTGAACGATGCTGATTAGCATGATCTGATCTGCTTCGAAGGATGGGGTAACCGTGAAGAGTCGGCGCTCGTTGACCGTCGCGATGGCGGCGGTATCCGTGTTGGTGGGTACGGCGCCGACGGCTGACGCCGCCCGGAACCGGCCGGTGACCGCCGCGAACCGCCCGGCGGCCACGTGGAGCCGCCCGGTGGCCATGTGGAACATGAATGAGTGGTCCGGTTCCCGGACCATGGTGGACAGCAGCGGAAACCGGCTCAACGGCCGGATCGGCCTCGAGGTCGGCACGGGCATCCAGGTGCTGGGCGCGACCGGCTACCGATTCGACCGCCTGGAGCCCGACTCCCCGCCGACGCACCCCGGGCACCTGGTGACCGTCGGCGACTCCGCCAACCTGGATCCGGGCAACCGCGACTTCACCATGACGGTCCGGCTCCGCACCACGCACAAGTTCGGCAACATCGTCCAGAAGGGCCAGGCGACGGTCAGCGGCGGCAACTTCAAGATGCAGATCCCCGGTGGCATCGCGGAGTGCCTGTTCCGCGGCTCGTTCGACTCGGTCCTGGTGCGCTCGCCGACCCGGCTGAACGACGGCCGCTGGCACACGGTGCGCTGCAACCGCAACGGATCCGGGCTGACGATGACGGTCGACGGAACGGTCGTGGCGCGCAAGGCCGGCTGGACCGGCACGATCGCGAACTCGTGGCCGGTCACGATCGGCGGGAAGGCCGACTGCGACCAGATCGACGTCGGCTGCGACTACTACGCCGGCGACCTCGACTACATCCAGCTCGAGGCCGGCTAGGGTCACCCGCGGACGAAAACGCTGAACGCCACGTCGCTGCCGTCGCGCCGGGCCCAGCCCGCCGGGAACGACCGGACCAGCGACCCCGTCACGTGCTCGGGCAGCGTCGACACCACCACCCGCCCGGCCCGGTTGACCACCGTGGCCGGGCGCCCGCAGGCCCGCAGCGCCGGCAGCAGGAGCCGCTCGGCCCGGGCCACGTAGAAGTCCGACCCACCACGCGGCCGCCCCCGGGAACGTTCCCGGGGGCGGCCGTGGCCGGGCCGGTCAGCCGGCGCGGACCAGCTCCGGCTCCGGCATGCGGTCCCCGGCGCCGGGTACGCCCGGCGCGGCGTGCCGGCCGCGGCCCCGCAGGAAGCGCGGCGCCCACCAGTTCGCCGGGCCGAGCAGCGTCATCAGCGACGGCAGCACCACCGCCCGGATGATCGTCGCGTCGAGCAGGATCGCCGCGGCCAGGCCGACGCCGAGCTGCTTCATGTCGATAGTGCTCAGCGTGGCGAAGATCGAGAAGACCGCCACCATGACGATCGCGGCGCTGCTCACCACGCCGGCCGAGCCGGTGATGCCCTCGGCGACGGCCTGGCGGTTCGGCACGCCCCGCAGCACCGCCTCGCGGATCCGACTCACCACGAACACGTGGTAGTCCATGGACAGGCCGAACAGGACCACGAACAGGAACAGCGGCAGCCAGGTGACGATCGCGCCCATCGAGGTGAAGCCGAGCAGCCCCTCGGCCCAGGTGTGCTGGAAGACCAGGACCAGCAGGCCGTACGCGGCGGCGGCCGAGAGCAGGTTGAGCAGGATCGAGGTGAGCGCGACGACCACCGAGCGGAAGGTCCAGGCCATCACCAGGAACGTCAGCACCAGTACGAACAGGACGACGACCGGCAGCTTGCGCCAGATGTGCGCCGCGTAGTCCTCGCTCGCGGCGACGTCGCCGCCGACCGCGTAGGAGACGCCCGGTATGCCGGCCAGCGCGGCCGGCACCTCGTCGCGCAGCCGGTGCAGGGACCGGCCGGCCTCGTCGCTGCGCGAGGAGAACGGCGTGGCGATCGACAGGACGCTCACCCGCCGGTCGGGCGACACCTCGATCTCCGGTCCGGACTTCTCGACGGGCGCGAACAGCGGGTCGCCCCCGACGCGGGTGGCCAGGCCGCTCAGGGCCGCCCCGACGGCGGCGGCCTGCGCCGCGGGCGCCTGCACGGCGACGAGGTGGCTGGTGCCGTTGCTCGGGTACGCGGCGGCCAGCCGGTCGTAGGCCTGCATCGCCGGGGTGGTCCGGGGCAGGTCCTCGGTGCCGGGGAACTTGAGCTGCATGCCCAGCGCCGGTGCGGCCAGGGCGAGCAGCAGCCCGACGCTCACCAGCAGCGTCGGCAGCGGCCGGCGCAGCGCAGGGCGCAGCACGAACGGCCAGAACCATCCGGGGCCGGTGCGGCGGGCGGTGAGGCGCCACAGCAACGGGACGCGCGGCCGGTCCACCCAGCGCCCGAGCTTGGCTAGCAGGGCCGGCAGGACCGTGAGGGATCCGATCACCGCGACGGCGACGACGAGGATCGAGCCGACCGCGAGGGACGAGAAGATGGCGTCGCCCGCGAGGAAGAGGCCCGACATCGCGATGACGACCGCCGTACCGGAGACGACGACCGCGTGGCCGGAGGTCTCCGCCGCGATCTCCACGGCGTCGACGTGCCCGCGGCCCTTGGCGCGTTCCTCGCGTTCCCGCCGGACGTAGAAGAGCGAGTAGTCGATGCCGACGGCCATGCCGATGAGCAGGATGACGCTGCTGGTCGAGTCGCTGGCCGGCACCAGATGCGAGGCCAGGGTGGAGAGACCGATGGCGGCGGCCACGGACGAGAGCGCCAGCAGCACCGGCACGCCGGCGGCGATCAGCGCGCCGAACGCGATGATCAGGATGGCCAGGGTGACCGGCAGGCTGAGCAGCTCCGCGCGCTTGAAGTCGGCGCCGAGGGTGTCGTCGAGGGCCTTGCCGATCGACGGGCCGCCGACCTGCTCCACCCGCAGCGCGGGGTGCGCGGTCTGCACCTGGGCGGTGGCCGCGCGCAGCGGTTCGACGCGGTCGGACGCCGTGCCGGGGTCGCCGCTCATGGTGACCGGGAGCAGCAGCGCGGAGCCGTCGCGTGCCGGCACCGGGTCGCCGACCCCCGCCACCCCGGGCACGCCGCGCAGCCGCGTCGCCGCGTCCGTCGCGGCGGCCTTCGCGGCCGCGGAGTCGAGGGGTCCGGTCCTGGAGGTGATCAGGACGTTGTCGATCGCCGGCTCGTCGCCGAACGCGCCGTTCTCGATCAGCACGGAGGCCCGCCCGGATTCGCCGACCGCCATGTCCTCGGCGGTGGCCTCCTGCAGACCCGCGGCGTTGCCGCCGACGAAGCACACCGCCACGAAGACCACCCACAGCGCGAGTGCGCGCCACGGGTGTTCGGCGCTCCATCTCGCCACGCGTACGGTCACCGGTCGCCTGCCCATCACGGGCCTCCTACGGTCGCTGGTTTCTGGGTCGGACCTGAACGTAGGCAGCGCCCGGGCTGTGAACATCCGGGCTGTACCCGCGTGGACCCCTGATCCCGACGCCGGCGGACGGCGGACGGATAGGCGACAGCGGTATGCGGCAAAACGCACGTACCCGGCGCCGGCCCGGCGGGGCACCGGACATTCGGGGCGCGGGCCCCGACATTGCGATCAGGGTTTCCCCCGTCTTCTCCCCCGGGGAGCGGCCCGGGCGGCGCCACCGTCCGCCGATCATTGACGCCGGGGCGGGACAGGACAAAATGGTCGGATGACGATTCCGCGCCCGCCCGCGCCGTGGCTCATCCGGCCCGTGAAGCTGCCGGCCACCACCCCGCCGCCGCTCACCGGTGCGTGGGCGCCGGCGGACACCCGCCTCGACGACGTCGAGCTGCTGGCGGTGCCCGGTCACGGCCCGGAGGACGTGGCGGTCGGCCCCGAGGGCCACGTCTACTCCGGTACGGAGGACGGGCGCGTCTGGCGCTGGCAGCCCGACGCGCACGCCGGAGCCCAGCCCGAACTGCTCGCCGACACCGGCGGCCGGCCGCTGGGCATCGAGGTCGATCCGCGCGACGGCAGCCTGATCGTCTGCGACGCCTACCGGGGCCTGCTGCGGATCACCGGCGACGGCACCGTCACCGACCTGGCGCACCGGGCCGGCGACAGCCGCATCCTGCTGTGCAACAACGCCGCCGTCGCGGCCGACGGCGTCGTCTACTTCACCGACAGCTCGAACCGTTTCCCGGTCTCGCACTGGCGTCGCGACCTGCTGGAACACCGGCCCAACGGCCGCGTACTCGCCTACGACCCCGGTACCGGCCGCACGGCCGTGGTGGCCGAGGGCTTCCACTTCCCCAACGGGGTGGCTCTCACGCCGGACGAGGACGCGCTGCTCGTGTGCGAGACGGTGTCGCACCGGCTGGTGCGCCTCTCGCTGCCGGGCGGCGCCGTCCGGGACCTCGGCGACCTGCCCGCGTACCCGGACAACATGTCCTCGGTCGGCGACGGCACATATTGGATCGCGCTGGCCAGCCCGCGGGTCGCGATCGCCGAGAGGCTGCTGCCCCATCCGCACCTGCGGCGGATCGCGGCGGTGCTGCCGACCCGCCTGCAGCCCCAGCCGCTGCCGTACACGATCGCCGCCCTGGTCGACTCCGACGGCACCGTGCTGCGCACGTTGCACGGCCCGGCCGGCCGGTACGTGATGACGACCGGCGTCCGCCAGCATGGCGACACGCTCTGGCTCGGCAGCCTCACCGAGCGTGCGATCGCCCGCACATCGCTCGAATAAATGTCATCTCTCCGTCATAGCTTGCTCACTCGACGTCACAATTTCGCCCCTCGGCCAATTCACGAGGCCTAGACTCCGAGTACTACGCACGTGCGCACTTGAATCGGCCCCGAATCGGGCAACAATCGACTCATGACGTACGGCAAGAAGGATCTGCCCTTCCCCTATGATCAGGACTTTTCTGGCATCGTCACGCGGGTCAAGGGCATCCGGGAGGCGACCCGGGTCGCGCTCGTCAACTCGCCGAAGGTGGCCTCGTACCTCAAGGCGGGCGCCAACCTGATCGAGCAGCACTTCGGTGGCGACGACGCCGCCACGGCCGCCGCCGCCGAGAGCGGTCGTAAGCCGTACTGGTCCGGCATCCGCTTCCTCAGCGAGCGCGCGCTGTCGCGCGAGATGGAGAACCTGGAGCCGCCCTTCCTGCGCCAGAAGGGTGACGGGCCCTACCGCTCCACCTGGGCCTGCCACGACGACTACCTCAACGACCTGCTGGCCTTCCTCTTCCACGACATGAACTACGACCCGCAGTACAACGCGGAGTTCGAGACCCGGGGCACCTGGCTGATAGCCGACGGTTCCTTCACCGACGCGCTCGACCGGGCCATCTACCACGAACTGCAGGCGATCTGCCGCATGCCGCTGTTCCGGCTGCAGCTGCTGATGGTCGCCACCGCGCACCGCAACGACGGCATTCACGACGCGATCTCCAGCAACTACGACGGCGCCCTGGACCCGTGGAAGAAGATCTACGAGCAGACGATCGCGGCCCGCGGCTTCCAGCTGCGCAAGGGCGTGACCCTCGACCAGTTCGCCAACATGCTCGCCGCGATCACCGAGGGCTTCGCCATCCGCAATCTCGGCGATCCGAGCTCCGGCGTCGCCGGCGACGGGCCCGCGGGCAACCTGGCCGGCCTGGCCGTGATCGCCATCCTCAACAGCTGTCTGGAGCCGGCGGGCGCGCCCAGCGGCAAGACGCTCCGCGAGGCGTTCGAGGAGATCTCGGCGAGAGCGCGCCCGGCCGACCGCGACACGGAGGGCGAACACACCACAGACGAATTCGGGGGACCGACATGACGAGCACGACCGCACGACACGCGGTGGTGACCGCCGCGGAGCCCTCGTGGTGGGGCCGGCAGGGCGACCTGATCATGCGTCGGCCGTTCAACGAGTGGACGTTCACCCACATGAACTGGCTGATGCCGACCGAGCGCGTGGCACGCGGCGGCCCGCACCGCCCGCTGCCGCTGAGCCCCGACCCGCTGGACCTGACCTACCGCTTCGCCGACGCCGACCACACGCTGAGCGACCTGCACCGCCGCACGTTCACGACGGCGTTCGTCGTCCTGCACCACGGCGAGATCGTGCACGAGGCCTACCCCGGCGCGTTCGCCGGGCCGCGCACCCGCATGCAGCTGTTCAGCATCTCCAAGTCGGTGACCTCGATGCTGGTCGGCATCGCCCTGGCCGACGGCGCCATCGGCAGCATCAAGGACCGGGTCACCGACTACCGTCCCGACTTCCTCGGCACGGCATACGAGGAGACCACCCTGGCCGAGCTGCTCGACATGACCAGCGGCGTCGGCGACCCCGAGATGTGGGACGTGCCGGGCAGCGGCATCAAGCGCTTCGAGCAGGCCATCCTGGGCGGCGGCGACGTCGCCCAGGTGATCCGCTCGGCGACGCGCACGGCCGCGCCCGGCGAGCGCTTCAACTACTCGACGTTCGACGCACAGATCCTCGGCTGGGTGCTCGAGGCCGCGACCGGGACCACGCTGGCGGAGTACGCCGCCAAGCGCCTGTGGCGCTTCATCGGCGCCGACCGCGACGCCTACTACTGGCTCACCCGGGCGCACCCGCGCACGGCCATCGGCGCCGGCTCGTTCAACGCCACCGCGCGCGACGTCGCCCGCCTCGGCCTGCTCATGGCGAACGACGGGGTCGCCGACGGCATCCAGATCGTGCCCCGCGAGTGGGTCCGCCGCAGCCGCGGCAGCGACCTGCCCCAGGTCGCGGTCGGCTCGCTCGGCCCGAGCGGCTACCCGCACTACGGCTACTCCAACCAGTGGTGGACGCTGGGCGACAGCGCCTTCCAGGCCTTCACCGGGCTCGGCGTGCACGGCCAGTACCTCTTCGTCGACCCGAGCGCCGACATCGTGATCGTCAAGTGCAGCGCCTGGCCCACCCAGGACGACGAACGCCGCGATCTCGAGACCATCACCGCACTGCGGCGCATCGCCGATCATTTCGCCTGACCTGTTTTTTCACTCCATTTCGTCATTCCTTCCGGGCTGCCCCGTGCCCGAGAAACCCAGCCCTGAAAGGGACCGATAGTGAACTCTGCCCTGCTCAAATGGGTGGCCGCCATTAATGTCGCACTCGTCTGCGCCGCAATTCTCCTTTTCGTCGGCGGCCCGGCCGCCGCGGCCATCGCACCCGGCACCGTCCTCGTCGCCGGCACGGCGACCCTGCCGGCGGAGCTGTCGCCGCTGGCGACCGGCAAGCGCATCGCGTACACGACCACCGCCCTGGGCGGCGGAACGGCCACCGCCACCGGCCTGGTTCTGACGCCGAAGAACAACAGGAAGAACAAGACCGTGGTGTGGGGTCACGGCACGACCGGGCTGGCCGACAAGTGCGCGCCGTCGGCCAGCCAGGCCGTGTTCTGGCCCGAGGCGCGGGCGGCGATCGCGGCCCTGCTGGGCAAGGGCTGGACCGTCACGGCACCCGACTACCCGGGCCTGGGCACGCCGGGAGCACACCCGTACCTGGTCGGGCTGAGCGAGGCCCGCGCGATGATCGACAGCGTCAAGGCGGCGCGCAACCTCGACAGCAAGCTCACCACGCAGTACGCGGTCGACGGCCACTCGCAGGGCGGGCAGGGTGCCCTCTTCGCCGGCCAGATCGCCCCCGCCTACGACGGCGCCCTGGTGCTCAAGGGCGTGTCGGCGATCGCACCGGTGTCCAACGTGCAGATCTTCGCCCCGCTGATCCCGGGCACCCCGGGCCAGGGCTACCTGGTGATGGGCCTGTACGGGCTCAACGCCGTCAACCCGTCCTTCGACCCGAACTCCGTGCTGGCGGCGCCGGCCAAGCAGCGGACGGGTGTGCTGCAGAGCGGCTGCCTCTACGAGATCCTCGCCGCCTACGAGACCCTGACGGCGGAGGAGCTGCTGGTCGACGGCGCGTTGCCGCAGCCGGTGGTCGACCAGCTCGCCGCCAACGACGACCCGGCGCAGAGCGCGCCGACCGCGCCCGTCCTGCTGATCCAAGGCACCGACGACGAGGCCGTGCCGTACGGCCTCACCGCGGGACCGCTGCTGGACCAGCTCACCGGCTACCAGACCCAGCCCGTGGACTTCGTGGCGGTCGACGGGGCGAACCACGACCAGGCCGTCTTCGCCACGACCGGCCAGGTCGCCAACTGGATCGCCGCCCGCTTCGCCTGACGGCGAACCCGGAACCGACGGCACCCCGCGCGATCCACCCCCGTGCGGGGTGCCGTCACGACACGAGAACCCTGACCACACAGTGAGGCACGATCGATGAACTACACAGTGCGACCCCCCGCCTGTTCATTCGCCGCCCGTACCGGTGCACCGAGGGCTTCACGCCATCCCCGCAGGTGCGCGCGCACGACAATCGTCCGCTCCCCCGCGCCGCCGGTGCTCGACATGTCCGTGCCGGAGTTGACGGCCCTGGCCCGCGGCAACGACCCGCATCGCGCCCGGGCCCTGCTCGAGCTGATCCGCCGGGCCCGCACGGACGACGCCGCGACCGACGCGCTCGGCGAGCTGAGCCGCCTGCCGTCGCTCCGCGAGGACCGGATGTTCCACCTGGTCTCGCTGGCCTGGGCGGCGATCATCGGCCTGCTCGCCGCCGCGACCGAACGCTCCTGGGCGACCGCACACGCCGCCTTCGCCGACCTCGATCCCAACGACCGCGTGGCGCTGCTCAGCTACCTCGAGAGCACGACCGACGTCACCGGCGGCTCCGGCTCCCGCTCCTGATGAGCGCCCGTCAGCGAAGCAGCGACATCAGGGCGGCGACTACGGCCTGGAGGTCGCCGAGGGCGGGCAGGCCGTACGGGTCGTTCGAGCCGCTGCCGGCCATCGCGACGAGGAAGCCGCCGCAGACGCAGAGCAGCATCACGAGACTCACCACGAGCAGCACGATCGAGACGGCCATGCCGGGGTACTTCTGCGGCGGCGCGCCGAGCGCCCCGGCCATGAACGCGATCATCGGCGCCCGGTACTCGAGCTCGACGGTCTGCCCCGGGTGCACCGTCACGCCCAGGTCCGCGACGCCGATCCGGGGCGGGAGCAGGTACGGCACGTGCACGTGCAGGTGGTACTGGCCCGGCTGCACGGGCAGGACCGTGCGCGTCCAGCCGCCCTGTACCTGGTGTCCGTTGATCTCCACCCGCGGCTTGAAGAGCCCGAGCAGGAACGCGATCGGGTGGTACTTCAGCGTCAGCGCGATCGCGCCGCCGCCGTTGCCCTGCGGCGGGTGACCGGGCTGCTGCGGCTGGCCCCAGGGCTGCTGCTCATACATGACGATGTTCCTCCCGTGCGCGGGCTCGAAGAATAGCGTCCCGCGCACGGTGCGCGATCGGCGCCTACGACGCCGACCAGTAGAGGGCCCGGGCGAACTCGGCGTAGAGGCCCTTCGGATGCGCCCGGAACAGCGGCTCGGTGCCGAAGACGACCGCCCTGCCGCCCCTGGCCGTGGCGCCCGAGATCACCGCCGCCTGGTCCGCGGCCTGGCCCGGGCCGCCGGCGCCCGGCGCGGTCGGCAGCCAGTGCCCGGCGATCAGCGGTACGGCGTCGTAGCGCTGCTCCACCGTGAAGCCGGTGCCGGTGAACCAGATCGGCGAGTAGACGAAGGAGTGCGGCGGCGACCCGGCGCCGACGACCGCCCCGGTGTTGCGCACCGCGACGACCCCGTTGGCGTCGCCGCGGCCGGTCACCGCGGTCGCGGGCAGCAGCCCGGCCGCCGCGTTGAAGGCCGCGCCGGTCCGGCCCCGGGTGACCACGCCGCCGCGCGCGAGCAACTCGTCGACCTCGGCCTTGCCGGCCGCGTTGAGCTGGGCGTACGAGAGCCCCGAGGAGACCACGAGGGTGTCGACGTCGGACAGCTCCGCGCCCGCGTTGAGCAGGTCGGTCGAGACGGTGCGCACCTCGAAGCCCATCTCGCGCAGCGCGAACAGCTCGTCGGCCGAGACCGCGGCCGCGATCACCGGCGCCGTGAACGGGGTGCCCGTTGATCCGCGGGCCGCGGCGGTGAACCGTACGCCGTACCGGTCCGCCACGACCTCGGCCTCGCGGCGCGCACCGGCCGGCACCAGGACGGTGTCCGCGTCGGCGCGGCGCAGCTCGACGCCGAGGTCGAGCAGCGCGTTGACGGCGCGCACGTCGGCGCCGTCGCGCATGGTCAGGGCCAGGTCGCGGCCGCGAGCCGCGGAGACGGCGCCGGTCGGCGACGCCACCTTGACCCCGGTGGTGGCGACCCGTGGCAGGGCCGTGGCGCTGATGTCGACCGAGGCGCCCCAGAGCAGTCGGTGGCTCCAGCCGGAGATGTCGTACATCTGCGGTACCAGGGCCGAGATGTCCCGGCCCGCCTCGAGCAGCACGTTGGCCAGGCCGCGCTTGGGCTGGTGCATGTCGACGATGTACGAGCCCGCGCGGTAGGCGCGGCCGCCGAGGGCGAAGCCGCGGCGGGCCCTGCTCACCCGTACGTCGTGTGCGACCAGATGGTCGACCAGCCGGGCCGCGGCGGCCGGGGAACGCTGGGCGCCGCCGGCCGGGATGACGTACGCGCGCGGGAACACCGTCGAGTAGCGGTCCTCGGGGCCGAATCCCGCCACGAAGCCGTCCGGGATCCGCGGCGACGGCGCGCCCGCCCAGCCGCGGCGGAACTGCTCGATCTGGCCGGCGAGCAGGGCGGCGCGGTTGGCGTCGGCGTAGGTGAGCGCGGCCTCGATGGTCGCCGCGGCGACGTCGGTGTTCACCGAGGAGCGGCGGCGTAGCTCCTCGACCGGCAGCGTCTCGTACGCCTCGTGGTTGACCTGCAGGGGGATCTCCACCGTGTGCCCGACGGCGCCCTGGTAGATCGCGTACATCGGGGTGAAGACCGGCGGCCAGTCGTCCCAGTCCCCCGGCTCGTAGTCGCGGAACGGGATGTCGGCCCGCGCGGTCTCGGGGTGGCCGAGCCGCTGGATCGCGGCCTCCATGCCCTCGGCGTTCGGCAGCGCGTGCCTGATGTACAGGTCGTACTCGTAGTTCTGGCCGTGCGGCGGGGTCGCCGGCTCGATCAGGGTCGTGCCGGTGTAGCCGTGCTCGTCGAGCATCACGAACGGCTGGGTCGCGATCACCACGTCGCGCACGGCCCGGGACTCCGGCTGCGAGCTGGTCGCGTGGTCGCGGTTGATGTCGAAACCGGCGCCGTTGGCGCGGGTCCCGGCGATCCGCCCGTCCGGGTTGTTGGTCACGGTCACGTACACCCGGGTGCGGCTGAGCATGCGCCGGGTGGCGGAGTCGGTGGCGGCGGCGAGCCGTTCGATGACGCGCATGGCGCCGTCGGTGCCCTCCCACTCGTCGCCGTGGATGTTTGCGTTGATCCACACCGGGGTCTTGTAGCCGCGCCGAAGGGCCCGGTCACGCCGGGCGGCGCCCGGGTCGTCCTCGATCAGCGCACGCCAGCGGTCCTGGCGGGCCGCCTCGGCGGCGGACTCCGGTGCGGTCACCGTGACCAGGTACAGGTCGCGGCCCAGGGCGGAGTGACCGACCACCTCGGCGGAGACCCGGTCGGAGGCCGCCTGCAGCGCGTTCAACCGGGGCGCGATCGCGTGGTACGGAAGGAGTCCGAGCTTGATCGACTTGTCCGCGGGGTTCTCGGGGTAGACGCGCAGGTCGGTGTGCCGCGGGTAGCCCTGGCGCTTCGGCGTCCAGCGGCTGTCGGGCGGCGCGCCCAGCGGCGCGGACCTCGCGGACTCGGCGCTCGCCTCGGGTGCGGTCGCGGCGATCTCGTTGCGCTCGGGACCGTTGCCGAAGTCCCTCGTCGAGGGTGCGCCCGGCGGGGGGTCGGCGGGTGCGGCCGACGCCGGGTTCGAGACGAGCGCGGCGGCGAGCAGCACCGCGCCGAAGCCGGTCAGAGTCCGCGACAGATCCACAAGCACCTCCGTTGGCGTGACCCCGACCCTCTCGTGTAGACCCGTCGGCGCGCAACGATCCGCGCCGGTCTCGGGCATATCATTCTGCCCATTCCACCGATATCGAAGAGGGCCGTCGCGGCGGCCCGCGTGCCGGTACCCGCAGGTCAGCACGCGGCCGGACGCCCGGAACCCGCCCGCGGCGCCTCGGTTAACACTTATTGCACTCTGGTTAAACTCTCGCCGCGGCATTGACCACTGTGTCGAGACGCACCAATCTATGGCGGCGACTCGGCGGCTGTGCCGTACTCAGCCATCGAACCACCCCCACCTCAAGCTTTCACGCCGCACGCCTTCACCCTGCGAGGGAACCACCCCATGAGATATCGGCTTACCGCGGCCGTCGCCGTCCTCACGTTGAGCATCGCCGGTTGCGGCGGCGCCTCCTCCGACGCCGGCACCGACGACAAACCCGCCGCCGGCAGCAAAGGCACCGTGAAAATCGCCATCAAC